>NZ_JBANBJ010000034.1:0-85894 GCF_059803515.1 Bradyrhizobium sp. UFLA05-125 | reverse complement strand
GCAGAGGCTTGTTGTCACGGCGCCCGTGCTCAGGCCGACTCCGTGGGATTATAATATTGTTCCACGATATCGTTATCGCCCTGAAGACGATCGGGTCGATCCATACGGCCCGCCCCTGGTGTCGTCGTGGATCCTCTATGAGGGGTGGCGGTGGCCATACTGGTGGTGAATAACGATCACGCCGACGAAGATGGCGTGCCGGGTGATGTGGTGATCGGCGGCTGACAAACGCGGCGCGCGCTTGCAACGCTCAGCATCGCGAAGCGCGGCCTTATCCCAGCG
This sequence comes from Bradyrhizobium sp. UFLA05-125, assembly GCF_059803515.1. Classification (NCBI taxonomy): domain Bacteria; kingdom Pseudomonadati; phylum Pseudomonadota; class Alphaproteobacteria; order Hyphomicrobiales; family Nitrobacteraceae; genus Bradyrhizobium; species Bradyrhizobium sp. UFLA05-125. The sequence continues at coordinate 85,612 of NZ_JBANBJ010000034.1, read as the reverse complement.
CGTCCAATTCGCTTCGATCAGGCTATGGCTCCGCGCTAATGGGTCCACGTCCTTATCGGAATGCTTCACATGAAAAAGGGGCCCACTAGGCCCCTTCGTCGGTCACCAGCGGCGCCAGTGACGGTGACCCCAGCCCCACGGGCGAGGTCCGAAGCGGCGCGGACCATAAAAGCCGTAGGCGCGGTAATAGTTCGGGCGCCACCAGCAACGGCCCCACGCGTTACACACCATGCGGACCTGATCGACATTGGCGGCCGGGCCGCTGGCGATACGATCGGCCTGCGGAATGCCATTCGGCATTGCCGCCAGAGCCTGCCCCGACGCGAGCGCAACACCGCCCATGGCCGCCAGTCCAAGCACAGCAAACCTGATTTTCATCACAATCTCCCTCGTTGGTGCCGAGAGAACCGTCGCGCGATCAGTTTGGTTGCAATATGCGAACGGGCCCGCGAGGAATTTAATCTTCCTGAATATCGGTTCACGTCCGATGTGCGAGCGGTTCCAAATAGCGGCTAGACTTGGCGCTACGTCTCATAGGCTCGCGGTCATTCCCCGCGAATGCGAGGAATCCAGTATTCTAGAGGCGTCGAGATTCATCGCATCTGCTGCGGCGTACTGGATCGCCCGATCGAGTCGGGCGATGACGCCGTGATTGTGACGCTCACTCGTATCCACGCCGTCATTGCTGTTGCGAGCACAGCGAAGCAATCCAGAATCTTCTCGCGGAGTCAGACCAGATGCTTCGCTGTGCCCGCAACGACGGAGGTCGTAGAGCGAGCGCGAGTCCAACTCGCTCCGGGCTGGCGGCGGCTCAATCCGGCCTGAGAGGCAGTCGTCACCGCCCCCGGAACTGCGGCTTGCGCTTTGCCATGAAGGCCTGGCGGCCCTCGCGAAAGTCTTCGCTGTCCATGCAGGCGGTACCGATGGCCTTGATCGCGTCCATGTCGCGCTGGCTTTCGTCCTTCAGCACCTCGGAAATAGTGATCTTGGCGGCCCTGATTGCGAGCGGCGCATTCTCTGAAATCGTCTCGGCGATCGCCATCGTCTCGCCCCAGAGCTGATCGTCGGGGATGACGCGCTCGACGAGCCCGATCCGCAGCGCCTCCGCGGCATCGATCCGCATTCCCGTGTACATGAGCAGTCGTGCCCAGGATGGTCCGACCAGCGAGACAAGGTGGCGCAAGCCGTCAAAGCCATAGGCGATGCCGAGCCTTGCCGCGGGGATTCCGAACTGACTGCTGGCGGCGGCGATGCGGATATCGGCGAGCATTGCGACCTGCATGCCGCCGCCGAGGCAAAAGCCCTGGATGCAGGCGATCGTCGGCTTGGGGTAGTCGGCGAGCAGCGCCCGCTGCGCGGCGCTGCGTTTCGCATAGTCCTCGGAGGCTGCCGCGTCGTGGCGCTGCTTCTCGAACTGGCTGATGTCGGCTCCCGACACGAAAGCCTTGCCGCCGGCGCCGCGCAGGATCACCACGCGCACCGCGTCGTCGTCGCGCAAGCTCGTCAGCGCCTGGCCAAACCCCTCCCACATCTCCAGCGACATCGCATTGTGCTTGTCGGGATTGTTGAAGGTGATCACGCCGACGGCGTCGGTGATCGTCTTGAGGATCTTGCCGTCGGCGAATGAAATCTCGCCTGTCGTGGAAAGGTCTGCCATTCGCGCACCCGCTTGTTTCGAGCGTTGCAATGTGCGGCCGCCGCTGCGGCGACGTCAACCAGGGCGGGCCCATTCCTGGGCAGGCCACGGTTGTCCTTTCGTAGATTGCGCGATGATCGACTATTGCCCCTGATTTGCCCGACGTGTCAAGGGCATTTCGTTAAATCCGCAATGCGTCGGCAGCCCTCTCGCTACTTTGCATGGGGTTGTTTTTCAGATTTTGATCGGCCGGCCATGCCGCGGCGCCTACTGCGCCATATGCGCGGTCAACGGATGGTTGGCCGCATTGCTGAAGAATGCGGCTTCCTCGGCGGTCGCCTCGAGCAGTTGCTCGTCCTGGTTATAGACGTCGCTGCGGAACTGGATGGTTTGGTCCTTGGTCATCCACGCCGTCAGGTAGATCCAGGCCACCGGGACCTTCCTGGCCATCGGGACTTCCAGATGCTGTCCGGTGGCAATTTCCGCGTCGATCGCGGCGCGGTTCCACTTCGGCTGGTCCTTGAGCAACCAGGCCGCCAGATCGCGCACATTGTCGACGCGCGAGCAGCCATGGGAATCGAAGCGGTAGTCGTCGCTGAACAGATTGCGCTGGTTGGTGTCGTGCATGTAGACCGAATAGGAGTTCGGCATGTCGATCTTGACCGCGCCAAGCGCATTGAACGTGCCGTTCTGCTGGCGCACGGTGAAGTTCGGCGCGTGGGTGCCCGACCAGTCGACCGAATTCGGATCGATCGGATTGTCGTGCCCGTCGAGCACCTCCATATGCATGCGCGACAGATAGGTCGGATCCTTGCGCATATGCGCGGAGATTTCGGTCTTGGCGATCGAGGACGGCACGGTCCAGGTCGGATTGAGCACGACGCCGGTGATCTCGGCCGTCAGCGTCGGCGACGGCTTTTCGGTCTTGCCGACGATCACGCGATAGCGCCGCACCACGACGTCGTTCTCGACTGCCTCGGCAAAGGCTGCGGGGATGTTGACCACGACATAGCGCTGCCCGAAGCCGAAGTTCGTGTTCTGGAGCCGCTCCAGCGAGGCCTCGAGTTGCCGGATGCGCTTTTGCACTGGGACGTTCATCGCGGCGATCGTGCGCGGCGTCACCATGCCGGTCGGGGCCAGGCCATGCCTTGCCTGGAAGCGCTTCACGGCTTCGGCCAGCGTCTCGTCGAAGGCGCCGCTTGCCTTGTCGGCGGCGAGGTCGCCGGAGGCGATCAGCCTCTTGCGCAGCAACTCGTCATTGGGCCCCTGTGTGCCGAGGGCGAATTTCGCGTCCGCAGGAAGCGTCGGCCAGCCGCCGCGCACGGCGAGGTCGGAGTAGCTCAGCGCGGCGTCCTTGATCCGCTGGACCGAGCCTTCGTCGAAGGTCGGCTCATGCGACAGCGCAAGCGCGGCGGCCGATCGTGACTCGGGCGTCGAGGCAGGTGTCGTGGCAGCCTTCGGCGCGGCCGTGTGCGCCGGATTTGCCATAGAGGGCATCGTTCCGGCCGGCGCTGCGGCAGCGGGCTTGGCGGCGCCGGCCTGACCGGTGGTTTCGGTTTGCGCAAGAGCCGAGGCGCTCGCGAAGAGGCCAACCGCAACGATCATGGCTTGGCGCTTCAACATGTGTCTGATCTTCCCTTGGAAAGACGAGGCCTGAACGGGCGCTCGCATGATGGTCTTCTTGCAGCAGTGCCGCGGGCGCGGCTTTTGGCAATTCGTGAGGCGGCCGCAGGTTAGGGCATGGGGATTGCGGTCCGATTAAACGCAGGCGTCCCGGCCTATGCGCCCTCGATTTGGTCGCTCGAAGGCTCGGATCGGTTCGTGAAAATCGCGCCGGAAACAGACGAAAAGCTTGGGGATCGTCCAGGGGAGGCCCAAAAAAGCAAAAGCCGCGCGTCCGGCGCGCGGCGAAGTCTTGTCCAATCCAGCCGCGCCCCCGCGACGCGGCGGATTGAACATCAAATCCGATGGACGGCCGACTGCCCAGCCGTCGATCGCTCAGCCCTCGTTCGCAGCAATCGATTCCATCAGCGAAACGAGCTGACGCTGCACCGTCTGGTCCTTGATCTTGCTGTAGGCGCGCAGCAACCGGAGGCTGAAGGCGCTGTCGAGGAACAGAAGGCTCTCGACTTCGCGCGCCTTGTTGTCGCCGTCGTAGAAGAAGGTCACGGGCACATCGAGCGCCGAAGCGATCTGCTGCAGACGGGCCGCGCCGACACGATTGACGCCCTTTTCGTACTTCTGGACCTGCTGGAAGCTCACGCCGAGCTTCTCGCCAAGCTCAGCCTGCGAGATTTTCATCTCGACGCGCCGCAACCTGATCCGCTTGCCAAGCTCAATGTCCGGCTTGCCGGCACTGCGCTGCTTCATTCTCTTCGCCGCTGTTTTCATACTTTTTCTCACCGTTCTTCGGTTGAAAATCCCCCGAAGAGTTGGGTCAGGGGTTCGCCCATGTACACTTCCTTGAATTCGCGCGGATGCACGAATTCATCCTTGAACCACGGGAAGCGAGCCGGATTGAAGGCTTCGATGAGCCAGTCAATCATGTGCCGCACCCTTGGAATCCGGCCGCTACCGGGATGGTAGGACAACCAGATATCCAATGGTCGGTTCAATGCGACCTCCAGTGGTATCAACTTCCCGCCAAGCGCGATGGCATAGCTCGGAAATACGCCGATTCCGGCGCCGTTTGCGACAGCCCAGTAGTTGGCGCTTGAGACGTTGGTCTTCATGACCAGAAGGTCACGCTCAGCAACGCCCGGGAAGAAGCTCTCGAATGTTTCCTTGGCGGCGATCTGGTCGGCGAATTGCAGTACCAGGCGGTGCTTGATCAATTCGTGAGCCGTGCGTGGCGCGCCATGTTTCTGAATGTATCTTTCGGCCGCCCAGAACATCAGATGCATGCGGCCGAGCCGCACCAGCTTGATGTCGAGCGCCGAGGGGCGCGACAGATGGATGGCCACGTCGGCCTCGTGTCGGGAGACATCGGCCGAGCGCATCGCGCAGTGCAGGTCGACAAGGATGTTCGGATAGCTCTGCTGGAATTCGACCAGCCGCGGCGCCAGCCAGAAGGTGCCGAGTCCCTCGGTGACGGCGACCCGCACCTCGCCGGACGTGCCGGCGAGCGTGTCGCTGGCGCGCAGCACGTCGAAGGTCGCAGCCTCCATCCGCTCCACGGCCGAGACCACCAATGCGCCTTCATCGGTCAAATGGGTGCCGTGGACGTCGCGGGTGAACAGGGTGGCGCCGATCTGGCGCTCGAAATCGTCGATCTTCCGACGGACGGCATTAATGGAGAGCGAAAGGCGCTCTGCTGCCGAGCGGAAGCTGCCACAGCGCACGACCTCAAGGAATATCCTGGCCGCGTCCCAATCCGAGAGGCCGCCGAGGAGTGCTTTCTGGCGTTCTTCCAGAGGAACGCCCCTTTCCGCCAAGAGGTGCATACAAGTCCTTTCAGCTGGCTAAACTGGCAGAATCTTGGACAAACCACAACCACGGCGGGTTGCGGGGGTGGCGAGTTTTGAGCGCCATACTTACCGCGTCGTGGGAGGTATTTGAGTGCGCCAGGGACTGGGAATCGGGCGGTCGATCGTCCGGATGAGGGGTGTCGCGTGCGTTTAGTTGCGAGCCTTGAGAACACTGTGTGGTCGGGCCTCCCGAAATCGGAGGCTATGGGTCGCAAGTCCGGCTTCGCGCCCGCCTCCTTATGGTCTCCTGCGCCGCAAGCACTGCCGGGAAGTCCAATTACGCTGATGCGCCGTGTTCTGGCGGTCACGCAACGCTTTTCTTGCAGCGGAACTTCGATATTCGAGCCTGGATGCGCTGAAATCGTGTTCGAAGGCTTGGATCCGTCGTGCTATCTTCGCCCGCACGTAGGAGGCGCGGGGATCGTTGCCATTCATTCTCACAGGTTGAACTAACGAAAGAACTCCGGTGTCGCATTCAGATGAACAATTGCAGTCGGTGCTCGAAACGCTCGAGGAGTGCCGTCGGGTTCTCAGTGAGAACCACGTGCGCGAGTCGGTCGAGTTGCTCTCGATTGCCATCCTCGATTTGCGGATGAAACTCAAAGGCGTCGACAATGCCGAGCTTCGGGCGTTGTGCGACGAAATGCTGCGGGGCGCTGCCAGCGAATCCGCCTCCCGTTCCAAGCAGACGCAGGACCAGCCCCGGCGTCCGCTGCTCCGCGTGGTGAAATAACCGCGCCGCCATCTCTCGCATCCGCGAGATTTGTGCGTGTCCCGATGCCGCATCTGTGATCACAGGCGGCATCGGGAGGAGCCTTGGTTTCCAGCGCCTCTGTTGCGCATTACCCTGCATCGGTTACACCAGGGGCCGTTGGGCCCAAACTCCGGCGCGCTCCCCTTGCGCGCGGTGCGGGCCTGGAGATGGCCACGACTGCATCATGCAAAACGTTTCGATCACGGCGGCGCTGCTTGCCGGCCTCGTCAGCTTCCTCTCGCCCTGCGTCCTGCCCCTGGTCCCGCCCTATCTGATCTATCTGACCGGCGCCACGATCGAGCACGTCGAAAGTGACGGGCAGCCGTCCGCCTCCAGGCGCGCGGTCATGATGTCGGCGCTGCTGTTCGTGCTTGGCTTCTCGACCATCTTCATTGCGCTGGGCGCCAGCGCCTCGCTGATCGGCAGCGTGATCCGCGCCTGGTCGGCGGAGCTCTCGATCCTCGCCGGCGTCGTCATCATCGTGATGGGCCTGCACTTCCTCGGTTTGACGCGCATCAGCCTGCTGATGCGCGAGGGGCGGCTGCCGATCCCTAAGCCGGTCGGTCTGTGGGGCGCCTATATCATGGGGCTTGCCTTCGCCTTCGGCTGGACGCCGTGCATCGGGCCGATCCTCGCGGCCATCCTCTCGATCGCCGCGGCGGAGGCGACGGTGACCAAGGGGGCCGGCCTGCTCGCGGTCTATTCCGCGGGGCTCGGCATTCCCTTCCTGATAGCAGCGCTCCTGATCGAGCAGTTCTCGGCGCTGTTTGCGCGCATGAAGGGCCATCTCGTCAATGTCGAGCGGGCCATGGGCGTGCTCATGGTGATCACCGGCATTTTCTTTCTCACGGGCGCAATCAGCAACATGAGCATCTGGCTGCTGGAGACTTTTCCGGTGCTCCAGACGATCGGTTAGGACTGATCAGGGCCCCAGGCCGGGCAACAAAATATCGAAAACAACCCCATGCAAAGTAGGTTCATTCGCTACCGCGGCTCGTCCAGCGCGCAGCTGATCGTGTAGACGACGCCGCGCGGCAGAAAATCCACCGTCGCTTCGCCGCCGAGCTGATCGCGCGCGCTGCGCTCGATCAGGCGGGAGCCGAAGCCGCGTTGCACAGGCGCGCTCACCGGCGGGCCGCCCCGCTCGGTCCAGATCAGCCGCAGCCGCGGCTTGGCTATCACTCCGGTGACCTCCCAGTCCAGCGTCACCGTGCCTGTCTCGTTGGACAGCGCGCCATATTTGGCCGCATTGGTCGCCATCTCGTGGATGATCATCGACAGCACGACGGCGAGGCGCGGCGACAGCGGCACCGCCGGTCCGTTCATCCGGATGCGGTCCGGATTGTTCAGCAGGAACGGGTCCAGCGCGCGGGCAACGACGTCCTTCAGGCCTGAGCCCTGCCACTTCTCCTGGCTGAGGAGATTGTGCGCTTCCGCGAGCGCGCCGAGGCGCCCCTCGAACTTGGTACGCTCGTCGCGGCTTGCGCTGCGGAACGACTGCACTGCGATCGCCTGCATCAAGGCGAGGGTATTCTTGACGCGATGGTTGAGCTCTTCGATGAGCAGATTGTGCAGCATTTCGCCGCGCGCGATGGTGGCGGCCATCCGCAAGGCGAAGGCAAGCCCGATCAGGAGCAGCGCACCGCCGATCAGGCTCGTAATCGCGATGTTGCGCCAGAGCGGCGCGACCAGCGAGCCCTCGGCGACGCCCGCGGCAACCGTCCAGCCTGTCAGCCGCGATCGCGTATACGCAGCGCTGAGCGGAACGTTGTCGAGCGAGACCGCCGACAAGGACGCCTCGCCCTTGCGGAACATCTCGTCATAGAGCGATGACGTGGCGCGCTTGCCGAACGTGTCGCCCGGGTTGGGCGCGCGTGCGAACACGATGCCCTTGCTGTCCAGCAGCGATACCGTCCAGTGCTCACCGGGCCGTTGCTTCTCGACCAGCGTCTGGAAGATGTCGAGCGGCGGGCTGAAGGTGAGGGCGTACATCACTTCGCCATCGCGCAACACGGGGACCTCGACGGTGACGACCTGGCGCTGCTTGATCGCGCCGAGGAACAGGTCGGAATATTGCGGCAACCTGGTCGCGAAGACCTTCTCCACGATTTCGGTGTTGTTGCGCAATGGAAGGCCCGCGGTGTCCTCTGTCGCCGAGGAGAACAACAGCCGTCCCTTGCGATCCGAGACCAGCACGACGCCATCCTTGCCGTACTGGTCGAGAAAGCCCGAGGCGATGCGGCGAAAGTTCTGGAAGTCGCCGCTGCGCAGCGCGTCGGTGAGCGCGAGGACCTGCAAGCCCCCGGTCATCCGCTGGACCTCGGCATCGAGCACCAGGCGTATGCTGCGCACCGTTTCCAGCACGCGGCGGTTCGCGTCGCCGCGGTCCTGGGTGTAATTGTAGAAGACGATGCCGACGGCGAAGACGATCAAGGGCAGCATCGTCCCCATGACGAGGAGAGCGAGCCGTACGGGCAGTGTGAACTTTGACAACGCGGGCGCCCTGGTTCCGGCGCGACGCCGCCGGATCATGCAGGAGCATACGGGCAGCCTCCGCGTTGCGCCACGGGTTTTCCAGTTTGCCGAGAAATCCGGGTCGAGCGATTTTGCGCTGCATTCCGCGTCCGGATCGGCGGTTGAGTTTCGCGCTGCTGACGTCCACGACGGACGTTCATTGCGAGCAACGACCACCAGCGGAACTTTGAAAGGAACGATCTGCCATTTTTTCCTGTTGTCGAACTGCCGAAGCCAACAGGTTCGGCAATTGGAGGAGAGGAACAATGAGACTGAGAATCGCAACCGCAGCGGTGATGATCGCCGCCTTCGTCGCGCCGGCGTTGGCGGCCGACGAGTTCTACGTCGTCCAGGACGTCAAGACGAAGAAATGCACCGTCGTCGACAAGAGGCCGACGGAATCGTCGATGACCGTCGTCGGCCCGGCCGGCACCATCTACAAATCGCGCACCGAGGCCGAGGCTGGGATGAAGACCGTCAAGGTCTGCACGTCGAATTGAGGGAGGTCACGATGCCACCAGTCTTCATTCTCTGGGCCGTGCCCGCTGTTCTCGTGATCGGTGGCGGCTATCTGATTGGTCACATGCACTGAGGCCGACACGTCAGGGCCGCGGCGAGGATTTCGCCGTGGCCCTCTCGTGTGATTGCGCAATTCTACAGATTTGTTCTCGGTGATTGCGGCGCGGCAGACGACGGTGCCTCGGATTTTGCACTGCATTCTGCATCGCTCGCGTGCCCCCGTGCCACTGTTCAGCTTGCCAAGGGCGTATTAGCCTCCGCTGGATTCCAGCCGCGCCGATCTCGGCCAGCGCATCAAGCACGGCCAACGGGCCCCGACCGGGCTTGGGGTGATCGCCGATGAAGCATTGGATCCACTGGCTGCCGGGGCTCGACACGCTTCGTCGATATGAGGCTGCGTGGCTACCGCATGATGTCTTCGCCGGGATCGTCCTGGCGACAATGCTGGTCCCGGTCGGAATTGCCTACGCGGCGGCATCAGGCTTGCCCGGCATCTATGGTCTGTACGCAACGATCGTGCCGCTGCTGGTCTACGCGTTGTTCGGCCCAAGCCGTATCCTCGTCCTCGGTCCGGACTCTGCTCTGGCAGGGGTCATCCTCGGCGTTGTCGCTCCGTTGTCCGGCGGTGATCCGCTGCGGGCGGCGACGCTCGCCGGCATGATGGCGATCGTTTCGGGGGTGGTCTGCATTCTGGCGGGTGTCGCGCGCCTGGGCTTCGTGACCGAGCTTCTCTCTAAGCCGATACGCTACGGCTACATGAACGGAATCGCGTTGACCGTATTGATCAGCCAGCTGCCGAAGCTCATGGGCTTCTCGATTGAGAGCGAAGGACCGCTCCGCAGTTTGTTGGCGATCGGCAACGCAATCCATGAGGGACGGACAAACTGGGTCGCGTTCGGAATAGGGCTCGGCACGTTGATCGTGATCCTCCTTCTCAAGAACAACAAGCGTCTTCCAGGCATTCTGATCGCGGTCCTTGGCGCGACGGTTGTCGTCGGCGCGCTGGGTCTCGCAGCGCCTTATGACGTGAAAGTCCTGGGTCCGCTTCCTCAGGGGCTGCCGGGTTTCGTCGTTCCCTGGATCAGCTACGGCGACATCGCCCCTGTGCTGGTCGGCGGCTGCGCAATCGCGCTGATATCATTTGCGGACACCAGTGTGCTTTCACGGGCCTATGCCGCACGATTGGGGACGTGGGTCGATCCCAACCAGGAATTGGTGGGCCTTGGCGTTGCCAATTTGACGACCGGTTTTTTTCAGGGCTTCTCGATCAGCAGCAGCAGTTCGCGTACACCCGTTGCGGAAGCCGCCGGCGCGCGCACCCAACTCACCAGCGTCGTTGGCGCGCTTGCCATCGTCGTGCTCTTGCTGGCGGCGCCAAATCTCCTTCAGCATTTGCCGAGCGCAGCATTGGCCGCCGTAGTCATCACCTCGGCGATCGGCTTGATCGAGATCACTGACCTGAAACGAATCTATCGCATTCAGCGGTGGGAGTTCTGGTTGGCGATCGTTTGCTTTGTCGGTGTTGCCGTGCTCGGGGTGATTCCAGGAATAGGCCTGGCAATCGCAATCGCCATCGCCGAGTTTCTCTGGGACGGTTGGCGCCCGCATTCCGCCGTATTGGGGCGCGCCGACGGGGTCAAAGGTTATCACGACATCAAGAGATATCCGGGCGCACGCCGAATCCCCGGGCTGGTCCTGTTTCGATGGGATGCGCCGCTATTCTTTGCCAACGCCGAATTCTTCAAGGAACGCATTCGGGATGCCGTCGCAACATCGCCGACGCCCGTACGCTGGCTGGTGGTTGCAGCAGAGCCGGTCACGAGCGTCGACGTCACAGCCTGCGACGTGGTCGCTGAACTCGACGAAACGCTGCACGCGCAGGGGATTGAGCTTTGCTTTGCCGAGCTCAAGGACCCCGTAAAGGACAAGCTGAAGCGATTTGGCTTGTTCGCGCAGCTTGGCGAGAAATACTTCTTTCCAACGATCGGAGTCGCAGTGTCTCGTTATCTCGAGATCAATGATGTGGCGTGGGACGACTGGGAGGACCAGGCCGAGGTTGGCACGGACGGGCCTCCGCGTTGAAGCGCCGAGGCCCGCCCCGTGGTGCGCTTATAGATTGCTCTCGGTGATCGCGGCATAGACCATGCTGCGCAGCTCGCGCCGGATCGGATAGGCGCTCGAGGGCAGCACCTGCGTCATGAAGATCGTGATCAGCTCCTCGGCCGGATCGATCCAGAACGAGGTCGTCGCAGCGCCGCCCCAATTATATTCGCCGGGGCTTCCGGCGATCAGCGTCTCTGCCGGCCGCATGGTCACGGCGAAGCCGAGGCCGAAACCGATGCCATTGTAGGTCGCCTCGCTGAACAGCGAGCGGGACACGTCGGGCAGAGTGCGGCCGTCGGGAATGTGGTTGGTCGTCATCAACGCCAGCGTCTTCGGCCCGATCAGACTGACGCCACCGAGTTCGCCGCCATTGATCAGCGCACGGCAGAAGGTGAGATAGTCGGCAGCCGTCGAGCACAGACCGCCGCCGCCGGAGATGAAATCTGGCGGCGACAGGAACGAACTCGTCATCGGGTCGTCCTGGAGCGTCAAACCCTGGCGGCGCTGGCCGGCATGGAAGGTCATGCCGCCCTGCGGATCAGCGGAGTAGCAGGCCGCGAAGCGATGCGCCTTGGAGGCCGGCACGTGGAAATCGGTGTCGGTCATGCCGAGTGGATCGAGGATGCGCTGCTTCAAGAACTGCTCGAAAGGCACGCCCGAGATCTTGCCGATGAGATAGCCGATCACGTCGGTGGAGACGGAGTAGTTCCAGGCGTCTCCGGGCGAGAACTCCAGCGGCATCTTGGTCAGCGCGTCGATCATTGTCTGCAGCGTGCCGGCCTTCTCGACCTCGCCGATCTTCTGCTCGCGATAGGCGGCATCGACATTGGAGCGCTGCTGGAAGCCGTAGGTCAGTCCCGAGGTATGCCGCAGGAGGTCGACAATCTGCATTGGCCGTGACGGCGGCCGCGTCAGAAACGCAGGGTTGGTGCCGGCAACGAAGACGCCGAGGTCCTTCCACTCCGGAATGTATTTGGCGACGGGCTCATCGATCGCGACGAGGCCTTCCTCGACCAGCATCATGAAGGCGACGCTGGTGAGCGGCTTGGTCATGGAATAGATGCGGTAGATGGTGTCGTCCTTGACTGGCACTTCGCGCTCGACGTCGGCAAGTCCAAGCATCGAACGGTGGGCGATCTTGCCGCGGCGGTAGACCAGCAGCTGCGTTCCGGGGAAACGGCCGGCATCGACATACCGGTTCTTCAGATGCGCATCGACGCGGTCGAGCGCGGCCTTGGACATGCCGACGGATTCAGGTGAGGCGGGGGTGGGGGCGAGCATCGGGAACGTTCCTCCGGAGTGTTCTTGTGAGGAGGTGATAGCCGAAATGAGGACCCCATTCCAAGCCGGTCGCGCTTAACGCCGGCTGCCCGGCTGGTGTAGGCTCCGCAGTGGAACGCCGTCAGGCCAAACAACGAGAAAATCGGACAGCGGGAAAGAGAAATGACCCAGTTCAACGAGACCGAGCTTACCGAAGCCGTCATCAAAAGCTTCGACAACACGCCCAATCCGCGTGCAAAGTTCCTGCTCCAGGAATTGGTGAAGTCGCTGCACGATTACGTGAGCAAGACCGGCCTCACCTTCGAGGAATGGGACTATGCGATCGATTTCCTGACCCGCACCGGCCAGAAGTGCACCGACACCCGCCAGGAGTTCATCCTGCTTTCCGACGTGCTCGGCGTCTCCATGCTGGTCGATGCGGTGAACCACCGCGACCGCGACGGCGCCACCGAAACGACGGTGCTCGGTCCCTTCTATGTCGGCGAGCACAAGGTGACCGCGCATGGCACGGACATCTCGCCGCACAATCTGACCGGCGAGAAGATGTTCGTGCAGAGCCGCGTCACGGATCTCGGCGGCAAGCCACTTGCGAACGTTCCCGTCGACGTCTGGCACGCCGATGACGACGGCTTGTACGATTCCCAGAAGCCGAACTACGACGAGATCGGCGCCTCGGCGCGGGCGCGCTTCGTCACCGATTCCGATGGCCGCTTCTTCTTCCGCACCATTCTGCCCTGCAGCTATCCGATCCCGACCGACGGCCCGGTCGGCGAGATGATCGTGCAGACCAACCGCCACCCGATGCGCCCTGCGCACGTGCACTTCCTGGTCAACGCCAAGGGCCATGAGCCCCTGATCACCCACGTCTTCATCGGCGGCGACAAATATCTCGATTCCGACGTGGTGTTCGGGGTCAAGGACGAGCTGATCGCCAAGGTCGAGAAACGCACCGATCCGGCGATGCCAGACGGCGGCAAGGCGGCCGGGCCGTGGCATCTGATGACCTATGAATTTCACCTCAAGCCGGGCAGCGGCTTGGCTCCCAAGCCGCTCGGGGTGAAGGCCGCGGAGCACGCCTGACGTCAAAATTTGGGCACTCGCTCATTTGTTGTGCGTCGCACAAGAAGTGAGCGAATCGTCATTCAAGAAATGGGCGCGCCGCGACTTTTTGATGCAATTATAGGCGCGCCCAATCATTGAGCAGATGAACTAATATATTGTTTTTACTTATATTTCAAAGCGCGAGAGAGCTGGCACAGGCCTTGAATGGTAGGCTCTGACGCCACCGACGCCGTCACTCGACATCAACATCAGCATCACGAACTCGCCGCCAGGGTGAAGCCTCGGAGCGCGCCTCCATGCGTGGGGGGCCGAGCCTGCAACGACGCAGCGGAGAGCCTAGAAGGGATTATCAATGACGACGAATCCGACGTGGATTTCAGACTGGCGCCCCGAAGATGAGGCGTTCTGGAATGCGACTGGCAAGACTATCGCGCGACGCAACCTGATCTGGTCGATCGTGGCCGAGCATATCGGCTTCTCGGTCTGGCTGATCTGGAGCATCGTCACCACCAAGCTGCCGCAGGCGGGCTTTCACTATACGACCGACCAGCTCTTCCAGCTTGTCGCCGTGCCGGGCCTGATCGGCGCCTTGATGCGCTTCCCCTACACCTTCGCCGTCACGACGTTCGGCGGCCGCAACTGGACCATCTTCAGCGCGGCGATCCTGTTCATCCCGACGATGTCGCTTGCCTATTTCGTGAGCCAGCCCGACACGCCGTTCTGGCTGATGCTGCTCGTTGCGTCGACCGCGGGCCTCGGTGGCGGCAATTTCGCCTCCAGTATGACCAACATCTCTTTCTTCTTCCCTGACCGGATGAAGGGATCCGCGCTGGGCCTCAATGCTGCCGGCGGCAATATCGGCGTCTCCAGCGTGCAGCTCCTGACCCCGATCCTGATGACGCTCGGCGTCATCAACCTGTTCCAGGCGACGCCCGTCGACGGCATCTTCCTGCAGAACGCCGGGCTGATGTGGGTGCTGCCGATCGCAATCGCCGTGTTCGGCGCCGTGTTCTTCATGAACAACCTGACCTCGGCCAAGTCGTCGGTGAAGAACCAGCTCGCGATCGTCAAGCGCAAGCACACCTGGATCATGGCCTATCTCTATATCGGGACCTTCGGCTCCTTCATCGGCTACTCGGCGGCGTTTCCACTGCTGATCAAGACCCAGTTCCCGCAAGTCACGATCGCGATTGCGTTCCTGGGGCCGCTGGTCGGCTCGCTGTCGCGCCCGTTCGGCGGCTGGCTTGCCGACAAGGTCGGCGGATCCATCATCACCTTCTGGAATTTCATCGCGATGGCGGCGGCGACGATCGGCGTGCTTTATTTCGTCGGCCAGAAAGATTTCCTCGGCTTCCTTGCGATGTTCCTGGTCCTGTTCGTCACGACGGGCATTGGCAACGGGTCGACCTACCGGATGATCCCCTCGATCTTCCGCGAGGAGAACCTGTTCAAGGTGCGCGGCAAGGGTGATGCGGCGCGGGCGCTCGCGCTGAAGACGGCGAGCATCGAGAGCGGTGCGGCAGTCGGATTCATCGGCGCAGTCGGCGCGGTCGGCGGCTATCTGATCCCGAGCGGGTTCGGCAAGTCGATCGCGATGACTGGCGGACCGCAGCTCGCGCTCGCGATCTATCTCGCTTTCTACGCCTCCTGCCTCGGGCTGACCTGGTGGTTCTATCTGCGTCGCGGTCCGCAAGCCGAAGGCGCGCCGAGCCTCGCCGAAGCAAGAGTCTAGAGCATGATCCGGAAAAGTGTGCAGCGGTTTTCCCTCGCGACAAACGCTGAACGCGTTTGCCGCGGAGATCATGCTCCAACAATAGAGACTTGGTACGAATCTCGCTTCTCTCCGTACGGGGGGAGAAGTTTTGCCGGGCCTGAGGCCGCAGAATAGGAGACCAAAGTGAGTGAGCCGCTCGTCATCGTCGGTAACGGTATGGCCGCCGCGCGTCTGGTCGACGAACTCGCCAAGACTTCGCTCGGCCGTTACGCAGTCGCTGTGATCGGCGAAGAGCCGCGGCTCGCTTACAACCGCGTGCTGCTCTCATCCGTGCTTGCAGGCGAGACCGGCTCGCACGAGATCGAGCTCAGGCCCGCTGACTGGTGGCGCCAGCGCGGCGTCACCGTGCGCTACGGCTATCGCGTCACCGAGATCGACGTCGGCCGGCGCGAGCTGAAGATCGCCGGTGAGGAGAGCATGGAATATTCCAAGCTCGTCCTCGCCACCGGCTCGACGCCGCTGCGGCTGAACGTGCCGGGCGCGGATCTCGCGGGCGTCCATACTTTTCGCGACAGCCGCGACGTCGATCTGCTTCTGACGCTCGCAGCAGCCAAGAAGCGCGTCGTCGTGGTCGGCGGCGGCCTGCTGGGGCTGGAGGCCGCCTACGGTCTTGCGAAGGCCGGTGCGCCGGTGACGCTGCTGCATCTGATGGATCGCCTGATGGAGCGCCAGCTCGATCTGCCGGCGGCTGAACTGCTCAAGGCGCTGGTCGAGCGCAAGGGCATCCATGTCGTTCTGAACGCGAGCACCAAGTGCATTCATGGCGACGGCCACGTCGAGGCGGTCGAGCTTGCCGATGGCAGCCGCATCGACGCCGATGCCGTGATCTTTGCGGCTGGCATCCGGCCGAACGTCGCGCTCGCGAAGGAGGCGGGGCTTGCCGTCAACCGTGGCATCGTCGTGAACGATTGCCTCCAGACCAGCGAGTCCGACATCTTCGCGCTCGGCGAATGCGCCGAGCATCGCGGCACCGCTTACGGGCTCGTCGAGCCGGCCTATGAGCAGGCACGCGTGCTGGCGCGGCATCTTGCCGGGAAGAGTGCCGCCTATCAGGGCAGCGTGGTCTCGACCAATCTGAAGGTGTCCGGCGTCAGCGTGTTCTCGGCGGGCGATTTCGTCGGCGGCGAGGGCAGCGAGAGCATCGTGCTCTCCGATCGCAGGCGCGGCACCTACAAGAAGCTGGTGATCGCTGACGGCAGGCTCACCGGCGCTGTGCTGATCGGCGATACCGTGGACGCGCTCTGGTATCTCGAACTGATCCGCAATCGCGAGACGGTCGCTGCGATCCGCACTGACATGATGTTCGGCCGCGCACTCGCGCTTCCGCCCAAAGCCGCCTGATGGATGCCGCCTGAATGACTGCGATCGATCCGACGCTCCGCACTGTCAGAACGACCTGCCCCTATTGCGGCGTCGGTTGCGGCGTGCTGGCTACGCCCGACGGCAACGGCGGAGCGGCGATCGCCGGCGACCCCGAGCATCCCGCTAATTTCGGCCGGCTGTGCTCCAAAGGCTCGGCGCTGGGCGAGACCGTCGGGCTCGAAGGCCGTTTGCTCTATCCGATGATCCGCTGCAGAGGTGTGCTGGAACGTGTCGCCTGGAGCGACGCGCTCGACCATGTCGCCCATCGCATGCAGCACATCGTGGCGCGCGACGGCGCGGATGCGGTCGCTTTCTATCTCTCCGGTCAGTTGCTGACGGAGGACTACTATGTCGCCAACAAGCTGATGAAAGGCTTTGTCGGCACGGCGAATGTCGACACCAACTCGCGCCTCTGCATGTCGTCCTCGGTCGCCGGCCACCGCCGCGCCTTCGGTGCCGACACCGTGCCAGGCTGCTACGAGGATCTCGACCAGGCCGACCTGCTCGTGCTGGTTGGCTCCAATGCGGCGTGGTGCCATCCGATCCTGTTCCAGCGCATGCGCAGGAACAGGGAGGAGCGCGGCGCCCGCATCATCGTCATCGATCCGCGCCGCACCGATACGGCTGATGACATCGATCTGTTCCTGGGCGTCAAGCCTGGCACCGACACCGCGCTGTTCTCTGGCCTGTTCGTGCATCTTGCCGACAATGGCGCTCTCGACAAGGACTATATCGCGAACAACACGTCGGGCTTCGACGATGCGCTCGCGCGTGCGCGCAGCATCGCCGGCAGCATCACGGCTACGGCGCTCGCGACCGGCCTGTCCGAGCAGGACGTCGCTGCGTTCTTTGCGATGTTCCGCGCGACGGAGCGCGTCGTCACGTTGTACTCGCAAGGTGTCAATCAGTCGGCGCAGGGCACCGACAAGGTCAACGCTATACTGAACTGCCATCTCGCCACGGGCCGCATCGGCAAGCCAGGGGCCTCACCGTTCTCGCTCACGGGACAACCCAATGCGATGGGGGGCCGCGAGGTCGGCGGGCTCGCCAACCAGCTCGCCGCGCACATGATGTTCACGCCGCCCGAGATCGACCGCGTGCGGCGGTTCTGGAAGGCACCGCGCATCGCGACCCATGAGGGGCTCAAGGCGGTGCAGCTGTTCGAGGCGATCAATCGCGGTGAGGTCAAGGCGCTGTGGGTGATGGGCACCAATCCGGCGGTGTCGCTGCCGGATGCCGATCTGGTGCGCGAGGCACTGAAGAAGCTCGAGCTGTTCGTGGTCTCGGAGAACGTGCTCTCCAACGACACGGTCGGGGCGGGACCGCATGTGCTGTTGCCCGCGCTCGCATGGGGCGAGAAGTCGGGCACGGTGACCAATTCCGAGCGCCGTATCTCGCGGCAGCGTTCGTTCCTGCCGGCGCCGGGCGAGGCGCGGCCGGACTGGTGGATTCTGAGCGAGGTCGCAAAGCGCCTCGGCTTCGGCGAGGGCTTCAACTACAAATCGGCCGCCGCGATTTTCCGCGAGCATGCCGCGCTCTCGGCCTTCGAGAACGACGGCAGCCGGGATTTCGACATCGGTGCGCTGCAATCGGTGTCCGATGAGGCCTATGATGCGCTGGTGCCGCTGCAATGGCCGGCGCGCGAGGGGCAGGAGGGACCAGGCGCGCGCTTCTTTGCGGGCGGCGGCTTCTTCACCAATGACCGCAAGGGCCGTTTCGTTGCGCCGGAGGTGCCGGCGCTGCGCAGCGAGACCAATGCGGCGCGACCGCTGCGGCTCAACACCGGACGCATCCGCGACCAGTGGCACACCATGACCCGTACCGGCCTCAGCCAGCGGCTCGGGGCGCATCTGCCGGAGCCGTTCGTCGAGATTCACCCGGATGATGCCGGTAAATACGGCGTCGCCGACGACAGCTTTGCCCGCGTCACCACCGATTACGGCCAGTGCATCCTGAAAGTCGTGGTCAGCGAGCGCCAGCAGCGCGGCACGCTATTCGCGCCGATCCACTGGAGCGCGATGAACGCCTCGCACGGCCGCATCGGCGCGTTGGTGCAGTCGTTCAACGATCCGTTCTCGGGGCAGCCGGAAACCAAGGCGACCCCGGCTGCGATCGCCCCGTACGAATATGTTTTCCGTGGCTTTGTGCTGTCGCGAAAAGAACTCGCGCTGCCGCCGCATCTGTGGTGGGCGCGCGTCGCGATCAGCGGCGGCTACGGCTATCTCTTCGCCGACAACGCGGATCTGTCGCGCTGGCCGGCCTGGCTGCACGGAATCGCGAGCGAGGACGTTGCCGAGTACCGCGATTTCGGCGGCGGCGTCTATCGCGCGGCGTCCTTCGTCGGCGATCGCATCGAGGCCTGCCTGTTCATCGGCCCTGCCCATGATGCTGGCGACTGGGAGGTGGTGAAGAGCCTGTTCGCAGCAAATAGCGTCAGCGACGAACAGCGCCGCCTGTTGCTCTCCGGCAGGTCGACCGAAGGCGTCGCCTCGACCGGTCCCGTGGTCTGCGCCTGCTTCGGCGTCGGCCGCGCCACCATCTGCGACACCATCACCGCCGGCGCGCGCAGCGCGGCCGAGATCGGCGCAAAACTCAAGGCGGGCACCAATTGCGGCTCCTGTATTCCCGAGCTGAAGCGGCTGATTGCGGAGACGGGTGGGGCTGCGAAGGAAGCAAAGTTCGCGGGTGCTGCGAGCTAGCGCCACATGCTCCGGCGTCATCGCCCGGATCGCCGCATCGCGACATCGGGATGCTGCAACTCAGTGCCATTGCTGCCATGACAAGCGCAGCAATCGACGGCCCCGACCTTGTGCCCTATGTTGCCACACGCTCCGCAAGCCCCAACAAAATGCCGCAACACGTGGAGAAAACATGAACAAGAAACCTTTCGGCCACACCGGCGCCAGCGTTTCCGTGATCGGGCAGGGCACCTGGTATCTCGACGATGGCGACCGCAAGCGCGCGATTGCAGCGCTTCAGCGCGGGCTTGATCTCGGGATGACGCATATCGACACCGCCGAGATGTATGGCGATGCCGAACTCGTCATTGCCGATGCGATCGCCGGCCGCCGCGACGAGGTGTTCCTGGTCTCGAAAGTGCTGCCGAGCAATGCTTCGCGCCGCGGCACCATCACTGCCTGCGAGCGCTCGCTCAAGCGGCTGAAGACGGACCGGCTCGATTGCTATCTTTTGCACTGGCGCGGGTCCTATCCGCTCGAAGACACCGTGGCTGCATTCGACGAACTGGTGAAGGCCGGCAAGATCAAATCCTGGGGCGTGTCCAACTTCGACGCCGACGATCTCGACGACATCCTCGACGTTGCCGGCGCAGGCAAGATCGCCTGCAATCAGGTCCTGTACCATCTCAAGGAGCGCGCGATCGAGCACGCGGTGATCCCATGGTGCGAGCGGCACGGTGTCGCGGTGGTGGCCTATTCGCCGTTCGGCCATGACGATTTTCCCGCAGCGACGAGCAAGGGCGGCGCCGTGCTCGCGCGCATCGCAGAGGCGCATAGCGCGACGCCGCGTCAGGTGGCGCTGAGCTTCCTCACCCGTGCAACTACGGTGTTCGCGATCCCGAAAGCGTCATCCGCCGAGCATGCTGGCGAAAATGCGGCAAGCGGCGATCTCGTGCTGACCAGGGACGACATCGCCGCGCTGGATGCGGCGTTTCCGCGCGGGAGCAAGCCGCGCAGCCTGCCGATGCTGTAATGCAAAAAAGCGCTCCTTATTAACCGAGCGTTTACACGCGTGCCCATCAGCGCATATCGGCTTCCTGTTTTCGGGCGTTGTGAACGAGGCACATTGGCGTTTTTATAGGCTCACGAGATTCGCATTTTCCCGAGTTCCAGCCGTGACCCCGCCGCCCGCCGTAGCCGCAAGGCTCGACAGTATTTCCGTGCCTATGCCCGAGAAGAAGCAGGCCGCACGCCGCGCACCCGCGCGCGTCGACCATCCCTTCAAGGGCATTGCGCTGGTCCTGTTGTCGACCGTGTTCCTCGGCTGCTCCGATGTCACAGCGAAGTATCTTTCGACGAGCCTGCCGTCGATCGAGATCACCTGGATCCGCTTCCTGACCTTCGCGCTGATGTTCACGCCGGTGATGCTGCCGGCCTCGCCGCTCTATGCGATGCGTACCGAGCGGCTTGGTCTTCAGTTGATGCGCGGCGCGGCGTTGCTCGGCTCCTCGCTGTTCTTCATCACCGGCCTGCGTTTCCTCCCGATCGCCGAAGCTTCCGCCACAGGCTTCGTCTCGCCACTGTTCGTCACTGCGCTCTCGATCATCTTCCTGAGTGAGAAGGTCGGCCTGCGCCGCTGGCTCGCAACTGCGCTCGGTCTCGTCGGTGTCGCGATCATCCTCCGGCCGGGCTCGAGCGCGTTTCACGTTGCCGCGTTCTTCCCCATCGTCTCCGCGTTCTGCTGGGCCGCCGCGCTGATTCTGACGCGCATGATCAGCGGGCGGGAAGCCGTCCTCACCACGATGGCCTATTCCGCGCTCACGGGCGTCGCCCTCCTTAGTGCGATGGTGCCGTTCGTCTGGGTCACGCCGTCCTGGAGCGCCATCGGTCTTGGTATCTTCATCGGCATTGCTTCGACGGTCGGGCAGTGGATCATCGTGCTCGCCTATCGCTACGGCGATGCTTCGGTGCTGGCGCCGTTCTCCTACACGCAATTGCTGTGGGTCAGCATTCTGGGCTTCTTCATCTTCGGCGAGTTGCCCGACGTCTGGACGATCACGGGCGCCGCCTTCATCGTCGCGAGCGGACTCTATATCGCCCATCGCGAGCGTGTCCGCCGCGCCCAGCTTTTGGTGCGCGAAGAGCGGTCCCCGAACGCCTGACGCAATATCTCAGGCCTGGCTCCATGCTATCAACGGCTCCAACAAGAACGGGAGGAGCCGGATGCGGGCCGCAATTTTCAGGAACGGTGAGATTGTCGTCGACAGGATGGCGGAGCCGAAGCCGGGCCCTGGCCAGGTGCTGGTCAAGACGCTCGCCTGCGGCATCTGTGGTTCTGATTTGCATGCGCGGCAGCACGCCCATCGCATGGTTGAGATGGCCAGGAAGGTCGGGCGCACGCCGATGGACCTGTCGCGCGACGTCGTTTTCGGCCACGAGTTCTGCTGCGAGATCGTCGACTACGGTCCGAGTACCGAACACAAGCTGAAGCCCGGCGCTCGCGTCTGCTCACTGCCGGCCCTGCTGACGCCGACGGGCATCCAGGGCATCGGCTATTCCAACGACAATATCGGCGGTTATGCCGAGGCGATGCTGCTCAGCGAACCGCTGCTGCTCGAAGTGCCGAACGGCCTCGCCGCGGAGCACGCCGCGCTGACCGAGCCGCTCGCGGTCGGCGTCCATGCCGTCGCCAAGGCCAACGTGCGCGGCGGCGAGGTGCCGCTGGTCATCGGTTGCGGGCCAGTCGGGCTTGCGGTCATCGCGGCGCTGAAGATCAAGGGGCTGCACCCGATCGTCGCCGCCGATTATTCGCCGGCGCGGCGCGCACTTGCGGCAAAACTCGGCGCCGACATCGTCGTCGACCCCAGAGCGTCGCAGCCCTATGCGGCTTGGGCCGAGCACGCGCAGATGTCGGAGCAGGAGAAAGCCGCGCGGCCGCCGTTCCAGGCAATGCTGCCGGCGCTGAAGCCCGCACTGATCTTCGAATGCGTCGGCGTGCCGGGCCTGCTCCAGCAGGTGTTCGAAGGAGCCCCGCGCGATGCGCGCATCGTCGTGGTCGGCGTCTGCATGGAGAGCGACAAGAGCGAGCCGATGCTCGGCATCATGAAGGAGCTCAATGTCCAGTACGTCCTCGGCTACACGCCGGAGGAGTTCGCCTATTCGCTGCGGCTGATCGCGGAGGGGGAGGTGGAGGCGGCGGCAATGGTGACGGCGGCCGTCGGCATCGACGGCGTGGCAAAGGCGTTTGCCGACCTCGCCAATCCCGAGGCGCACACCAAGATCATCGTGGAGCCGTGGAGATAGAGGCAAGCTGACGTGCGGGACCATCGGTCTTCGCAGACCCAATGGCCTCGCCGTTGATCACGGCGCGGCGGTCGACGATCGCCTGATGGAATTGTGCCAGCACCAAGCCGAAGGCGGCGAGGTCGCCGTCCTCGATGGCGCCGTCCTCGTGGCAGACCAGCGTCTCGCGCAGGATGTCGTCGGCCGCGCGTTGCATGGCTGCGAGTTCATCGAGCGACGATGCGTCGCGCACGCTCACGATCGCGCCGAGCAGGCGGTCGCGGTGCAGTGTATTCAGCTTGCGCTCGTCCCGTCTCAGATAGTGACGCAGCCACGCGGCCACCGAGCCGAGGCCGGAGAGGATCAGCACCGCGCCCCAGATGTAGTCGCTGTACTTGTCCATGAAGCTGCGCTCGTTGCTGTCGATATAGGCGGCAGCGCCGGGATGGGCCGGCAGCGCGGCGTCCTTGTCGGTGTCCGGCTTCTGGATGTGGCTGGCAGCCGGTAATTCCTTCGCAAGCGACGGCCGGATCGTGAACAGCTCGCGAGTGAAGGCTGCGACCGTGTCCTCAGACAGCGAGCTCGGCGCGACGATAAGGTGGTTGACGGCAATGGTGTCAATCTTGTCATCAGGTCGCTGCGGCGAGGAGCCGAACGCACCAGCGGGGATCTCCTCGGATTCATAGAGCGGATGCCGCTCGGCGATGGCGTCGGAGACGTCGACGCCAAGGAATTTTGGCTCGCCGCGCGCCCGCGCCGTTGCGGAGATCGTATCCGCGATCACCTTGGCATCGAGCGCACCGACCATCATGAAGGCGTCGAGCGTGGTGTCCTGCGTCATTTCGGAGATGTGGTCGGTGCCGAACTGCACCAACGTCACTTTCTGCGGATTGACGCCGGACTCCGCAAGGATGACGCGCAGCAGGATCACGTTGGCATCGCCGAGGCCGACAACACCGATGCGTCGTCCGCTGAGGCCCGCGATCTCCGTCACCTTGGACTTCGCCGCGCCCTTGCGGCCCGTCGGCGACCACAACACCACGAAGTTCCGGCGCAGGATCGCCACCGAATTGGTGTCGGGCGGCATGTCGAGGTCGCCGCGCGCCACCGCAAGATCGGTCTTGCCGCCGCCGAGCAGATTGAGGCTTTGCAACGTGCCGTCGGTCTCGATCGGCGTGAGCCGCACTGCGCCGCCCTTCGCATCGAAGGCCCTGGCGAGGGCCTGTATCACCGTCTGGTCGTCGCTGCCGGGCGGGCCGACGGCGATGCGCAAGCTCGCCGGCTGCCAAGCCCAATAGGCAACAGCGAGAACCACCGTCACCGCCGAAAGGATGCTCGCAAGCAGCAGCCACGGGCCGGAGCGACTGCGGCGGCGAAGCAGCGTCTCGCTGGTCACGCTCAAATCGCTCGGCACGGGCATCTCGTGGTCCTCATCCCGAAGGCCGCTTCCCGGTCACCGCGGCCGGCGCCGTCAATATTTCGCGGGCACGTACATCTCCTCCGGAATCGGCCCGCGGTGATAATCGGGGTTGCGGACGCGCGGCGGCAGCGCCACCGGCATGCGCGCGACCTCCTGGTAGGGAATCTGGCTGAGCAGATGCGAGATACAATTGAGCCGTGCGCGTTTCTTGTCCACGGCATCGACGATCCACCACGGCGAATCCGGAAGATGAGTGCGCTCCAGCATCGTCTCCTTGGCCTTGGTGTAATGCTCCCAGCGGCTGCGCGCCTCGACATCCATGGGGCTCAATTTCCACTGCTTGAGCGGATCCTGGATGCGCATTGTGAAGCGGAACTGCTGCTCGTCATCCGTAATGGAGAACCAGTATTTGAGCAGGATGATGCCGGAGCGGATCAGCAGCCGCTCGAATTCGGGCACCGACTCGAAGAACTCCTCGTACTGTTCCTCGGTGCAGAAGCCCATCACGCGCTCCACGCCCGCGCGGTTGTACCAGCTGCGGTCGAACAGCACGATCTCGCCGCCGGCGGGCAGGTGCGTCACATAGCGTTGGAAATACCATTGCGTGCGTTCACGCTCGCTCGGCGCCGGCAGGGCTGCGACCCGGCAGACGCGGGGATTGAGGCGCTGGGTGATGCGCTTGATGACGCCGCCCTTGCCGGCGGAGTCGCGACCCTCGAACAGAATGACGACCTTCTTCTTCTCACTCTGCACCCAGTCCTGCAGCTTGATGAGCTCGCCCTGGAGGCGAAGCAGCTCTCTGAAATAAACCCTGCGGTCCATTGTGGGACCAGGGGTTTCGGTCTCGCTCAGGAGCTCGTCGAGACGGCTGTCGTCAAGCTCGAGCTCAAGCTCCTCGTCGAGGTCGTCGGCCATTTCCTGAATAATGCGGTCGCGCTTGGCGGCTTCAGAGGTGCGGTCGGCTGCGGTCATGGATCCTTCTCTCGGCTAGGGTGCCCGGGGAGGACCATCGGCGGGCTTTGTTGCGCCAATGTGACACTGGAGGCGTGCACGGGAGTTTGCCCCCGGGCGGATTGGGTCAGCGAGCCCGCCGTCACACGGGCAGCGCGATCGAATATTTTACCTGACTGAGCGCGAAGCTCGATTCGATCGAAGCGATGCCGTCGAGGCGGGTGAGCTTGTTCTTCAGGAAGGCCTCGTAGGATGAGAGATCGGCGGCGACGACGCGCAAGAGATAGTCGCGATTGCCAGTCATCAGATAGCACTCCAAAACCTCCTCCCATTTCGAGATCGCGCGCGCAAAGCGGTTGAGGTCCTCTTCCTTCTGCCGTGCCAGCTTGATCGAGATGAAGACGCTGACGTGCAGCCCCAGCGCTTTCTGGTCGACGGTCGCGATATAGCGCGTGATGACACCGCGCTCCTCCAGGAGCTTGACCCGGCGATGGCAGGGCGAGACCGACAGCCCGACCTTGTCGGCGAGTTCCTGCATGGTCAGCCGGCTGTCGGTCTGGAGCAAGGAGAGGATCTTTCGGTCAATGGCATCGAGCTCGGGCATTGGGATGAAACCTGTATGGGATGGCTATCTGTTGGTAAAATATCCCAATTTTTGCGGGTATGGCGCGAAAAATTGAGAATTTTGCCTGCGCCCGCAGGCGTATCATGGGCGATCATCTTCCGGAGCATCGCCATGTCCGTCGATTCCGCCCGCCTCGACACGTTGTCCGCGCTCGCTGTCAAGGTGTTGTGGCTGTCGTCCTGGACCATCCATCACGCCAACCACATCCGCCCCAACGCGGATGGTCTGAAGGTCGGCGGCCATCAGGCCTCGTCGGCCTCGCTCGCGACCATCATGTCGGCGCTGTATTTCCACGTGCTGCGGCCGGAGGATCGCGTCGCGGTGAAGCCGCATGCGAGCCCGGTGTTCCATGCGATCCAGTATCTGTTCGGCCGGCAGACCCGCGAGAAGCTGGAGAATTTCCGCGGCTTCAAGGGCGCGCAGTCCTATCCCTCGCGCACCAAGGACATCGACGACGTCGATTTCTCGACCGGCTCGGTCGGCCTCGGCGTCGCGCAAACGCTGTTCTCGTCACTGGTGCAAGACTACGTCAAGGCGCATGGCTGGATGAAGGACCGGCGCGAGGGGCGGATGATCGCGCTCGTTGGCGACGCCGAGATGGACGAGGGCAACATCTTCGAGGCGCTGGCCGAGGGGTGGAAGCACGGCCTGCGCAACACCTGGTGGGTGGTCGATTATAACAGGCAGTCGCTCGACGCCGTCGTGCGCGAGGGGCTCTGGGAAAAGTTCGAGACCATGTTCCGCAATTTCGGCTGGGACGTGGTCATCGTGAAATACGGCCGGCTGATGCGCGAGGCTTTTGCCGAGCCCGGTGGTGAAGCGCTCAAAGTGTGGATCGACAACTGCCCGAACGCGCTCTATGCGGCGCTGTGCTTCCAGGGCGGCGCGGCATTCCGCAAGCACCTGCATGACGAGATCGGCGACCAGGGGCCGATTACGAAACTGATCGACCGCCGTAGCGATGACGAATTGCTGGCGCTGATGTCGAACCTTGGTGGCCACGACATGGCGAGCATGCTGGAGGCGTTTGAAGCGATCGCTCACGATCGCCCGGTCTGCTTCATTGCCTATACCATCAAGGGCGTCGGCCTGCCGTTCCAGGGCCACAAGGACAACCATGCCGGCCTGATGACGGTCGCGCAGATGGAGAAGTTTCGCAGCACCCAGAACATCCGCCCCGGACATGAGTGGGACAGGTTCGAAGGCATGGCGCAGGATGCTGCCGGGCTCGAAGCCTTCCTCGCGCGCGTGCCCTTCAACCTGGACGGCCGCCGGCTGACCGCACCCGTCGTCGAGGTACCCCCTCAACTCACCTTCAAGCCGTCGGCGCAGATGTCGACCCAGCAGGGTTTTGGGCTGGTACTGAACGAGATCGCGCGCAGCGACAGCGAGCTTGCAAAGCGCATCGTCACGACGTCGCCCGACGTTACCGTCTCGACTAATCTTGGTCCTTGGGTGAACCGGCGCGGCCTGTTTGCGCGCGCCGAGAAGGCGGATTTATTCCGCAGCGAGAAAATTCCATCGACTTTCAACTGGGACGCTTCCCCCAAGGGGCAGCATCTCGAGCTCGGCATCGCCGAGATGAACCTGTTCATCATGATGTCGGCCCTGGGGCTCTCGCACCAGATCAATGGCGAGCGGCTGCTGCCGGTCGGCACGCTCTACGATCCCTTCATCGAGCGCGGCCTCGATGCGCTGAACTACGCCTGCTATCAGGATGCGCGCTTCATGGTGGCGGCGACGCCTTCCGGCATCACGCTCGCGCCCGAAGGCGGTGCGCACCAGTCGATCGCAACGCCGCTGATTGGCATGGCGCAGGACGGGCTCGCCTCGTTCGAGCCAGCCTTCGTCGATGAGCTCGCCGTGATCATGGGCTGGGGTTTTGACCACATGCAGCGCGAGGCGGGCGAGGGGGGCTCGGTCTACTTGCGCCTGTCAACGCGCACCATCGAGCAGGCGCAGCGGATCATGACGGGTGACCTCGCGCAGGGCATCACCGACGGCGCCTATTGGCTGCGCAAGCCGGGCCCCAATGCCGAAGTCGTGATCGCCTATACCGGCGCGGTGGCGCCGGAGGCGATCGAGGCGACGGGCTTCATCGGCGAGAGCCGCCGCGACGTCGGCCTGCTTGCGATCACCTCGGCCGACCGACTTCACGCAGGCTGGACCGCCGCACGGAAATTGCGGCGCGATCGGCGCGGCGTGCAGCATTTGAGCCATATCGAAAAGCTGCTGGCGCCGCTGCCGCGCGATTGCGGTCTCGTGACCGTGATCGACGGCCACCCGGCGACGCTCGGCTGGCTCGGCAGCGTCCGCGGCCATCGTGTCGAAGCGCTCGGCGTCGAGCAGTTCGGCCAGACCGGCACCATAGCCGACCTCTACCGCCACCATGGGCTCGATGCCAACGCGATCATCGATGCGGCCGAAAGCCTCACCACCGGCGCGCCGGTGCTGCATCGGAAGATGGCGGTATAGCGAAAGTAACCTGGGCCGTTAGTAACGGGGACGTCATTCCGGGGCGATGCGAAGCATCGAACCCGGACTCTCGAGATTCCGGGTTCGGCTCTTTGAGCCGCCCCGGAATGACGGGGGGAGCCTTGCCACGGCGCCGGCGCGCGATCATATTCCCGCGCGTCCGCCGCAACGCAGGTCAAGCAGAGGGCGGGTTCAACAACCCGGGTTTTCGTGCAAGGATAGCTGCCGAAACGCCCTCCAATGCTCCCCAAGAAGAGGTCCACAATGGTCAATCGCATGCAATTCTACATCGACGGTGCCTGGGTCGATCCCGCCGTCAAGAAGTCGACGCCAGTCGTCAATCCGGCGACGGAAGAGGCGATGTATGAGGTTGCGCTCGGCTCCAAGGCCGACGTGGACAAGGCCGTCGCTGCTGCCAAGCGCGCCTTTGCCACTTATTCCCAAACCAGCCGCGAGGAGCGCGTCGCGCTGCTCTCCAAGGTCATCGAGATCTACAAGGGCCGTCTCAAGGAGATTGGCGCCGCCGTGTCCGACGAGATGGGCGCGCCGCTGCCGATGGCGGAGAAGCTCCAGGCCGGCGCCGGCCTCGGCCACCTCATGACCACGCTCGACGTGCTCAAGAACTATCATTTCGAGGAGCCGGTCGGCACCGCCATGGTGCTGCGTGAGCCGGTCGGCGTGGTCGGCATGATCACGCCTTGGAACTGGCCGCTCAACCAGATCGCCTGCAAGGTGGCGCCCGCGCTCGCCGCCGGCTGCACCATGATCCTGAAGCCGTCGGAGTTCACGCCGACCTCGGCGCTGATCTTCGCGGAAATCCTCCATGAAGCCGGCGTGCCGAAGGGCGTGTTCAACCTCGTCAACGGCCTCGGCCCCGAGGTCGGCGCGGCCATGAGCGAGCATCCGGACATCGACATGATCTCCTTCACCGGCTCGACCCGCGCCGGCATCGATGTGGCCAAGCGCGCAGCTCCGACCGTGAAGCGTGTCAGCCAGGAACTCGGCGGCAAGTCGCCGAACGTCATCCTCGAAGGCGCGGACCTCACGAAGGCGGTGACCGGCGGCGTGATGCACATGTTCAACAACTCCGGCCAGTCCTGCAACGCGCCCTCGCGCATGATCGTGCCGCTGTCCAAGATGAAGGAAGTGGCCGCGATCGCGAAGGCGGTCGCCGACAAGACCAAGGCGGGCGATCCGCGCGGCGAAGGCACCACCATTGGTCCCGTCGTCAATCGCGGCCAGTGGGACAAGATCCAGGCGCTGATCAAGAAGGGCATCGACGAGGGCGCAACGCTCGTCGCCGGTGGCCCCGGCCTGCCCGAGGGCGTCAACAAAGGCTTCTACGTTCGCCCGACCATCTTCGCCGACGTCACCAGCGATATGACGATCGCGAAGGAGGAGATTTTTGGACCGGTGCTGACCATCATCGGCGCCAAGGACGAAGCCGATGCGGTGCAGATCGCCAACGACACGCCCTATGGTCTTGCGGGCTACGTCTCGGCCGACACGGTCGAGAACGCGAAGAAGGTCGCGCGCCAGATCCGCGCCGGCAACGTCAACCTCCAGGGCGTGCCCAACGATCGCTCCGCGCCGTTCGGCGGCTACAAGCAGTCCGGCAACGGCCGCGAGTGGGGCAAGTACGGCCTCGAGGACTTCCTCGAGGTGAAGGCAGTCGCCGGCTTCAACGCCGCGTAGGCACTTCACACCACAGTTGCAGCGTCGGAGCGGGATGACCGCTCCGGCGTTTCGCATCAGCAGGCGGGCAACCTTCGGTGTTGGCCCTGATCAGGCGCCGAGCGCGGCCGAGATTTCGCCAAGCGTTGCCTTCTCGGCGTCGCTGACCAGGACGCCGCCGCCAAACAGGCTTCCACCCTCAGATGCAGCCTCGGCCGTTTTCTGGCTGATCTGGCGGAGCCAATCCTTGAACGCCACGGCGTCACCGGGCGCCTTGGCTGCGAGGATGGCCGAGACTTGCCGCAGCGAGTCGATGGCTTTGGTTTTAACCTCCGCCGGCTTGCTGTTCGCGAGTTCGGCTTTCAATCCATCGCGAGCCACGCTTCTGCCGTCGCCGGTCATGAAATCGGCAACCACCGCCTTGACCAACGCGTTGGCGCTGGGGTCTGTGGCCGCCTGGCTCAGCGCTGCACCACTCGCAAACGACTCCTTGAGCAGGCCCCACAAGCCGCTCGGTTCAGCCGCTGTGATGGCGATTCCTGCATTCATTGGACTTCTCAAGAGCAAGGCCCATTCGTCCTTCGTAAAACTTGTTTTGTCAGCCATAGGTCCACTCCCTGACACGATCCGCCGTGCGAAAACCGATGAGCGCGGCGACAGTCAGGGTCGCCGCGCTCGGAAATTTCAAACTCGGGCCAGCGAATCGAGCTTTGCTCTGAGATCGTCGATCGCCGGTTTCGCGATCGGCCCGACGCCGGGAGCCGCCATGACCTTGTCGCACATCTGGTTGATGGCCGGCATCGCGGCGGCGATTAGTTTGGCGAGCGCAGTTCGTCCTTCGGGCGTGAGCTTCGCCGCGCGTGTGCCGACGTCGTCGAGCTGCGATATTGCCGCGTTGATTTTTGGCAGAGCCGCCTGCGCCCCGGTGGCATCGGTGATGCTCGGAAGCGCCGACTTCAGGGAGTCGATCGTCGTGTTGACCTGGCTGGCCAAGTTCACACCGTCGACAGTCAAGTTCGGAGGTGCCATGCCCACGGTGGTGGCAGGCCGCGCGGGAGTGGTCTGCTCAGCGACCGTCTGCTGGCCAGGACGGTCGAATGCGTACCATGCAAGACCACCCAGGACGACCAGGGCGGCGAGCCAATAGGGCCATTGAGTGGTATTGGTGGCTGTCGCGTAAGCGGAACTCGCCCGTTCGGTTGCGCTCGCGACTCTACTTCCCGCGGCGGAGGCGGCGGTCATCCCGCTGCGTACCCCGGCCCCTGCCTGGTCGATGAGACCCGCAGCGCTGAGCTGGCTGGCAAGGCCTGCCGGGATGGCCGCGGAAATCTGCCCCTTCTGCGAGCGCAGCAGCGATGCCAAACCGTTTGCATCGAGACCAGTTTCGCGCTGGTGCTGCCCCAGCGCGCCCAGCACGATCGGGCCGAGGATGCTGAGCAGCGACGTTCCGCCGCCATCGCCCACGCCGGCAAACTTTCCAACGGCCTGGGCCATGGTCCCCATGGTTCCGGCGCCGAACAATCCGGACAGCATGCCCGCGCCGGTTTCAGCCAGTCGCTCAGGACCCGCGCTGCGCAAAATATCTGCAAGAGAGCCGGCTTGCTGTTGGGACAGCAGCTTCGATAATTGATTGCTTCCAGCAGGAGTTCCGACAAGGTCTGCCAGCCCGGCTAGCAGTGACGGGACAGCTCCGGCTGTTGCCTTCTCGGCTGTGGTTCGATCGATTCCAAGGAATGAAGCGATTTGCGACAGAACTTCAGGAGTCAGGAATTGCATCACAACGGACGTGAGATTGGCGGCCATGGCGTTCTCTCCGCATTGATTGTTGCAATGTTGCTTTGTTGGGGTAGCTCCTGATCTGCGGGTGGGACGACGGCCGTCGCACGATCTCGTAACGCCTTGTCTTGGGAAATTTCTTGGGAAACTTCGAGCTGATGGTTTGGTGTTGGAAATTAGCCGGCGGGTTCCTCCCTATCGACGGAATGTCCGGCGAAATCCTCCAACTGCCGCCCCACTCAGAACATGGGAACCGCACCCCAGTTGAATTCTGACAAAGCACCATCTAACGCTGAATTGCGAAGGAAGTTCCGTTCAACACGAAAGGTCAGCTGGCTTCATTTTCCAGGCGAGCGAGTTCGGTGCGTTCCATCTGTTGCGGGCGTTGCATCGCGATTGGTTGCTTGTTTCTGATTGGCAGTCTGGTGGAACTGGCGCCATTGATCTGGTCGGGCCAGGCGCCGCCGATTTGATATGACTTCAATCGTTGGCCCACTCCTTTGGGGGGCGATGTAGGGCAGGCGCTTCCGCTATCCCCCCAGCGCGCCCTGCGTGTTCACATACAACGCGTAGATCGACTGGCTCGCCGCCATGAACAGGCGGTTGCGCTTCAGCCCGCCGAAGCAGAGATTGGCGCAGCGCTCGGGCAGCGCGATGCGGCCGATCATGACACCGTCGGGCGCGAACACGACGACGCCGTCGAGTTCGGGATCGCCCATGCCCCAGCCGCACCAGAGATTGCCGTCAATGTCGCAGCGCATGCCGTCCGGGGTGCCTGGCCCGGCATCGATGAAGACGCGCTTGTTGGAGATGGTCGTGCCGTCGGGCGAGACGTCATAGGCCAGGATCTTGCGGTTCGGTTGCCCGCGCGATTCCACCACGTAGAGAATCTTTTCGTCCGGCGAGAAGCACAGCCCGTTCGGGCCGAGCACGCCCTCGGCCACGATGGTCGCCTTGCCGGACGCCGGATCAAGCCGGTAGACGTTCGGGTCGATCTCCGACTCCGCCTTGTAGCCCTCGTAGTTGCCGAGCAGCCCGAACACGGGATCGGTGAACCAGATCGAGCCGTCGGACTTCACGACGACGTCGTTCGGCGAGTTCAGCCGCTTGCCGCCGAACGAGTCCATCAGCACCTTGATCGCGCCGTCATATTCGGTTCGCACCACGCGGCGGCCACCATGCTCGCAGGTGATCAGCCGGCCCTGGCGATCCCTGGTGTTGCCGTTGGCGAAGTTGGAGGGTTTTCGGAAAATGGAAACCGTGCCGGTTTCCTCTTCCCATTTGATGATGCGCTGGTTGGGGATGTCGCTGCACAGGAGGTATCGCCCGTCGCCGAACCACACCGGGCCCTCGGCCCAGCGCAGGCCGGTGGTGAGGCGTTCCACAGCCGAGAGCTTCAGCCAGTATTTCTCAAACCTTGGGTCTAGTGCACTTATCGCCGGATCGGGGTAATAGGTCGCCGGCCGCCATCCTTTCGAGGATTCTTGGGAATGTGACGATGCATCGGACATGTGCAGTTCTCGTTGTTGCGTCCCCTCAGGCCAAGTCTGCTATCATTAGAGCCCCACGACCGCAAACTGGTCGCTACCAACGAGGGAAGAAATGCCGCGTATTTTGATGACGGGAGCTTCGGGCGGAATCGGCAGCGCGATGCGCAAATTGCTGCCGCCGATCTATCCGGATCTCCTGCTCTCCGACATCAAGCCGCCTGCCGATCTCGGCGCCGACGAGAAATTCAAGGCGGCGGACCTGTCTGATCTCGCGCAATGCGAAGCGATCTGCGAGGGCGTCGACGGCATTCTGCATTTCGGCGGCTACTCGGTCGAGGGTTCCTGGGACGACATTCTCCAGGCCAATATCATCGGCGGCTACAATCTGTTCGAGGCGGCGCGCAAGAAGAACGTCAAGCGCGTGGTCTTCGCGTCCTCGAACCACGCCGTCGGCTTCTATCCGCGCCACCACAAGATCGGCGCCGACGTCACCCCGCGTCCCGACGGCCGCTACGGCGTCAGCAAGGTGTTCGGCGAGGCGGTCGGCGCGCTCTATGCCGACAAGCATGGCCTGAAGGTCACCTGCCTCCGCATCGGCAATTTCGGCGAGAAGCCGCTCGACCAGCGCCGGCTCGCGATCTGGCTGAAGCCCGAGGATCTCGTGCAGCTCTGCCGCATTGGCCTCGAGCATCCCGACATCCATTTCGAGATCTTCTACGGCGCCTCGCTCAACGAGCGCGCCTGGTGGGACAACCATCGTGCCTACGACTTCGGCTACCGTCCCACCGGCCGCGCAGAAGACTTTTGGCAGCACGCCATGGCCGAGCAGGCCAAGCTGAAGCCCGATCCAGTCGGCGACTACTATCAGGGCGGCGCGTTCTGCAGCCTCGAGTTCGATGCCGACAAGAGCCGCATCATCGATTGGACCAAGCGCTAGGCGTCCATTCGCAGAATCCGATCAGCCCGCGCGCGACAGCACGCCCTGTCCGCTCTCGCCCTCGGGCGCGGGCAGGGGCAGATCGCCGTAGCGTGTCAGGGCGTCGGAACCGACGCCTTAGACAACGTGCTTGCCAGCCCGGGCCGCGATTGGCCTCTGCACAAGATACATCACGATCAGGGAAATCACCGCCGTTGTAACAACGACGTATCCTAGCCGGTCGAAATGCCGGAGCGAACCATCGGCATCTTGTGCGATGAGTGCGGCGGCGAGCACGGAGCCGAGACCGCCGGAGAGCTGTTGCAGGGAGGCGCCGATCGCGCTGAAGGAGCCGCGTTGTGCCGGCTCGGGGATCGCGGAAATCAACGCTTGCGACGGGATCATGCGTGAAAAGATTCCAACGAACATCAGGACGTTGACCAGGATCGCGACCGTCAAACTCACCTGGCCGAGATGCGTGTAGATGAGCACCATGACGATGGACATGGCGCTGCCGAAGGCAAAGGTGGGAAACTTGCCAAAAGCATCGCTCGCGCGTCCGACCAGCGGTCCGATCAAGATGCTAAACAGACCGGAGACGAGATAGATCGTCGGCAAATGAACGATATCGATGCCGAGATTGTGTACGGTGTAGGCGCTCCCGAACGGCATCAGCATGTAGCCGCCGGTCGCGAGCAGCGTCGTCACCGCGAATGCCATCCAGTAGCGCGGCTGCGCGACCGTTGCGATCAGATGCCGGAACGGGTTTTTATCCTGCTTCAGCAAGAGATGGCCGTTCACCGGTTTCATCAATAACAGCACGGCGGCCATCCCGGCGATCGACACGCCGACCAATGCGCCGAACGCGACGTGCCAGCTCCAATGGTTGGAGAGAAAAAGACCGGCTGGAATGCCCAGCACCTGGCTTGCAGCGAAGGCGGTTTGCACGAAGCCCATGACGCGGCCCCGCAATTGCAGTGCAAAGAGATCGGTCACGATGGCGAGCACAACGGAGCCGATCACGCCGCCGAACAACCCGGTAACGATCCGCCCAAGCAGCAGCACATGATAGTTGGGAGCGATCGCGCAAAGCGCGGTCCCCAGGGTAAACCCGAGATAAAAAAACAACAGCAGCCGCTTGCGATCGAACTGATCGGCAAAGCCGGCCGCCAGGATGCCGGAAATTCCCGCGCTGAATGCGTAGGCGGAGACGGCCACCCCGAACTGCGCGGCCGAAATATCGAGCGCCGGCATGATGATGGCGCCGAGTGGCGACATGATCATGAAATCGATGATGATGGTGAATTGGACAAGCGCCAGCAGCGCGACGAGAATTGACTGGTAGCGCGAAAAGCCGAGGGACACCTCTCGCCGCTCATCGATCGGCTCTGTCAGGGTTTGTTCGGTCATGACATTTTCATTCGGGAGGGAAAAGGATCAGCATGTGCGATGTGCCGCCGGACGCCCGTCCCTATCTATTTCTGGCTCTGCGTAATTTCGATGGCTTGACAAACAGTTTTGAAGCCTGTCTCGGAGCGGTGTCGTCGGGGCAAGCTGCGGTAGGTTCTATCCCACGTTCCATGCATGCCGGGCACTGATATCCAGCTTATTTAAGAGTGCGCAGCTTCGCGTTCAGCTTCCTCGTCCGCGATGCGGGCGAGATAATCCGACTTGCTGAACTGCATGTGATCGACGCAGAGCTGGGCCAGGGCCCAGCTGTCGCGGCCCTTCAACAGCTCGATCATCAATTCGTGCTGGCGCCGTGACAGCGCCAGCCCGTCGCGGTCGGCGAGATTCTTTGCGCGCATCGGCAAGGTCAGGTTCATGTAGTCCTGGAGCGAGCGCACGAGGTAGGGATTGCCGCAGGCCGCGAACAGCGCGACGTGGAAGGCATCGTTGGCTTCGTGGATGCCGCGCAGGTCCTGCATGTCCGCCTTGGCGCAATAGCGCCGCTGCAACTCGGCCAGCTCGTCGATCAGGCTTTGCGGCGCGGGCAGGGGGATCATCAGCGCGGCCTGCCGCGTCAGCATCTCCCGCACTTCATAGATCTGCCGGACCTCGTCGGCCGAATAGAAGCGAACGGTGGCGCCGATGTTCTTCTCGCGCCGCACGATGCCGCGCCGCTCGGCCTCCACGAGCGCCTGGCGAACGAAATGCCGCGAGGTGCCGTAGCGCGACATCAGCGCATCCTCGGTCAGGCGCGCGGCCGGCGCGAAGCGGCCGAAAATGATGTCCTCCTCCAGCCGCGCGACCACGTCGTCCGGGTCCTCGCGCCGAAGCGCCGCCGGGCTTGCACTCAAAATCTCCGTCATCCCCTTGGCCTCCTGGGCCGGGCCCCTGGTTCGGTCGCTCCTGTGGAGCAGGGAGGGAGTGGATTGTCAATAATTTGCCGCGCCGGGCGGTGCTGGGGTTGGAAAAAGGTCTAATGGCGGCCTCTGTTATTGACAATCAGGAGCTAGCCTGTACGACAATGGCGAGGCGAACGGAGTGGCATCATGACGAGTGGCTTGCGCAAAGGGCTGACGAGCTATGGCGATGCCGGCTTCTCGCTGTTCCTGCGCAAGGCCTTCATCAAGGCCATGGGCTATTCGGACGACGCACTCGAGCGCCCGATCGTCGGCATCACCAACACCTACAGCGATTACAATCCCTGTCATGGCAATGTGCCGCAGATCATCGAGGCGGCGAAGCGCGGCGTGATGCTGTCGGGCGCGATGCCATTCGTGTTCCCGACCATCTCGATCGCCGAGAGCTTTGCGCATCCGACCTCGATGTACCTGCGCAATCTTATGGCGATGGATACCGAGGAGATGATCCGCGCCCAGCCGATGGACGCAGTGATCGTGATTGGCGGCTGCGACAAGACGCTGCCCGCGCAGGTGATGGCCGCGATCAGCGCTGACCTGCCGACCGTGGTCATCCCCGTGGGTCCGATGGTCGTCGGCCATCACAAGGGTGAGGTGCTGGGCGCCTGCACGGACTGCCGGCGGCTGTGGGCGAAATATCGCGCGGGCGATATCGATGACGTCGAGATCGAGGCGGTCAACGGCCGGCTCGCGCCATCGGTCGGCACCTGCATGGTGATGGGCACGGCCTCGACCATGGCCTGCATGATCGAGGCGCTTGGCCTTTCGCTGCCGATGAGCGCGACGATCCCGGCGCCGCACGCCGAGCGCTTCCGTCTGGCTGAAGCGAGCGGCAAGGTCGCCGCCGGGATGGCCAAGACCAAGGGGCCGAAGCCGAGCGAACTGCTGACGCCGGCCTCGTTCAGGAATGCGCAGGTCGTGCTGCAAGCGATCGGCGGCTCGACCAACGGCCTGATTCATCTCACCGCGATGGCGCACCGCTCGCCGCACCGGCTCGATCTCGATGCCTTCGACAAGCTCGGCCGCGAGGTGCCGGTGCTGGTCGACCTAAAACCCTCCGGCGAGCATTATATGGAGCATTTCCACCACGCGGGCGGCGTGCCGCAACTCCTGGCGCAGCTCGGCGATCTCATCGATCTCGACGCCAAGACGATATCCGGACAAACGCTCCGCGATATCGTTGCCCATGCGGAAGACGTGCCCGGACAAGATGCCATCCGCCCGCGCGACAATCCGATCAAGCCCGAGGGCGGGCTTGCCGTCCTGCACGGCAATCTCGCGCCGCGTGGCGCGGTCATCAAGCAATCTGCTGCGAGCCCCAAGCTGTTGCAGCACACCGGGCGTGCCGTGGTGTTCGAATCGGTCGAGGACATGACCCTGCGGGTCGACGATCCCGATCTCGACGTGACCGCCGATGACGTGCTGGTGCTGCGCAATGCCGGGCCGAAGGGAGCGCCCGGCATGCCCGAGGCCGGCTACTTGCCGATCCCGAAGAAGCTGGCGCGTGGTGGTACCAAGGACATGGTGCGCATCTCGGACGCGCGCATGAGCGGTACGGCCTTCGGCACAATCGTGCTCCACATCACGCCGGAATCCGCCGTCGGCGGTCCGTTGGCGCTGGTGAAGAACGGCGACATGATCCGGCTGGACGTTGCCAAGCGCAGCATCGAGCTTCTGGTTGATGACGCGGAGTTGGCGCGCCGCCGCATCGCCTTTAAGCTTCCGGCGACGTCCGGCGACGCCAGGCGCGGCTATGCCTGGTTGTTCAACGAAACCATTTTGCAGGCCGACGAGGGCTGCGACTTCGATTTCATGCAGAGGACTGGACCAAAGACCGAGAAGGGGTGAGCGACCACCCGCAAAACTCTTCAGCCGCAAAAGCGGCGAACGATAAAACAGGGGGAGACGATGATTGCACGATCCATGCTTGGGCTGGCGGCAACGGCCGCGATCCTGTTCGCAACTAGCGCATCGGCACAAGAGGTGAAGCATTATCGCTTCGCCTATGACCAGCCGCGCAACACCGGCTATTCGATCGCCGGCGATCTCTTTGCCGACAAGCTCAAGGAATTGAGCAAGGGCACCATGATCATCGATCAATATCCCGGCGCGCAGCTGGGCCAGGAGCCGCAGGTGCTCCAGCTCGTGAAGGCGGGCGACGTCGAATTTGCGATCATCTCGTCGGCAAACACCGCGACGATCTCGCCGCAGGCCGGCGTGATGTCGCTGCACTTCCTGTTCCGCGACGAAAACCACGTTATCAAGGGCCTCGCCGATCCCCGCGTGTTCGAGGCGCTGAGGACCATGATCGACGAGACCACGCAGGGCCTGCACGTGATCGCGACGGGCTCGCAGGGCGTGCGTCACATGTACAGCAAGAGGGAGATTCACAACGTTGGCGACATCAAGGGGCTGAAGGTCCGCGTGCAGGCGACTGCGACGGAGGACACCATGTTCCCGGCCTACGGCGCTCAGACCGTGCACATGCCGTTCGGCAGCGTCTACACCTCGCTGCAGACCGG
This sequence comes from Bradyrhizobium sp. UFLA05-125, assembly GCF_059803515.1. Classification (NCBI taxonomy): domain Bacteria; kingdom Pseudomonadati; phylum Pseudomonadota; class Alphaproteobacteria; order Hyphomicrobiales; family Nitrobacteraceae; genus Bradyrhizobium; species Bradyrhizobium sp. UFLA05-125. Next base: position 46,965 of record NZ_JBANBJ010000034.1, on the reverse strand, counting down.
CGTGGTCGACGTCGCCGAGAACAGCATCAACGTCTATCTCGTCAACAAGCACTACGAGGTCGCGCCGGTGCTCAACATCACCGAGCACGAGGCCAACAACGCGCTGGTATTCGTCTCCGACAAGCTCTGGCAGAGCCTGTCGGCCGAGCAAAAGCAGTGGGTGCAGACCGCGGCGAACGAGATCAGCTCGAAGGAGCCGCAAAAGGCGTTCGATCTCGAGCGCAGCGCGGCCGCGAAGCTGAAGAAGTTGGGCGTCAAGATCGTCGACAATGTCGACAAGAAGAGCTTTACGGCGATCGCCGATCCCTATCTCGACAAGCTCGCCAAGGAGCTCGGCCCGCACGCCGAGAAGATCAAGGATTTGATCCGGTCGATCAACTAACGTGATGCCGGAAGCCGGTGCGCTCCCTCTCCCGCTTGCGGGAGAGGGTCGGGGAGAGGGTGTCTCCATGGAGAGATTCCCAATGAGGAGAGAGCCCTCACCCGGCGCTCCGCGCCGACCTCTCCCGCAAGCGGGAGAGGTGTAGCCAAGCTACAGCCGGGAACAACGATGGCCATAGCCGACAAACTGCTCGTTCAGCGCCAGCGTCACCTGAAGTGGCGCAGCCTCGACTGGCTCGAGCTTGCGCTGATGATGCTTTGCGGCGTGCTGTGCTTCGGCTTCTCGCTGTCGGTGACCGCCGACATCGTCACCCGCACCATCGGTCATCCCTGGCTGTGGCTCCAGGAGGTCACCTCGACGCTGTTCATCTACGCGATATTCATCGGCACGGCAGCCGCGACGCGGCGCAACGATCATCTCTATCTCACGGCGATCTCCGAGGCGATGCACGGAACGCCGCGGCTGATCGTCGAGGTCGTCATTCGCATCGTCGTGCTCGGCGTCGCCGCCTGCCTGATCTGGTACGGCTATCTCAACTTTCTCCGCGGCTTCGGCAGTTTTCGCCTGCCGTCGGGCACACCGATCGCCTCCCTGTATGCCATCATCCCGGTGTCAGGCGTCCTGATCGGCCTGTTCACCATCGAGCAACTCGTCAACGGCCTGCGCAACGGTTTTGATCATCCCGAGCCGCTAGACGAAGATGCCGCGCCTCCCGCGACTGGCGAGACGAGGGTGCAGCCGTGAGCGCACCCGTCGTTCTGGCGTTGATGTCGTTCTGCTTCCTGTTCTTCGGCTATCTCGGCGTGCCCGTGCCGTTCTCGCTGATGGCCGGCGTTTTCATCGGCGCGATCCTGTCCGACGTCTCGCTCGCCGCCATCATCCAGAAGATCTTTGACGGCGTCGATTCCGAAGCGCTGCTGGCGATCCCGTTCTTCCTGCTGGTTGGCGAGCTCATGAGCTCGGCGAACGTGGTGGTAAGAATCGCGAATTTGTCGGTATCGCTGGTCGGACATATCAGGGGTGGTCTGTCACAGGTCGTCGTCGTTTTCAGTATGTTCTTTTCGGAAATGTCAGGCTCGACAACGGCCGACGTCGCCGTGATGAGCCGCGCGCTGGGCGGCCCCATGAAGCGCGAAGGCTACGAGCCGGCATTCATCGCTGCGATCATTGCGTCGGCCTCGACGATTGCGGCGCTGGTGCCGCCGAGCATCACGGCGGTGGTCTATGGCGCCGTCGGCAACGTCTCGATCGCCGGCCTGTTCATGGCGGGCGTGGTGCCCGGCCTGATGATCGGCTTCGGCCTGATGATCTACTGCTATTTCTTCGGCCCCTCGGGCCTGCGCAAGCCGCGCGCGCCGCTGCGGCAAGTGGTGTTCGCCGCAGGCGATGCGGCCTTGCCGCTGATGATCCCGGTGATCCTGCTCGGCGGCATCTTGACCGGCTGGTTCACGCCGACGGAAGCCGGCGTCGTCGCCGTGGCCTGGATCATCCTGGTCGTGATCCCCGCATTGAACCGGGGCCACTTCAAGAAGATTCCGTACGACTTCTGCCTCGCCGGGCTGATCTTCTCGCTGCCGCTGATCACGATCGGCGCGGCGAACGCGTTCGGCTGGATGCTCGCTTATTTGCGGGGCGCGAACTATATCGCGGAATGGATCACCTCCATCGCCGGCAACGATCCGCACCTGATCATGCTCTTGATGGTGCTGCTGTTCACCGTGGTCGGCGACTTCATCGAGCCGGTGCCGACCATCATCATCTTCATGCCGCTGGTCAACGCTCTGACGGAGGCGGGCGACATCAACGGCGTGCATATGGGCGTGGTGCTGATCGCAACGCTCGCCTTCGGCCTGATCACACCGCCCTATGGCCTCGTGCTGCTGATGGCATCGAAATTCGTCGGTATCAGCTTTGCCAAGGCGCTGCGCGCCGCTTTGTCGATCTACGTCGTGTTCTTCGCCACGATTGCCTTTGCAATCTACTTTCCGAGCGTGGTGCTGTGGCTGCCGCGACACGTGCTTCCCGAGTCGGTCGGTTGCTTCAAATCTCCGGCGGGCACGGGGTATATCTGCCCTCAGTAGCGAAGTTCCTCGACGCGCCATCCCTCCTGTGAGGGCACGTAGCGAAACGGCGTGCCGTGGCGGTTCTGAAAAAAGCTGCCGCACAGCGATCGCGCGAGCGCCTGCATCACCGCATCATGGCAGACGAACAGGATATGCTCGTCGGGGTCCCGCTTCAGCCACGCCGACACGCAAACCAGCGACCGTTCGGTGACGACGTCCCAGGCTTCGCCATCGGCCGGTAGAATGGAGATGAGGCCTTCTGCCGATCTGACGCCGTGCTTCTCCATGGCCGCGCGTACGGATAGTCCCTCGAAGCTGCCGAAATCGCACTCGATGATGCCGTCGTCGATCGTCAGCGGCGCCGAGATCGCGGCCGCGATGATCTCGGCCGTTTTCGCAGCACGCACCAAAGGGCTTGTGACGATGCGGCCGATGCCGGCGCCACGCAGCACTTCTGCCGCTGCATGAGCCTGTGTGATGCCATCCGTGTTCAGCGGATTGTCGGTCCGTCCCTGGAAACGACCCTCGCGGTTCCAGTCGGTCGCGCCATGACGGAGGCCGTAGAACGAGCGTGGTGGCGTGAGCACGTTCATTTCGACTTGCTCGTGAATTTCTTCACGGCCACGCGGAAATCCTCCGTATGCATGGCCATGATGATCTTGTGCTCCTCCGCATCGAGCTGCTGCCTCACCGGCGTCGTCGCGGCCTGATAGACCAGCGACTTTGTTCCCGCGATCGCTGCTGGCGGATTTTGCGCGAGGCGCTCTGCAAGCTGCCGTGTGGCGGCCTTGAGCTCGGCCGCGGGAACGACCTTGGCGACGAGTCCCCATTCTTGTGCCTGCTGCGCGGTAAAGCTGTCCTCTGCGAGGAAAATCTGCAGGGCGCGCCTTGTCCCGACGGTTCCGACGATCCCGACCGTGCTGCCGCCGTCTGGCGACACGCCGATCTTGGCATAGGCCGGCGTGAACTTGGCATCTTCCGCGGCGATGCAGAGGTCGGTGACGAAGGCGAGCCCCATGCCGGCGCCGGCGGCCGAGCCGTGGACGCTCGAGAGCGACAGTTTTGGCATGCGCCTGAGGGTCTCGATGAAGGCGTGATAATGCTTGAGGAGCTCGCCCACGACCGGCGTCACCGTGTTGGCTTCGGCCGCAGCGCCGATGGTCTGCAGATCGCCGCCGGCGCAAAAGGCGCGGCCTTCGCCCTCGATGACGACGACCCTGATCGCGTCGGAGGCCTCGATCTCGGCAGCGAGCTCCTCGAGCCTCTGCGCGATCGCGAGATTGATTGAGTTGAATGCGGCGGGGCGGTTGAGCGTGATGGTGGCGACGCGGCCGTCGATGCGCAGCAGGGCGGCTTCGTCGGGACGAGAGGCGGTGGATGCGGACATGGCAAATCCTCGGCAAGAGGTATTTGCCGCAACTAAATCGCAGAAGGCGAGGGGAGACAATCCCTGCCGCCAGTCGCACTTGCGTTACCGGGAACGATAGGGTCAAATGGCGGTGCCATCGTTTAGGGACGGACACGAGCGCCGGCTCCTCGACCGACAAGGCCAGCAAGCCAAAATCAGTGAGAGAGAGGAGACGACATGGGTAACGCTCGTGTCCAGAAAGTTGGGCTGTTCCGATGACGGTCGGTTCGGTGATTATCGTCGGCGCGGGCCATGGTGGCTACCAGGTCGCCGCGTCGCTGCGTCAGTCCGGCTTTGCCGGTCGCGTCTGCCTGATCAATGACGAGGCACATCTACCCTATCAGCGGCCGCCTCTGTCAAAGGCCTATATCAAGGGCTCGGCTGGCCCTGAAAGCCTGATGTTCCGGCCGGAGAAGTTTTACCAGGATCAGAAGATCGAGTTGATTGCAGGCCGCGCGACCTCGATCGACCGCGCCGGGCGCAAGGTTCATCTCGCCTCCGGCGACACGCTCGATTACGGCCACCTCGTGCTGGCGACGGGCGCGCGCAACCGGCTGCTCGATCTGCCCAACGCCAACCTGCCCGACGTCAAATACCTGCGCATCCTCGATGAGAGCGGGGCGCTGCGAAAGATCATCCCGTCGAAGACACGGGTCGTGGTGATCGGCGCGGGCTTCATTGGACTCGAATTCGCGTCGACCGCCCGGATCAAGGGCCTCGAGGTCGACGTGCTCGAGCTCGCGCCGCGCGTGATGGCGCGCGCGGTGACGGCGGAGGTCTCGGAGTATTTCCAGGAGCGCCATCGCGAAGCCGGCATCCGCATTCATCTCGGCGTGCAGGCGACCAGCATCGAAGCCGAGGGCGGCAAGGTCACCGGCGTCTCCTTGAGCGACGGCCGTCATCTGCCGGCGGATCTCGTCGTGGTCGGCGTCGGCGTGCTGCCGAATATCGAGCTTGCGGCGGAGGCGGGGCTGCCGGTCGCTTCCGGCATTATCGTCGATGAATATCTTTCCACGTCTGATCCGAACATCTCGGCGGTCGGCGATTGTGCGCTGTTCGCCAGCCCACGCTTCGGCGGCTCGCTGCGGCTGGAGTCGGTGCAGAACGCAACCGACCACGCACGCTGCGTGGCGGCGCGGCTGACAGGCGACAGGAAGGTCTATGATGGCCAGCCCTGGTTCTGGAGCGACCAGGGCGACGACAAGCTGCAGATTGCGGGGCTGACCACGGGGTACGGCCGCGTCGTGCTGCGTGGCGATCCCACGAAGAAGGCGTTCTCGGCTTTCTGCTACAAGGGCGACAAGCTGCTCGGCATCGAATCCATCAACCGCGCCGGCGATCATATGTTCGGCCGCCGCCTGCTCGGCATGGACCGCTCGCTCGCGCCCGAGAAGGCCGCGGACGAAAGCTTCGATCTGAAGAGCGCGCTGGCTTGATCAGGGTCCGTTGAGGACGGCGGAAACTTCTTCCGCCGTCGGCATCGAGGGGCCGGCGCCCATGCGCTGCACGGAGATCGAGGCGGCGGCATTGGCAAAGGCAAGCGCGTCGCGCAGGACTGCGCCGCCTGCAAGCTGCGCGGCAAGCGCGCCGACGAAGCAATCGCCGGCGCCGGTTGTGTCGACCGCCTTCACTGCGCGGCCCCGTACGATCAGCTCTTCGCTGCCGGCGAGCGCGACGACACCACGCTTGCCGAGCGTGATGCAGATGGTCTGATCCGAGCTCGCTTGAAGCCGCCGCGCCGCATCTAGGATCCGCGCGACGTCATCGCTGTCGGACAACGCCACGTCGGCGAGCAGGCCAAGCTCGGTCTCGTTCAGCACGAGGACGTCGACCAGCTCGAGCAGGTCGCGGCCGAATTTCTGTGCCGGTGCCGGGTTGAGCATCGTCCTCGCCTGCGCCGCACGGGCGCGCCGGAAAAAGGCGGCAATCGTGGGTGGCGGAATCTCGAACTGGCTGACCGCGACATCGCCCTTCACCAGCGGCGCGACACCGACGTCCTCGGCGCTGACCAGTGCGTTGGTACCGGGAATGACGACGATGGTATTGTCGGCCTCAGCGACGGTGATGATGGCGGTGCCGGTATGGGCCCCCGCCGTCTCCTGGACATAGCCGAGATCGATGCCTTGACCTTCGAGGAACGCCTTCAGCTCCGTACCGAAGGAGTCCTTGCCGAGCCGGCCGATCAGTGTGGTCCGCGCGCCGAGCCTTGAGGCTGCGACCGCCTGGTTGGCACCCTTGCCTCCGGGGAAGTAAAGCACCTCTTTGCCGGCGACGGTCTCGCCGACCCTCGGATGGCGATCGGCGGTCGCCACCACATCCATGTTGATGCTGCCGGCGACGAAAACGCGCCCCATCTGAACCCCCTAGAGCATGATCCGGACTCGCAGGGCCGCGTTAGCGAACTGTGCAGCGGCTTTCCGAAAAGATCATGCTCGAACAAAAAAACTAGACCCTGACCTCGAATTCCTGCCTGACTTTGGCGATGTCGACAAGGGTCGGCAGTCCGGCCTCATTGCCGAGGCGCTGTATCTTGTGGGTCGAGGCGGCGCGGGCGAAGTCGAAATGCTCGCGCCAGGTTTTGCCGGGGTGGGCGAGGTAGGAATAGATGTAGGCGCCGTGGAACACGTCGCCGGCGCCGTTGGTGTCGATCACGCGCTCGCGCGGGATCGGCATCGCGGGCATGATGTCGACCGCTCCGGTCTCGTTGTACCAGAGCAGGCCTTTCTCACCCATGGTGACGCCGCCGATCTTGCAGCCGCGGCTCTTGAGATAATCGAGCATCTTGTCCGGCGTCAGATCCATCTGCTCGCACAGTCGCTCCGCGACGATCGCAACATCGATGAATTCCAGGAGCTCATGCGTGTTGGTGCGCAGGCCGCCGCCGTCGAGCGAGGTCAAAATGCCGGCCTCACGGCACACCTTGGCGTAGTGGATCGCAGCATCCGGTTGGTGGCCATCGATATGCAGCGCGCGGCAGCTGCCGAGATTGAGGATCGGGAAGGGATGGATGTGGTGATCGTCGCGACAGCGGACGATCGCCCGCTTGCCGTCCTTGGGCATGATGAAGGACAGCGAGGACTGGTTGACCTTCCGGTTGTGCAGCGAGATCGCGTATTTGGCGCACATGTCCTGGAACATGCGGCCAAGCCAGTCGTTCGCGACGGTCGCGATCAGGTCGGGCACGATTCCCAGCTTGGCGCAGCAGAAAGCCGCCGTCACCGCATTGCCGCCGAAGGAGACCGCGTAGGCGTCCGCCACGTGCTTCTCGTCGCCGGTCGGCATGTGGTCGGTAATGAAGGTGACGTCGATATAGGTCTGTCCGATAAAGAGAGCCTGCATTGGTTGTCCGTGATGCGCTGGGTGGTCCCGGCCGGCGGCATTACATTAGCACCGCTTCCGCGGATGGAACGCGGAATTTATTCGCAAAGGCACCGCCCTCAGCGCTTGAGGTGAGCATAGGCCCGGAATACGACCATCACCGGGCAATGCCAAGCCCGGACAAATGCCGAATTTCGACCCGTGTTCCGGGTCGATCAAATAGGGGGGAACATGATCACCGGCCTCGATCACGTGGTCGCCCTGGTCAGCGATATCGCCGCCGCCAGGGCTGCCTATCAGACCCTGCTGGCACGGGCACCGGCCTGGCAGAACTCCGCAGACGGCACCGACCGCGTGCTGTTCACCCTCGACAACATGACGCTGGAATTGATGGCGCCGAGCGGTTTCGGCGTCACCGCCGATCGGATGCGCGCGTTGCTGGATGACCGTGAGGGCATGCTCGCAAGCCTGTGCTTCCGCGTCGCAGACATTGGCAAGATGTACCGGCGGCTCGACCGGGTGGCGCTGAAGCCGGAGGCGGTCGCGGAGGTCGAGAGCCGCGACCACGGGAGCGGCGCGGTGCTGCACTGGAAGCGCACCCGCACACCCACCGAACTCACGCGCGGCGTGCGCATGTTCTTTCTCGAGCTCGCCGAGCAGCGCCCGATCTCTGGTGTGACCGACGTCGGCCCGATCGAAGGGCTCGACCACGTCGTGGTCGCGACCGAGGATTCCGAGCGTGCCGCGGCGCTCTATGGCGCCCGGCTCGGACTCGACCTGGCGCTCGACCGCTCGCATCACGACTGGGGCCAGCTGATGTTCTTCCGCTGCGGCGATCTCATCGTCGAGGTGGTGCGCCGGCCGGTCGCGGGCGGCGACCTGACCCACGACCGGCTCTGGGGCCTGAGCTGGCGCGTCGCCGACATCGAAGCGACCCGCGCCCGCCTGATCGCCGCGGGCGTCGACGTCAGCGAGGTGCGCAACGGCCGGAAGCCGGGCACGCGGGTGATGACGGTGCGCTCAGGCACCTGCGGCATCCAGACGATCCTCCTCGAGCGAGCACCGAAGCCGGCAGCGTGATCGCTCGCATTCTCAAACCTTCTCGCGCGTGATACATGCAATCGGGACAAGCATTGGCGGGCAACCGGTTTGGCGAAGGCAAAACGAACTCTCAAATGGCAGCGCGACCCGGAAGGGATGCGGCTTCGCATCCTTGAAGCCGCCAAGCAGGAGTTTTCGGCCCATGGCCTTGCGGGTGCCCGCGTCGACCGCATCGCGGCCAAAGCCGGCGCCAACAAGCGCATGCTGTACTACCACGTCGGCAAGAAGGACGAACTTTATCTCGCCGTGCTCGAGGGCGCCTATGAGAAGATACGCAACGAGGAGCGGGGGCTCGATCTCGAGCATCTCGATCCGCCCGAGGCCATCAAGCGGCTGATCGAGTTCACCTGGAATTACTTTCTCCAGAATCCCGAGTTCCTGTCACTGCTCCAGACCGAGAACCTCGCGCGCGCAAAACATCTGAAGCGCTCGACCAAGGTCAAGTCGATGCACTCGCCCTTCGTCGAGATGATCCGTACCGTGGTCCGCCGCGGCGTCGAGAGCGGTGACTTCCGGGTCGCGGTCGATCCGGTGCAGCTCTACATTTCGATTGCGGCGCTCACCTTCTTCTATCTCTCCAACAGCGCGACGCTGAGCGTGATCTTCGGCCGCGACCTGCTGGCGAAAGACGCCAAGGAGGAGCGGCTTGCGCATATGGTCGGTCTCGTGCTGGCGGCGCTGACTGGGCGCTCGGCGGAATTGTTCGACATGGTCAAGGCGGCGAAGCCGCGCATCCGGCAGCATCAACCGGTCTAGCTGGCGCTGTTTCGCGGCCGACAAAAAAACATCTTCCGTAGCCCGGATGGAGCGCAGCGTAATCCGGGACATCATCCAGCGGGCGCCAACCCCGGATTTCGCTTCGCTTCATCCGGGCTACGAGAGCCAGCCGGTCCGTTTCCCTCGCAGCACCCGACGCGACAGCAAACCAAAACCTCGAAAACAACCCCATGCAAAGTAGCCGGCAGCCGCCGGCCCAATGCCTCGCGCATTCCGCGAAGCTTTTGACATGGCGGGCAAATCAGCGGCGCGAGGCCATCACCGACATACCGTTCGACCCATCCTGGGTACCGCTTCCATAACCCCAGCCGTCATCGCCCGCGAATGCGGGCGATCCAGTATTCCAGAGGCAGTGCGAGGATACAGAGAAGCTGCGGCGTACTGGATTCCCCGCTTTCGCGGGGAATGACAACTGAAAGTGCGGCGCGACTGTACCGCGACCTAAACAAAGAAGCGGGAACAGCCACAAAACGCCGCAGAGGAAAGCGCTGGACAGTATTTATCCAACGAGTTAATTTCTCCCAAGAACGAAAAAGAAGACCGGGAGTGAGATGTGGCGGAGGCCAAACCGCAAAGCGCGCTTTCGAAGTTGCTGAACGCGGCCTGGGTGCGGCCGTTCCTGTTCCTGGTCTTCATTGTCATTGCCTGGGATCTCGCGATCCGGCTGTTCAAGATTCCCGCCTACCAGATCCCGGCGCCGGCCGACGTCGTCGCGGTGCTGCGCACCGACTGGCCGGAACTGTTGCGGCAGTGCTGGCCGACCACCTATGCGACGGTCTGCGGTTTCCTGCTGTCCGCGCTGTTCGGCATCCCCGTGGCGATGCTGATCGCGGGCTCGAAGACGGTGGAGAGCTACGTCTATCCGCTTTTGGTGTTCTCGCAGTCCGTGCCGAAGATCGCGATCGCGCCGCTGTTCGTGGTCTGGTTCGGCTTCGGCATCATTCCAAAAGTGATTTCGGCATTCCTGCTCGGCTTCTTCCCCGTGGTGGTTTCTGCCGTGCAAGGCTTCAAGTCGGTCGATCCCGATATGGTCGATCTCGCCCGCGCCATGCAGGGCAGCCGCTTCCAGGTGTTCCGCGCGGTGAACCTGCCGCATGCGCTGCCGGCAATCTTCTCCGGCCTGAAAGTCTCGGTGACGCTCGCGGTGGTCGGCGCGGTGGTCGGCGAGTTCGTCGGTTCCAATTCCGGCATCGGCTACGTCATGCAGCGCTCGATCGGAACGTTCGACCTGCCGACGATGTTCGCGGCGCTGGTGATTCTGGCGCTGCTCGGCGTGGTGCTGTTCTGGATCGTCGACCGGATCGAGCGCCTCGTCATTCCCTGGCATGTCAGCCAGCGCGAGGACGTCATTTTCGCCTCATGAGCCAACCAACGGCCAGCAACGGCCGAAGCCAAAAAAGGAAATGGGAGGAGTAGCGATGAAGCGGTTGATAGGAGCTGTCTCGGTGGCGCTGATGGCGCTCGGCGTCGCGCCGGCGCAGGCCGCTGACAAGGTCGTGCTGATGCTCAACTGGTACGTCTATGGCGAGCACGCGCCGTTCTATTACGGTAAGGCCAAAGGCATCTATGCCGCCGAAGGCATCGACCTCGAGATCCAGGAAGGCCGCGGCTCGGCTGCAACGACACAGGCCGTTGCGGCCAAGACCGCCGACTTTGGCTATGTCGACGTCCCCACCATGATGCGTGCCGCGATCAAGGGCGCGCCCGTGATCGCAACCGGCGTGCTGCTCCAGACCAGCCCGATGTCGGCAATGGGTTTCGTCGACAAGAACATCAGGAAGCCTGAGGACATCAAGGGCAAGACGGTGGCGATCACGCCCGCGGACTCGATGACGCAGATCTGGCCGCTGTTCCTGAAGAAGACGGGCCTGAAGGAAAGCGACTTCCAGACCGTTGCCGGTGACGGCCAGACCAAGCTCAACGCCGTCATCAACGGCCAGGCCGATCTCCTTCTCGGCTACGTCATGGACCAGTCGATGAAGATCAAGGATGCGACCGGCAAGGATGTCTATCCGATCAAGTTTGCCGACTACGGCATCAACATGGTCTCCTCGGGCATCATCGCCAACGCGGACTACGTGAAGGCCAATGCCGATCTCGTCCGCCGCTTCATGTCGGCGACGACCAAGGCAGTGGAAGCAGCCGAGAAGGACCCGAAGGCGGCCGCACAGTCGATCCTCGACGCCAATCCGAAGGGCGGCAAGATCGATACGCTGACGCAGGGCTTCGAGCTGACCATTCCGCTCTACCGCACGCCGGAGACGAAGAACAAGCGCCCATTCGAGGTCACGGACCAGAACATGACCGATACGGTCAACCTGATGGTCGAATATGGCGGTCTCGACGCCAAGGCCAAGGCGAACCCAAAGGCGTTCTACACCAACGATTACCTGCCGAAGGGCGACTGATGAAATCGGCGGCCAGACCAAGCAACGCCGTGCAGCCGGCCGCCCGTCTCTGGCTGGTGAGCGACCGGGCCGACAGCGACACGTCGGGTATTACGCTGTCCGGCGTGTCCAAAACCTACAAATCGCGCGACGGCGACGTGCCGTCGCTCAAACCGCTCGATTTCCATATCAATGAGGGCGAATTCTTCGTCGTGGTCGGCCCGTCCGGCTGCGGCAAATCCACGCTGCTCAAGCTGATCTCCGGGCTCTTGCCGCCGTCGAGCGGCGAGATCCTGGTCGACGGCGAAACGGTAACGAGGCCGCACGGCAATGTCGGTATCGTCTTCCAGAACGCGCTGCTCCTCCCTTGGCGCAACATCCTCTCCAACGTGATGCTGCCGATCGACATGCAGCGTCTGCCGCGGGACAAGTATCTTGCCCGCGCCAAGCAGCTCTTGAAGCTGGTCGGCCTCGAAGGTTTCGAGAAGAAGCTGCCCTGGCAGCTCTCCGGCGGCATGCAGCAGCGCGCCTCGATCTGCCGCGCGCTGGTGCACGATCCCAAGATCATGCTGATGGACGAGCCGTTCGGCGCGCTCGATGCGCTGACGCGCGAGCGCATGAATGTCGAGCTGATGCGGATCCAGCGCGAAACCGGCAAGACGGTGCTGCTGATTACGCATTCGATTCCGGAGGCCGTGTTCCTCGCCGATCGCGTCCTGGTCATGACCGAGCGGCCCGGCGCCATCGCGGCGATCTACGAGGTGCCGCTGCCGCGCCCGCGCTCACTCGACGTCATGGCAGATCCGATCTTCACTGAGCTCGTGCAGCGGATCCGCAAGCATTTCTTCACGCAGGGGGCACTGGATTAAGGCAATGCGATTGGTTTCGGCCGCTACCAAGAAGACGGTGCGCTCCTTCCCCCGCCTGCGGGGGAGGGTTGGGGAGAGGGTGTCTCCACGATGGGACAATCCCCAAGAGGAAAGAACCCTCACCCGGCGCTACGCGCCGACCTCTCCCGCAAGCGGGAGAGGCGCGTCGCCCGCGGCTATACCGCTCGCCTCAAGTTCACTTCGCTTCGTTGTAACACCATGCCCCCGCGCCTGAAGCTGCGAGACATCGCATTCTTCGAACGTCCCGTGCGTTTTGCGAGGTCGTTCCGCTTTGGCGCGATTACGATCAACGCAACGCCCCAGCTCTTCGTCCGAGCCGAGATCGAGGTCGAGGGCAGAGGCGTTGCGGTCGGCGCCAGCGCCGAGCTGCTGGTGCCGAAATGGTTCGACAAGCGGCCGGATCGCTCGCCGGCACAGACCGTCGATGACCTCCGGCGTTCGCTTGGGATCGCGCGAGGGCTCTATCTGGCGCAATCGGGGTTCCATACCGCATTCGGCCTGCACGCCGCCTGTATCGGTGCGCATGTTGCCGCCTGCGCGAAAAGCGATATCCCAGCGCTTGCGGCTGCCTACGGCCCGGCCGAGATCGACAAGGCCGTTCTCGATGCGCTGCTGCGAGCGGTCGGGACAAGTTTCTTCGATGGCATGACCGAGAACGTCGCCGGTGTCGATGCCCGGCTTGCGCCCGATCTGGTCCGCGCCGACATCGCAAAATTCCTGGGTGACCGTAAGCCGCTGGCGCGGGTCGCGGTCAGGCATACGGTTGGTCTCGACGACGCCATCGAAGGGAAGGGCGGCGTCGCCGATGCGCAGGAAAACGGCGGGGCGCGCCATTTCAAGCTCAAGCTTTCCGGTGATCCGCAAGATGATGCGAAGCGGCTGGCGCGCATCTGCGCCGAGCTTCGGACGCTCGGGCATGACTACATGGTTTCGCTCGACGCCAACGAACAATACGCCGATCCCGCCACGCTGCGCGTGCTGATTGATCGGCTCGACCGCGACGCAGCGCTGCGGCCGATCGCGGCACGACTGCTCTACATCGAGCAGCCGATGCCCCGCGATATCACCCGGCAGGCGCCGCTCGGCTCGCTCGCGGCACGCAGCTTCATCATCGACGAGGCCGATGATGCCTACGATGCGTTCCCCGCGGCGCGGGCGCTGGGCTATCACGGTATTTCGTCGAAATCCTGCAAGGGCCTCTACAAGTCGATCATCAACGCGACGCGTGCGGCGAAGTGGAGCGCGGGCCGGGAGAGGTTCTTCGTCACCAGCGAGGATCTGACCTGCCAGGCAGGCCTGGCACTGCAGCAGGATCTCGCGCTCGGCGCGTTCATCGGCATCACCCATGCCGAGCGCAACGGCCATCACTATGTCGACGGCTTCGGCGATGCGCCCTCGGCCGAGGCAAGAGCGTTCGCTGCCGCGCATCCCGATCTCTATGCCGACGCTGGCCAGGGCATCCGCCTTTCCATTCACGACGGCGATCTTCGCACGGGATCGCTCGTCACACCGGGCTTTGCGACGTCGGTCCATCCGGACTGGTCGGCGCTGGCACCGCTCAAAGAGCCAGGATCACTTCAGGAGCAATTGGCATGACCACGCAACGCCTCGGCCTCATCATGAACGGCGTCACCGGCCGCATGGGGCTCAACCAGCATCTGATCCGGTCGATCGTCGCAATCCGCGACCAGGGCGGCGTCAGGCTGAAGAACGGCGATCGCGTGATGCCCGACCCGATCCTGGTCGGCCGCAGCGCCGACAAGGTCGAGCGGCTGGCAAAACAGTTCAACATCACGCGCTGGACCACTGATCTCGATGCGGCGCTCGCCGACAAGAACGACAGCGTGTTCTTCGACGCCGCGACCACGCAGGCGAGGCCGAACCTGCTGACTCGCGCCATCAACGCCGGCAAGCACGTCTATTGCGAGAAGCCGATTGCGACCAGCTTCGAGGAAGCCGTCGAAGTGGTGCGGCTCGCCAACGCGAAAGGCGTCAAGCACGGCACGGTGCAGGACAAGCTGTTCCTGCCAGGATTGAAGAAGCTCGCGTTCCTGCGCGATTCCGGATTCTTCGGCCGCATCCTCTCGGTGCGCGGCGAGTTCGGCTATTGGGTGTTCGAAGGCGGCTGGCAGGAGGCCCAGCGGCCATCCTGGAACTATCGCAATGAGGATGGTGGCGGTATCATCCTGGACATGGTCTGCCACTGGCGTTACGTGCTCGACAATCTCTTTGGTGACGTCGAGAGCGTGGTCTGCATCGGCAATACCGACATTCCCGAGCGCTATGACGAGCAGGGGCAGAAGTACAAGGCGACGGCCGATGATTCAGCTTACGCCACCTTCCAGCTCAAGGGCGGCATCATCGCCCATATCAACATGTCCTGGGTGACGCGCGTCTATCGCGATGACCTCGTCACCTTCCAGGTCGACGGCACGCTTGGCTCTGCGGTGGCGGGCCTCTCCGACTGCGTGATCCAGGCGCGGCAGGCGGCGCCCCGGCCGGTGTGGAATCCCGACGAGAAACGCCTGCACGATTTCTACGGCGACTGGCAGAAGCTGCCGGACAACGTCTCCTACGACAACGGCTTCAAGGAGCAGTGGGAGATGTACATCCGGCACGTCTGCGAGGATGCGCCGTACAAGTTCACGCTGCTCGAAGGCGCCAAGGGCGTACAGCTCGCCGAATGTGCGCTGAAGAGCTGGAAGGAGCGGCGCTGGATCGACGTCGCGCCGATCAAACTCTGAGGAGGGAGCCATGAACAAGCCAGTCCCGCCGATGTCGTCATTGTCGCTCAAGTTGCCCAGGGCGGATCGTTCGATCGAGACCTATCGGCTCGCCGCCTCGCGCAGCTTCCCCGCAAAGCTCGAGGGCACTCTGAACCGCGTTGCGTTCTCGGCCGCACACATGGTGGCCGATCCGCTCGCCGACAACGATCCCTGGCTCTCCGCCGCTATCGACTGGGACAAGACCATTGCCTTCCGCGAGCACGTCTGGGATCTCGGCCTTGGTGTTGCCGAAGCCATGGACACCGCACAGCGCGGCATGGGGCTGGACTGGCCGACATCGCTGGAATTGATTACGCGCTCCGTCGCGGCCGCAAAGAGGCGTAACGCGCTGGTGTTCTCGGGGGCAGGCACCGATCACCTCGCGGTCGAGGACGCCAAAAGCCTCGACGATGTGATCCGCGCCTATGAAGATCAGATTGCGGCGGTCGAGAAGGTCGGCGGCCGCATCATCTTGATGGCTTCGCGGGCGCTTGCAAAACTCGGCCGCAATGCCGACGACTACGCCAAGGTCTATGACCGGGTGCTGTCGCAAGTCCGCGAGCCCGTCATCATCCATTGGCTCGGCGACATGTTCGATCCGGCGCTCACGGGATATTGGGGCACCAGGGATCTGGACGAGGCGATGGACACCGCCGTCGCGATCATCAATGGCAATGCCGCCAAGGTCGATGGCGTCAAAGTCTCGCTGCTCGACAAGCAGCGCGAGATCGACATGCGCCGTCGCCTCGACAAGCGCATCAAGATGTATACCGGCGATGATTTCAACTATGCGGAACTGATCGCCGGCGATGAACAGGGCTTTTCGCACGCACTGCTCGGCATCTTCGATGCCATCGCGCCTGCGGCCTCTTATGCGCTGTCGCGGCTGGCGGTCGGCGATGAGGCCGGCTTCCACGATGTGCTTGGGCCGACGGTGCCGCTGTCGCGCCACATCTTCAAGGCGCCGACTCGCTTCTACAAGACCGGCGTGGTGTTCATGGCCTATCTGAATGGCCATCAGGATCATTTCACCATGGTCGACGGACAGGAGAGCGCGCGCTCGACGCTGCATCTGGCAGAACTGTTCCGGCTCGCCGACCAGGCCGGGCTGCTCGCCAATCCGGAAGCCGCGACACAGCGGATGAAGATAGTAATGGCTTCGCGCGGAATCGAGGCCTGATGCGCGATTTCTCTTCCGATCATCGCTGGCTGTCGCTGAACACGGCGACGGTCCGCGGGCAGGGCGATCTCGTCGCCATCATCGAGGCCTGCGCGCGGCACGGCATCCGCGCCATCGATCCCTGGCGCGATCAGGTCGCAGCCGTCGGGCTCGATCGTGCCGTCCGCGCGGTGCGCGACGCCGGGCTGGAGCTTTCAGGCTATTGCCGCGGCGGCATGTTCACGTCTGACGCTGCGCGCCGCACGGAGGTGCGCGACGACAATCGCCGCTGCGTGGACGAAGCCAAGGCGCTCGGCGCCTCCTGCATCGTGCTGGTCGTCGGCGGTCTGCCGCAATATTCACGGCCGGGCAGTGGCGCCTCGAAAGATATCGTCGCAGCGCGTGCGCAGGTTGAGGATGCTCTCGCTGAAATGCTCGATTACGCCAGACAAGCGGAATTGCCGCTTGCGATCGAGCCCTTGCATCCGGCCTATGCCGCGGACCGCGCCTGTGTGAACACGACGAAGCAGGCGCTCGACATCTGCGATCGGCTCGACCCGGGCCGCAGCGGCATTCTGGGCGTTGCGCTCGACGTCTATCACATCTGGTGGGATCCGGAGCTGCTGGCCCAGATCGCGCGCGCGGGCCAAGACCGCCTGCTGGCGTTCCACGTCTGCGACTGGCTGGTGCCGACCAGGGACATCCTCAACGACCGCGGCATGATGGGCGACGGCGTCATCGACATCAAATCTGTGCGTGCCGCGGTCGAGGCACAAGGCTATGCCGGCTATTCCGAGATCGAGATCTTCTCCAATGACTGGTGGGACAAGCCGATGGATGAGGTGCTGCGCACCTGCATCGAACGGCATCGGAGCGTGGTTTAAGGCGCGATGGGTTTTGGTTGAATCGATTGGACTCGGGCCTGCTTAACCTCTCCCGCTTGCGGGAGAGATCGGCGCGTAGCGCCGGGTGAGGGCTCTCTCCGCTTGGGGATTGTCCACTGTGGAGACACCCTCTCCCCGGTCCTCCCCCGCAGGCGGGGGAGGGAGCGCACCTTCTTTGTAGCCGCAATCAAGCCTAATCTCATCACGCTCTAGGGGCTGCCGGCAATCATTGGCTTGCCGTCCGCGGCATCGTGTTGAAGCGCGCCTTCTGCTCGCTGCTCAGCGTCGCATAGAACTCGTCCAACGCGGGCTGCACCCGATTAGCCGCCTCCAGCATGGCTTCGAGCCGCTTCTGCATGGCTTCCAGCCGTCCGACTGGTGTCAGCGGCACCTGATCCGGGCAGGCAGCTTGCAGTGCTTGAACCGCCTGTTTTGTCGCGTCGCCCAGGCGGTCGAGCGCTTCCTTCTGCTTGCCGTCTGGTTGTACCACTGCATCGATCCGTTCGATCGGCAGCTGCGTCAGGCTTGATTTCGGATCGCCGCAGCTCTCGCCCTGGGCATTCGCTTCCTGCTGCGGGGGCTGCTGTGGCGATCGCTCGCCGACATTGGGGCCGAGCGCGTTGAAGTGAGCCTGCTGCTCGTCGCTGAGCGAACCGTAGAACTTCTCGAGCGCCGGGCGAACGATCTTCACCGCTTCGAGCGTGGCGCTGACACGGCTCGTCATCGCGCGCAGGCGGCCGGGTGGCGTCAGCGCATAGGTATCGTTGCAGGATTGCTTGAACGTATCGGCAGCCCGTGCCGCGGCGGTCTTCAGGTCATCGAGCAGGCTGCGCTGCTCGGGCGTCGGCCGGACGGCCTGCGTGATCGACGCGAACGGCCAGGCGGTCACTCCCTTGTCCGGAGCGTCACACAATTGCCGGAGCGCCTGCGGGCTTGCGCTCGAGCCCCGCCGCGCGCGGTAGCTGCCACCGGCTTGCGGATAGTCATACGGGTTGGTGCTGGCATAGGCGGAATAGGCGCCATCCCCGCCCCAGAACACGGTGTCGACGAAGTCGTCGTAGGCATAGGCCCAATAGCCGGGGTCGTACGCGTAGGGCCAGAACGTGTAGTCGAAAATATCGGAATAGGCATACGGCCAGAACACCGGCCCAAGCCACGCCACGAAGGCCGCGGGATGGCGGTGCCGCCATGCCTGCCGGGGAGCCCAGCCGCTCTGCCGTGCGAGGAGCGCCGCCTGGCTTCGGGGATCGGCCTGCTCGCGGAAACGCTCTGCAAATCGCCCGCGCTCGGCGGCCTGAACAGCGACGGCTCGTCCAACTGCGTTGGGCTCAGGTCCCAACCGCTGCAGGCGTGCCTGATCGCGCTGCTGCATGCCCTGCTCGCGCTGCAGCAGCCGGTTCTGCGTCTGCAGCTGTCGTTGCTGCGCACGTTGCGCCCGCGGGCCTTCCGGCTTCTGCGACTGCAATTGTTGCACGCGCTGTTGCATCCGATCGATTCGGGTCTGACGTTCCGCGCTTTGGCGCGACAGCGTTTCGCGCTGCCGTTGCTGCGCCGTTTGCTGGCGCTGCTGGATCTGCTGCTGATGCTGTTGCGCGCGCTGTTCCATCTGCTCCTGTCGCGATGGCCGCGCGCTCACGGCCGGTGGCGCGCTCGGGCGCGAGGGGGCGGCGATATGCGGCGTCGGCCGCGGGGCCATGGCGGGACGTTGCGGCGCTGCCGGCGGGCGATGGAATTCAGGACGCGGGGCCGCTATGTGCGGGGCTGCTCGCGGCGGCGGCGCAGCGAAGTGCGGGGCCGGACGTGGCGGCGGTGAGGCGAAGTGAGGCGCCGGATGTGGCGCCATCGCCGGTCGCTGCGGCATGGCCGGTGGATGGAACGCCGGCGCGGCAGGACGTGCCATGGCTGGCGGCGCCGCCGGGTGGGCCATCGCAGGTGGCGCGGTTGGATGGGCAGCCGGTGCCGGCGGTCCACCTCTCCCATGGGGGGCCTGGGCGGACGCACTGAGGCTCGCCGCGATCATCGACACACTAACCAAAAACGCCAAAAAAAATCGCCCCGCGGAAGCATGATCGCAACTCCACGCTCGTCCCACTCGCCCGCGACCATCCAACGCGCAGGTGGCGAAATCGTTCGTTGCTGACTGCCGCCGGCCTTGCGGTGTTGCGACGCAGGCGACCGTCACCCCAGCTCGTTTTCCCTAAGCATTCTGGCCGGGAATGCACGACAAGTTCGAACTCACTCCTTGTCGCGGTGCTCGAGCTCCAGCGTCACCAGCCTCGCCAGCAGGGTTGCAGGATAGAGCTGTCCGAATATGGCCTCGAGATTGCAAAGGCTGCGAACGATGGGATGCACGGGTGCAACGTCGCCGTAGCCGGTCGTCGTCATGGTTGCGAAGCTGAAGTAGATCACCTGGCTTGCCAGCGCCGGACTATCTTGCACTTTCATGCCGGAAAAGGCTTCCGGCACGAGCGACCCGACGAAGGTGAAAAGGGCTGCGAAGATCACGGCGACCGTGAGATAGAGCAGGACGGCGCCGATGACGCGATGAAAATTGATGCGCCCGGGCGCAAAGGTCGCACGCGCCACCGCCCAGGCCATTGTGCTGCCGAGGATGAACCATGAGCCGGCGAAGAGGTTCAGGTCGAGCAGCGAGGGCGAGTGGAATCGCAGGACGGCGCCGATGACGATCATGACGAGTGCGAGCAGCATCGCCGCGACAGCGACCGGGCTCCCCGAGATGATGAAGATGCCGCAAACGAGCAGCAGGGCCAGTACGAGCTCGGACACCTGGAAGGCGAAGATCCCGAGGGCCTGGAGCGGCGAAACGACGAACATCATGACGACGAGAAGTCCCGTCAGTATCGTCAAGAGGGGATCCGCCCAACGCTTACGCAAGCTCTCGATGCTCATGTGAGTCCTCGCCACGCATCAGCCGATCGAGCACGGCACGCTCAGGAAGCCACGGAAGCGGACGCGTCCGCCGCGCAACGGTCGGCCGCGCAAGGTATAGTCCGGGAAGCGCGCCAGGAAACGCGAGATCGCGATCGCGCCTTCCAGCCGCGCCAGCGCCATGCCCGCGCATTGATGTGCACCGGTGGCAAAGGCGAGATGCCGGTTCGGCGTGCGCGCAATGTCGAAGATTTCGGGATCGGGAAATTGCGCGGGATCGCGGTTCGCAGCGCCAATGCACAGCGTAATCGAGGTGCCGGCCTCCAGCGTCACGCCGCCGAGCTCGACGGGCTCGGTGGTCATGCGGTTGCCGAGCTGGTTCGAGCTCTCATAGCGCAGCATCTCCTCGACCGCCGTCTTGATCAGGTCGGGATTCTGGATCAGCCGCTGCCTCTGATCCGGATGGCGGTCGAGTGCCACGAGGCCATTGCCGATCAGATTGGTGGTGGTCTCATGGCCGGCATTGAGCAGGAAGATGCAATTGTGCAGCAGCTCGGTCTCGGTCAACCGCTCGCCGTTATCCTCACCCTGGATCAGGCGCGTCAGCACGTCGCGCTCGGGGTTGCCGGGCTTCTGGCGGCGCCGTACGACCAGCGTCGCGAGATAGGCGAGGAAATCCTTCACGGCCTCGTTGCCGCGCGCAAAAGCTTCCGGCGAGACGACTGGCTCGAGCGCGCCCAGGATCGCCAGCGACCAGTCGCGCAGCGGCTCGCGCTCGTCATGGGGGACGTCGAGCAGGTTGCCGATCACCTCGATGGGAATGGAGGCGGCGAAGTCGCCGATCAGTTCGCAGTCGCCCTTGGCAGCGATGGCATCGAGCAGCCGGTCGACCAGTGCGATGAGATCACCCTCCATGCTGGCGATGGCGCGCGGCGACAGCGCGCCCATGATCAGGCGCCGCACGCGGGTGTGCGCGGGCGGATCGTTGAAGACGAGGCTCGTGGTGTGGTGCTCGTAGAGCAGGGAGGCGCCGTATTTCGGCGCGAACTCCTTCTTCTTGTCCGAGCTGAACGATCTCGTGTTCTTGTAGGTAGTGACGAGATCGTCATAGCGCGTCAGGAACACCGTGCCGTTCGGCAGGCGCTTGATCGGCTCGTTCTCCCGCAGTGCACGATAGGTCGGGTAGGGGTTGTCGTAGAACTCGGGCGTCAGCCTCTCCAAATCGAAGCTCGCCGCCAGCTCTCTCGCGTGTGCGTTCATCCCGCTATACTCACCGGTTAAAGCCGATATGCCGTTATTGTTCTTCGAACGACGCAAGCGTCCGTCTAGACTTCTTCCGACTTGCTAGCCGACTGGACACCAAAATGCACGCGCGCACTGATGCTGATGCCCCGCCATCGTGGCCTGACGAGATCTTCGCGGTCCTGGAGCGCTTCGAGGTCCGGCAGGTGCCTTATGTGCCCGATGCCGGACACTCTCAACTCATCAAGCGCGTGCTCGCGTCCTCAAGCATGCGCGGCATTCCGCTGACGACCGAGGAGGAGGGCGTGGCATTGCTCGCCGGCGCCTGGACCGGCGGACAGCGCGGCGTGCTGCTGATGCAGTCGAGCGGGGTCGGCAATTGCATCAACATGCTGTCGCTGGTGCCGATCTTGCGCTTTCCGTTCCTCACACTGGTGACGATGCGCGGCGAATGGGGCGAGTTCAATCCCTGGCAGGTGCCGATGGGATCGACCACGCAGGGCGTGTTCGAACTCTCCGGCGTCCAGGTGCTGCGTGCATCGCACGCCACCGAAGTGCCGGCCGTGTTGGAGGCCGCCGCGGCGCAGGCCTACAACGCGCTGACGCCGACCGCCGTCCTCCTGTCGCAGCGCCTGATCGGCGCCAAGGTTTTCACCAAATGAGCAAGACCAATCTCCTCGATCGCCGTCAGGTGGTCACTGCGCTGCTTGCGAACCGCAAGGATGTGGTTGCGATCGGCGGCTTAGGGGCCTCCACCAACGACATCAACGCGGCCGGCGACCACGCGCGCAACTTCTATCTTTGGGGCGGCATGGGCGGCGCCGCGATGATCGGCCTGGGGCTGGCGCTGGCCCAGCCAAAACTGCCGGTGCTTGTCATCACCGGCGACGGCGAGATGCTGATGGGGATGGGCAGCCTTGCCACCATCGGCCTGCAGAAGCCTGCCAACCTCTCGATCGTGGTGCTGGACAACGAGCGCTATGGTGAGACGGGCGGCCAGACCAGCCACACCTCGGCGGCTGCCGATCTCGTCGGCATTGCCAAGGCCTGTGACATCAAGGACAGCCGCGCGATCTCCACCATGGCAGAGGTCGAGGCCTTCGCCGCGTCCGTCCACGACATCTCGGCCGGCCCCCGCTTTGCCAATGTGAAGATCGACAGCGCCGAGCTGGAGCGAATCCTGCCCACGCGCGACGGGACCTACATCGTCAACCGGCTGCGCGGCGACCTCGGGTTCCCGCCGATCTAGCTCGCTGCTCGGCCGGTCACTTCCCGTCCAGCTTGCGGACGTGGGCGGCGACGATGAGCACGCCCGACACGATCAGGATGCCGCCGATCGTCTGCACCCATGTCATCCGTTCATCGAGGCCGAGATAGCCGGAGACGACGGTTGCGGCCGGTCCCAGCGCGCTGATCATTGCGACGCGGCTCGCGCCGATACGACGCAGTGCCTCCGCCATCATGAACAGGGGCATCACGGTTGAGAACACCGCCATGGCCAGCACGAGCTCGTAGACGCGAACGGGCAGCACGAGCGCGCTCAACGGCCGCAGCAGCAGGAACTGCATGATGCAATAGATGCTGGCTGCGGCGGTCGCGTAGGCCGTGAAACGGATCGAGCCGAGTCTGGCAACGACTTCGCCGCTGCCGACGAGATAGATCGAGAAGGTGACCGCGCTGAGCATCACGAGCAAAGCCCCCAGCCAGAAGTTTGGGTTCGGCGTGTCGAGCTGGCCGGAAAGCACCAGCGCGACGCCCGCATAGGTGATCAGCAGCGCAACGACTTCGCGCTGAGAAATTCGCTTGCCCAAAACCAGAGCGGAAATGATCACCACGATCGTCGGATACAGGAACAGCAGCAGGCGGCCGATCCCGGCGGCCACGAATTGCAGTCCGAACATGTCGAGAAAGCTCGACAGGTAGTAGCCGATGAAACCAAGCGCCGCGAGGGCCAGCGCGTCGCGTATTGTGAGCGGGGCCGGAGCATCCGTGGAACGGCGGTGAAGTGCGAGCGCCGCTGCCAGGAACGGCAGCGAGAAGATCATCCGCAGCGCCAGCAGCGTCACGGGATCGCTCATGTCCTCATAGGCAAGCTTCACGAAGATCGCGCGCAGCGAAAACGCGATCGCCGCGACGGCCGCCAGGCCGACACCGACGAGGTTGTGAGCGGCTGACGTCGGGCGGGCGGTGCTGACTGCACCTGGCATTTCTTCGTTGTCCGTGGCCGCCGTCATCTCTCACTCATTTTCGTTGGGACTCCAATTTGGGATACCAAAAATGGATGGAATGGGATACCAAAAAAGGATACCATTGCTCACGATGGCGAGCGGTAAATCGCGCGCGAAAGGCTGGAGATTTCGGCGTGTCGCAGATGCTGCTGATCCACGATCAGCTCAGGGAGATGATTCTCTCCCTGGACCTCGGGCCCGGCGAGCGTCTGAGTGAGCGCTGGCTGGAAGGTCGCTTCCAGAGCTCGCGCACGCCCATTCGTGCCGCGCTGGCGCGATTGGAGGGCGAGGGGCTGGTGCAGCGGGAGGGACGGAACTGGACCGTGGCCCCGATCGACCTTGGTGAAATTGAAGCGCTGGCTGAATTCCGCGAACCGCTTGAGGTGACCGCGGTCCAGCTTGCCTGCGCGCGCGCGTCGCTCCCAGATCTCGATGCCATCGAAGAGATGCTCAACGCCTGCCGTCCCGACGTGCCGCGCGAGGAGTGGCACAAAGTCGGCACCGATTTCCACGTCGAGGTCGCCCGCCTCAGCGGCAATAAATTTCTCGTGACGGCAATTGAGGGCGTTATGACCAGGCTCTCCCGAGCCCGTTGGCTCGAGGTCTGGACCGAGTCCTCGCGCGAGCAGGCCTGGAGCGAGCATCGGCGCATCCTCGGCTATATTCGCAGCCGGCAACCCGAGGAGGCTGCACGCGAATCCGCTGCACACGTGCGCGATACGCGGGATCGTCTGCTCCGCTCGCTGGACGCGGATCGACGCGGCCTCCGTGCTCGGGGATTTGCGATCGTCGGGGCGCGCTAAAATTCCACCTCACGCAGGTTGCGGTGCAGCAAATGGCTTGACTTTTGCGTGGGTGAGTGCTTACTCACTAACATGAGCTCATTGCGTATGACGAGCGACCTGAGGAGGCAACTCATCCTCGGTGCCGCTAAACGTTGTTTTGCCCGTCACGGGTATACCGGCACCACGACCAAGAGCGTGGCGGCCGCGGCTGCCATTTCCGAGGCGCTGCTGTTCAAGCATTTTCCGTCCAAGGCGGCGCTCTATGCCGAGATCCTCAGCGACGAGTGCGAGGCCGATCCCGCCTTGATGGAGCTGCTGGAACGGGAGCCGTCAACGGCCACCCTGGTCGAGTTGATCCGCGGCATGGTCCAGCATTTCGTCGCGATCGCGGATGGACCGGACCAGGAGGAGGCGCAGCGCCTGCGGCTGATGGTCACTAGCCATCTGGATGATGGCGAATTTGCCCGTCTGCTATATGCCAAGATCGAGCATCTGATCGGAGCCGTTTTCGTCGCCTCGCTGGAGCGCGCGGTCGCCGCTGGTGATGCGAGGCCCTGTGCAACGGCGCCGCTCAACCTGTTCTGGTTCGCGCACCATTCGGTGATGACGGCCGCGCTGACCAGGCTGCCGGCCACGCCTTGCCTCGCCTACAGCAAGGCGGACGATCTGGAGCGGCAGCTCTGTGAGTTTCTCCTGAGAGGTATCGGACTTAACGACGCCGCAATTGCTTCGCATCTGGGCCGCGGTTTGGCGCCGGGTGCCGGTGAAGCGGCGATTGCAGAAAGTGCATGACATGAACATCGTGGCTGAACACAAAATATCGGGCGAACCGATCGACAAGGCGCCCAAGCGCCCGGTGAAGCCGGTGCGCTGGTTCATCATTGTCGGTTTGCTGCTCGGCGCACTCGTCGGCGGGCTGGTCTGGTTCAATTCTTTCCGTGGCCAGATGATCAAGCAGTTCTTCGCCAACAACAAGCCGCCGCCGGTGAGCGTCAGCGCGGCTGAGGCGAAGTCCGAGGCGGTGCCGAACCTGTTGACCGCGGTCGGCGAGCTTGCCGCCGTGCATCAGGTCAATGTCACCGCCGACGTCAACGGCCGAGTCACCGAGATCAAGTTCGAGCCGGGCGCGCATGTCGAGGAAGGCACGCCGCTGGTGCAGCTCTTCGACGCGCCGGAGCAGGGTGACCTCGCCAACTTCAAGGCGCAGGCAACCGTCGCACAGCTCTCGCTCGATCGCGCCAAGCAGCTCGCCTCACGCCAGTTCGGGCCGCAGGCGACCGTCGACCAGGCGCAAGCCTCCTACGATCAGGCGATGGCAGGCATCGCCAAGACGGAAGCCTTGATCTCGCAGAAGCTGGTGCGGGCGCCGTTCTCCGGCGATCTCGGCGTGCGCAAGGTCGAGGTAGGCCAATATCTCACCGCGGGCACGGCCATCGTGTCGCTCACGGATCTGTCGGTGCTGTGGGCCAATTTCACCGTGACGGAGAAGGACTCAGGCAATCTCAAGGTCGGCCAGACCGTGCGGCTGAAGGTCGACGCCTATCCGGGCCGCGTCTTCGAGGGCAAGATCACCACCATCGAGCCGCAGATCGCGAGTGACACCCGCAACATCCGCGTGCAGGCGACGATTGCGAATCCGGACAAGATCCTCAAGCCCGGCATGTTCGTGACCACCACCGTCGTGTTGCCCGATAAGCCGCCCGTGATCACCGTTCCGGAGACGTCGGTCGACTACACGCTTTATGGCGACTCGGTGTTCGTCATCACCGAAAAGCAGGGCGAGGACGGCAAGACCAGCCTCTCCGCGGTGCGTACCTTCGTGCAGACCGGCAATCGGGTCGAGGGCCGCGTCGAGATCCTGAAGGGCCTGAAGCCGGGCGACAAGGTCGTCGCCGTCGGCCAGCTCAAGCTGCAATCGGGTGCGGCGGTGGCGATTTCGTCCGATCCGGCGCCGTCCGTTCCGGCGCAGCCGCCGCGCTACTGATTAACGCGCTCGCGTGATCCGGCCTGACGCCGGATCACGCCACTCAAGCCAACGAATTCGAGATCGCCGCAATGGCCTTTACCGATATCTTCATCAAGCGACCGGTCCTGTCGGTCGTCGTCAGCCTGCTGATCCTGCTGATCGGCCTGCGCGCGGCGATGGTGCTGCCGATCCGGCAATATCCCAAACTGTCGAACACGGTCGTCAACGTCACGACGGTGTATCCCGGCGCGTCCGCCGACCTGATCCAGGGCTTCATCACCACGCCGATCGAGCAGGCGGTCGCTTCGGCCGAAGGCGTCGATTACATCACCTCGTCCTCGGTGCAGGGCACCTCGACGATCCAGATCTACATCAAGCTGAACTTCGACCCGAACCAGGCGCTCACCGAGGTGCTCGCCAAGGTGAACTCGGTCAAATATCTGATCCCAAAGGAATCCAACGACCCGATCGTCACCAAGACGACGGGCCAGACCACGGCCGTGATGTATCTCGGCTTTTCCTCGGAGGAGCTGTCGGGCTCGGCAATCTCGGACTATCTGACGCGCGTGGTGCAGCCGGTGCTGTCGACCGTCGACGGCGTGGCGTCGGCCGACATTCTGGGCGGTCAGACCTTTGCGATGCGGCTGTGGCTTGATCCCGTGAAGATGGCCGGTCGCAACGTGTCGCCCGGGGACATCGCGGCCGCGATCACCGCCAACAACTTCCAGTCGGCGGCCGGCCAGACCAAGGGCTATCTGATCGTCTCGAACATCTCGACGAACACGGGCCTGACCGACGTCAACCAGTTCAGGAAGATGATCGTCAAGGCGAAGGACGGCGGCTTCGTGCGGATGGAGGACATCGCGACCGTCGAGCTTGCTGCGCAAAGCACGGATGCGAGCGTCGCCTTCAACGGCGAGCACGCGATCTTTATCGGCGTGCAGGCCACCCCGCAAGGCAACCCGCTGACGCTGGTGAAGGGCGTGCGCGCGCTGTTCCCCGAGCTCGAGCGCAACCTGCCGCCGTCGATGAAGATGAAGGTCGCCTACGACTCGACCAAGTTCATCCAATCCTCGATCGACGAGGTCGAGAAGACGCTGGGCGAGGCCGTGATCATCGTCATCGTGGTGATCTTCCTGTTCCTGGCCTCGTTCCGCTCGGTGATCATCCCCGTCGTCACGATTCCCTTGTCGATGATCGGCGTCTGTACGCTGATGCTCGCATTCGGCTTCAGCTTCAACCTCTTGACGCTGCTCGCGATGGTGCTCGCGATCGGCCTCGTGGTCGACGACGCCATCGTGGTGGTGGAGAACATCCACCGCCATCTCGAGGAGGGCAAGACGCCGGTGCAGGCGGCTCTGCAAGGCGCGCGCGAGATCGTCGGCCCCGTTGTCTCGATGACCATCACGCTCGCCGCCGTGTACGCGCCGATCGGCTTCCTTGGCGGCCTCACCGGCTCGCTGTTCCGCGAATTCGCGTTCACGCTCGCGGGCTCGGTGATCGTGTCGGGCATCATCGCGCTGACGCTGTCGCCGATGATGTGCTCGGTGCTGCTCAAGAACACCGAAGAGGGCCGCTTCGCCAAGCTCGTGAACAAGGTGTTCGGCGCCGTGACGCGCTGGTACGGCCGCAGGCTCGACCGCTCGCTCGACTACAAGGCGGTGACCGGCCTGTTCGCGGTGACGATCCTCGGCCTCGTCGGCTTCCTCTATATGCACACCTCGAAGGAGCTGGCGCCGGAAGAAGACCAGGGCATCGTGTTTGCGGTGACCAAGGCGCCGAAATACGCCAATATCGACTATCTCGATTTCTACGGCGAAAAGCTCGACAAGAAGTTTCAAAGCTTCCCCGAGACCGATTTGCGCTTCGTGCTGAATGGCATCAACGGCCCGCAGGGCGGTATTGCCGGCATGCTGCTCAAGCCGTGGGACGAGCGCAAGCGTTCGTCGATCCAGTTGAAGCCGCTGGTGCAGGGCGAGCTCTCCAAGATCGAGGGCGTGCAGGCGTTCGCCTTCAACCTGCCGCCGCTGCCGGGTGGGCCGGGAGGCCTGCCGGTGCAGATGGTGATCAATTCGACCGCCGGCTTCCAGACCGTCTATGAACAGATGGAGAAGCTGAAGGACGCCGCGCGCAAGAGCGGCATGTTCATCGTCTCCGACAGCGATCTCGCCTTCAACCAGCCTACGGTGAAGGTGAAGATCGATCGTACCAAGGCGCAGGACCTCGGCATCAACATGCAGAACGTCGGTAGCGCGCTGGCCGTGCTGCTCGGCGGCAACTATATCAACCGCTTCAACCTGGAGGGACGCTCCTACCAGGTGATCCCGCAGGTTCCGCGGGAGAAGCGGCTCTCGCCGGAGGCGCTCGACGGTTACTACGTCACGACCAATACGGGCCAGCAGGTTCCGCTGTCCACCGTGCTGTCGATCGAGACCTCGACCGAACCGAACTCCCTGACGCACTATAATCAGCTGAACTCGGCGACCTTCTCGGCCGTGCCGATGCCCGGCGTGACCGTTGGCGCTGCGGTCGACTTCCTCGAAGGCGAGGCCAAGAAGCTGCCGCAAGGCTTCAGCCACGACTATCTCGCCGATAGCCGGCAATACGTGCAGGAAGGCAATCAGCTCGCGATCACCTTCGCTTTCGCGCTGATCATCATCTTCCTGGTGCTGGCGGCGCAGTTCGAGAGCCTGCGCGATCCGCTGGTCATCATGATCTCGGTACCGATGGCGATCGTCGGTGCGCTGATCCCGCTGTTCTTCGGCGCCGCGACGATGAACATCTACACCCAGGTCGGCCTGCTGACACTCGTCGGCCTGATCACCAAGCACGGCATCCTGATGGTGGAGTTCGCCAACGAGCTGCAGGTCAACGAACGGCTCGATCGCCGTTCGGCAATCGAAATGTCGGCCCGTATCCGTCTGCGGCCAATCCTGATGACGACGGCTGCGATGGTCACCGGCCTGATCCCGCTGTTGACCGCGACCGGTGCGGGTGCGGCCAGCCGCTTCTCGATCGGTCTCGTGGTCGTAGCCGGCATGTCGATCGGCACGCTGTTCACGCTGTTCGTGCTGCCGGCGGTCTATGTGGTGCTCGCGACCGACCACCGCGCCAAGACCGAATCGGAGCGGAACAAGCAGATCGAGGCGCTGGACGTCGGCTCCAGCGCGCTGCGGCCGACCTGAGGCCGTTCAATCCAAGGTGAGGAGCGGCAATGGCCATCGCCATTGCCGCTTTTTTCTTGTCCCGTGCTAGACTTGTGCCGCGCAAAGGTTGCACCGGGGCAGGGAAGGCATGATGAGGCGGCGCGAATTCCTGGGAGGGCTCGGATGCGTTTCGCTGTTGTGGCCGGGCTCGGTCGCGGCACAGGGCGGCAAGATCTACCGTCTTGGCACGCTGACACCGATCGTGCCCATCACCGAGACAAGTCCAACCGGCAAGATCCTGATCAAGGTGCTCGGCGAGCGCGGCTTCAGTCTTGGCCAGAATCTGACTCTTGAGGCGCGGGGCGCGGCGGGCGATCTCACGAAGCTCCCCCCGCTGATCGCCGAGCTGAAGTCCAGGAGCGTCGACGCCATCGTGATCATTGGCTACCCGACGGCCATGGCCGCCAAGGCGGCGGGCGTGCCGACGGTCGCGGCCAGTGGCGTCGGCGACCCCGTCGAGACCCGGCTCATCGAAAGCCTCGCCCATCCCGGCGGCAACATCACCGGAATTTCGGATGTCGCGGCGACGCTCAGTGCCAAGCGGCTGGCGTTGTTGAAGGAGATGTCGCCGAAATTGACCAAGGTCGCCATGCTCTGGAACAAGGACGACCTCGGCATGACCATGCGCTATCAGGCATCGGCGAAGGCCGCCCAGGCGCTTGGGCTGACCGTGCAGGCGCTCGGTGTCCGCGAGCCCGACGATTTCGACGAGGCCTTCTCGGTGATGTCAGGCGATTTGCCGGACGGCATCCTGATGGTGGCGGATGCGCTCACCATTCTCAACCGCAAGCGGGTGTTCGAGTTCGCCGCCGTCAGGAAGCTGCCGGCGATCTACGAAAATGATGACTTCGCCCGCGACGGCGGGCTGATGTCCTACGGGCCGGACGTGTCGGAATGTTTCGAGCGGGCAGCAGCACTGGTCGCTCGCATTTTCAGCGGGGCGAACCCCGGCGATCTGCCGTTCGAGCAGCCGACCCGCTATCCCCTCGCGCTCAACCTGAAGACGGCGAAAGCGACCGGACTCGAGATTCCGCCCACCTTGCTGGCCCTCGCGGACGAAGTCATCGAGTAACCTTGTGCGCTGCGGCAAGAGACAAGCACCGGCCTTCTTGCTAGGTTTGGCGGGATGAGCATTTCCCTCCATCCCGACACGCCGCAGGGCCGGTCGCTGCCTGGTAGCGCAGCGGCGAGCGATGCCGCTTCCGGGGAGGTCCCGCGGCCCGGGATCCGGAGCCGTCTGTTCACCAAATATGTCGGGCTGTTCGTGGCTGTCGTGGGCATTGCGCTGCTCGCCAACGGTCTCTTCGAGGTGTTCTTCTATTATCGCGAGCACAAGACCGCGCTTATCCGCGTTCAGCGCGAACAGGCCGAGGCGGCCGCCGCCAAGATCAGCCAGTTCGTCAAGGAGATCGAGAGCCAGCTTGGCTGGACCACGCAACTGCCATGGTCGCCTGGCTCGATCGAGCAGCGCCGCTTCGATGCGCTGCGGCTTCTGCGCCAGGTTCCGGCCATCACCGAACTCGCCCAGGTCGATTCGACCGGCAAGGAGCGCTTGCGCGTCTCGCGCCTGGCGATGGACGTCGTCGATAGCGGGATCGATCTCTCCACGGATGCGAAATTCACCGAGGCCGTTGCGCACAAGGTCTATTACGGGCCGGTCTATTTCCGGAGAGAATCCGAGCCCTACATGACGCTGGCGCTCGCCGGCACGCGCAAGGACGCCGGCGTCAGCATCGCGGAAGTCAATCTCAAGCTGATCTGGGACGTCGTTTCGCAGATCAAGGTCGGCGAGCATGGGCATGCCTATGTGGTGGGCTCACAGGGCCGGCTGATCGCGCATCCCGATATCAGCCTGGTATTGCGCAACACCGACATGTCGAGACTCGAACAGGTGCGCGCCGCGCAGGCCGGCGGCGGGACCATGCCTGACTCGTTGCAGGAGGCGACGAATATCCAGGGCCAGAAGGTGCTGACGGCGTCTGCGCCGATCGCGCCACTGGGCTGGACCATGTTCGTGGAGCTTCCGGTCGAGGAGGCCTATGCCTCGCTCTATGCCTCCCTGCAACGTCTCGCCATCGTGCTGCTCGCAGCATCCATCTTCGCAGTGCTCGCGGGGATCTTCCTGGCGCGCCGCATGGTCGGCCCGATCCAGGCGCTGCGCACCGGCGCCGAGCGCATCGGCGGCGGCGACTTCTCGCAGCGCATCTCGATCAAGACCGGCGACGAGCTGGAAGGGCTCGCCAACCAGTTCAACGACATGGGCGCGCGCTTGCAGGAGTCCTACGCGGATTTGGAAAACAAGGTCGAGCAGCGCACGGCGGAATTGAGCGAATCCCTGCAGCAGCAGACGGCGACCGCCGACGTGCTCAAGGTGATCAGCCGTTCCGCGTTCGATCTGAAATCCGTGCTGACAACGCTGACGGAATCAGCGCAGGCGCTGTGCGGCGCCACGCTCGGCATCATCTGCCTGCGCGATGGCGAGGTGATGCGGCTCAAAGCCGAGTCGGGCTGCACGCAAGCCTTCATCGATTTCATGCAGGCTCACCCGATCAGGCCGGGACGTGAGACCATCACCGGCCGCGTCTTCATGGACGGCAAGCCGGTTCACGTTCCCGACATTCGCGAGGACTCCGAATATGACTTCGGACAGGCGCCTGTGATCGGCCTCTATCGTGCCGTGCTCGCCGTGCCGCTGATGCGCGACAAGGCGGTTGAAGGTGTGCTTCTGCTGGGACGGCCCGATCCGGGCCCCTTCAGCCAGCGCCAGATGGACCTCGTCCAGACCTTCGCCGACCAGGCGGTCATTGCGATCGAGAATGTGCGCCTGTTCGAGCAGGTCCAGGAGCGCACCAAGGAGCTCTCCCAGTCCCTCGACGAGCTGCGCACCGCACAGGATCGCCTGATCCAGACCGAGAAGCTGGCCTCGCTCGGTCAGCTCACCGCCGGCATCGCGCACGAGATCAAGAATCCGCTGAATTTCGTCAACAATTTCTCGTCGGTCTCGACCGAGCTGATCGACGAGCTCAACGAGGTGCTGCAAGGAGCCGGCCTCGACGACAAGGCCAAGGAGGAGGTCGCCGAGCTTACCCATATGCTCAAGGGCAACCTCGAGAAGGTGGTGCAGCACGGCAGGCGTGCGGACTCCATCGTCAAGAACATGCTGCTGCATTCGCGCGAAGGCTCGGGCGAGCGGCGGCCGGCGGACATCAACGCGCTCGTCGAGGAGAGCCTCAACCTCGCCTATCACGGCGCGCGTGCCGAAAAGCCGGGCTTCAACATCACGCTCAAGCGCGACCTCGATCCGGCCGCCGGCATGCTCGACATCTATCCGCAGGAGATCACCCGCGTCTTCCTCAACCTGATTTCGAACGGCTTCTATGCCGCGACCAAGCGCAAAGAGAGCGAGGGCGGTGGGTTTGAGCCGACGCTGAGCGCGTCAACCAGGAATCTCGGCAACAAGGTCGAAATCAGGATCCGCGACAACGGCACCGGCATCCCGCCTGAGGTGAAGGAAAAAATGTTCAATCCCTTCTTCACCACCAAACCGGCCGGCGAGGGAACCGGGCTTGGCCTGTCGATGAGTCACGACATCGTGGTGAAACAGCATGGCGGCACGGTCGACGTAAATACTGAGCCGGGTGCTTTCACCGAATTCATCATTACGCTGCCGCGCATGCTGGCAGAAGGCAATACCGGAGGCAGGAATTGAACGTCTATATCCTTGTCGTCGACGACGAGCCCGACGTTGAGGCGCTGTTTCGTCAGCAGTTCCGCCGAGACCTGCGCGCGGGCCGTTTCCAGATGGAATTTGCCCCGTCCGCGCCGGTGGCGATCGAACGCGCCGTCGAAGTGCGCGATCCCTCGCTGATCCTGATCCTCTCCGACATCAACATGCCCGGCATGAGCGGGCTCGACATGTTGCCGAAGGTGCGCGCGGAACGCCCGGATGTGCCCGTGATCATGATTACGGCCTACGGCGATGCGGAAACACGGCGGAAGGCGATCGAGCGCGGCGCGGTGGGACTTCTGACCAAGCCGATCGATTTTGCGCTGTTGCGGCAGGAGATCGACACCAGGCTCGAGCAAGCGGCATGACATCCACGATTCTCGTTGTCGATGATGAACCCGATCTGGAGGCGCTGGTTCTCCAGAAGTTTCGCAGGCAGATTCGCGAGGGGCTCGTCAGCTTCATGTTTGCCCATGATGGCATCGAGGCACTGCAATCGATCGAGCTGCATCCGCATGTCGATCTGGTGGTGTCCGACATCAACATGCCGCGGATGGACGGGCTGTCGCTGCTCCAGAAACTCCAGGAGGCCGAGGACAAGAAGTCGACCATCATCGTCTCCGCCTATGGCGATATGAGCAACATCCGCACCGCGATGAACCGCGGCGCCTTCGACTTCCTGACCAAGCCGATCGACTTCGCGGATCTGGAGGCCACGATCCAGAAGACCATCCGCCACGTCGAGACGCTGCGCGAGGCGCGTCGCCGGCAGGCCGAAGCCGAGCGCGCGCATGCCTCGCTGTCGCGCTATTTCTCACCCGAGATCGCCAAGCGTCTGGCCGCGGCGAGCGGCGAGAGCGACGGCATGGACGTGCAGTGGCGCGACGTCGCGACCATTTTCACCGATATCACCGGCTTCACGACGCTGGTCGAGAGTGCGGCACCGGAGACGCTGGGCGAGCTTCTCAACGCCTATGTCGGCGGGATGACCGATGTTGTGTTCGAGCACGAGGGTACCGTTGCAAAGATCATCGGCGATGCCATCCAGGTGCTGTTCAACGCCCCCGGGGATCA
Source organism: Bradyrhizobium sp. UFLA05-125 (assembly GCF_059803515.1). Taxonomy (NCBI): domain Bacteria; kingdom Pseudomonadati; phylum Pseudomonadota; class Alphaproteobacteria; order Hyphomicrobiales; family Nitrobacteraceae; genus Bradyrhizobium; species Bradyrhizobium sp. UFLA05-125. Next base: position 12,714 of record NZ_JBANBJ010000034.1, on the reverse strand, counting down.
ACCCGATTTTGCGACGCGTGCGGTCGCCTGCGCGCACGATCTCGATATATGGGCCGAAGGCTTTCGGCAGCGCTGGAAAGACAAGGGCGTCAATTTTGGCGCGACACGCATCGGCGTCCACGCCGGGCCCGCACTGGTTGGTAATTTCGGCGGCAGCCGCTTCTTCGACTACACCGCCTATGGCGACACCATCAACACGGCGGCGCGGCTGGAAGCCGCCAACAAGTATTTGGGCACGCGCATCTGCGTCAGCGCCACCATCGCCAAGGGCGTAGCCAATTTCCAGGGGCGGCCGGTGGGTGACCTCATGCTGCGCGGCCGCAGCGAGCCGCTGCGCGCCTTCGAGCCGCTCCCGCAAGCAAAGTTCGAAATGCCTCTGACGACGCAATACTCCGAAGCCTTTGCCAAGCTTGAAGCCGGTGACGTCGCGGCCATGCCGGCCTTCGCCGCGCTGGTCGGCATGCACGCCGACGATGCGCTGGCCGGTTTTCACCTCAAGCGCCTGCTCAACGGCGCCAAGGGCGTCCGCATGCAACTGGAATAGGGCTTCGAAGATGACCCGCGAATTCGCCGCCGGCAATTATCGCTTCATTCCGTCCGTGTTCCAGTATTCGGCGGGTGCCGCCGCCGACCCCGGCTACGAGATCGAGCGCGTCCGCTTCGATCGTCTCCTGCCTCTCGCCGAGGGATTTGCGCAAGCCGCCAAATTTATCCGGGAGGCCGGGCGTCCGCTGACGGCGTTCTGCGCCTGCGAGCTGCGCTCGCCGGCCGCGTTCACGGAAGAGGGTTTCCGCAACTTCAATCTGCACTACGTCAAGACGCTGTCGGAGTGGGGCATCTTCGACGGCACCACCAATCCGGTAGCGCGCAGCAATGTCTGTCCCGAGATCGATCCGCCCGCCGAGCCTTCCTTCCACGCGTTCTCCTTCACGCGGCCGACGCGATCGAGCCCGCCGAGTTTCGTAATTGCCGGAGGCGCCGAGGCGCGAGAGGGAAGCGGCAGCTATGTCGAGCGCACCGTGCGCTACCGCGACCTGAGCCCGGAAGGCATCACGGAGAAGGTCCGCTCCACCACGTCGCAGATGGAGAGCCGCCTTTCGGCATTTGGTTTCGGCTGGAAGGAGACAACGGCCGTGCAGGCCTATTCGATCCGCGATTTCCACCACGCGCTGGCCGAGGAACTGGTCCGTCGTGGCGCTTTGCGCTCCGGCCTGACCTGGCACTTTGCACGGCCGCCGGTGGTGGATCTCGAATTCGAGATGGATTGCCGGCGCGTGGTGCGCGAGGTCGTGATCTAGCGCTGGCGCGGATCGAGCGCATCGCGCAGGCCGTCGCCGAGCAGGTTCAGGGACAGCACCACCAGGAAAATCGCAAGGCCCGGCCATATCGCCATCCACGGCGCCTGCGTCAGGAAGCGCTGGGCGGCGTTGAGCATGCTGCCCCAGGACGGCGCAGGCGGCTGCTGGCCGAGCCCCAGGAATGACAGCGCGGCCTCCGCGATGATCGCGGCGGCGATCGACAGCGTCGCCTGGACCAGGAGCGCCGGCAGGATGTTGGGCAGGATGTGGGCGAATGCGATCCGCCAGGACGGGTTGCCGAGCGCGCGCGCGGCTTCGACATAGTCCTCGGCCTTGACGCTCAGCACCTGCCCGCGTGTCAGGCGAATGAACACTGGCGTCGCCGAGATGCCGATCGCAATCATGGCGTTGCCGAGGCTTGGACCCAGGAACGCCGCGAGCGCGATAGCCAGGATCAGGAACGGGCATGCGAGCATCGCATCGGTGATCCGGCTGATCAGCGCGTCGGTGAAGCCGCCGCGATAGCCGGCAAGCAGGCCGAGTGGTACGCCGATGCCAAGCGCAATCGCGACCGAGATAGCGCCAGCGAGCAGTGAGGCGCGCGCGCCATAGATGACGCGGCTCAATATGTCGCGGCCGAGCTCATCGGTGCCGAACCAATGCAGCGCGGTGGGGGCTTTTCGCACCAGGCTCCAGCTCGTGGCGACGGGATCATAGGGAACGATCAGCGGCGCCAGCAGGGCCAGCAGGATGAACACCGTCATCACGACGAGCCCCAGGACCGCCGCCTTGCGCTTGAACAGGCGTCGCCGGGCGCGGCGTGCGGGGCTGTCGAGCTCGCTCGTATCAGTGAAAGGATTGGCCGAGAGCGCGGTGTCGGCCATGGGCTAACCTCTTAGCCGCGGATTGACGAGGATATAGGCGATGTCGGCGATCAGGTTGAGCGTGATGTAGATCGTCGCGGTGACCAGCACGACACCCTGCACGACCGCATAGTCGCGGTTGAACACGGCGTCCACGATCAGCTTGCCGAAACCGGGTATCGAAAAGATCTGCTCGGTCAGTACCGCGCCCGACAAGAGTGTGCCGAGCTCGAGCGCACCGAGCGTGATCACCGGCGTCAGCGCATTGCGCATGGCGTGCTTGAGGATGACGGTCCGCTCCAGGAGGCCCTTGGCGCGCGCGGTGCGGACATAGTCGCTCTCCAGCACCTGAAGCATGGCGCTGCGCGTATGCCGCATCAGGATCGCGGCGATGGCATTGCCGAGCACGAAGGCTGGCATGATCGTGGCGGCAAGGCTCGCGCGCCAGTCCTCGGTCAGCGGCACATAGCCGGAGGCCGGCAGCCAGCCGAGCTCGATCGAGAACAGGAAGATCAGCATGATGCCGAGCCAGAAGTTCGGCGTCGAGATGCCCCACAGCGCAAACAGGTTGGCACCGTAGTCCCAGGCCGTGCCTTTCTTGACCGCCGAGACGATGCCGGCGGGAATGCCGATCAGGAACGCGATCAGGATCGCCATCGACGCGAGCTGCAGCGTCACGGGAAGCTTCTGCGCGATCAGCGTGCGCACCGGCATCTTGTTGCGCAGGGATTCGCCGAAGTCGCCGGTCAGAACGCCCTTCACCCAATAGGCGTATTGGACGGGGATCGGCTGATCGAGCCGGTATTGCCGGCGGATCTGCTCGATCACGGCGGGATCACGCTCCTCGCCGGCCATCACCAGCGCCGGATCGCCCGGCAGGAGTTGCTGGAGCGAGAAGATCAGCACCGACACGAAGAACAGCGTCGGGATGATCTGCGCGAGACGGCGGGCGAGGAAGTTCAGCATGGACGCTCCCATGTCCCGGGTGCGGCGCAACATGCAATGTTGCGACGCTCAACCGGGACCCATGCATCATTGTTTGGGGCTCTGGGTCCCAGCTCTGCGGCGCAGCGCTTTCGCGCCTCACCGCGTCCGGGACACGAGCGTGAGGCGAGGCGCGTCACTTCAGCTTGAGCCCGACGACGCGCACGAGTCCGTCCGGCATCTGCTTGTATCCTTCAAGCTTGGTCGTGTGAGCGATGATGATGCGGCGGTGGTAGAGATAGAGGATCGGTTCTTCCTCCTGAACCAGCTTCGCCAGAGTCTCATAGATCGCCTTGCGCTTGTCGGGATCGCTGACGAGCCGGGCTTCCTCGAGCGCTCTGTCGGCCTGCGCATTGTTCCACGCGCCATAGTTCTGCGGCGCATCGCTATGCAGGAAGATATAGGAGTTGCCGTCGGGATCGACGCGGCCGCTCCAGGCGAGCACGAAGGCCTGATAATCACCGGCCTCGGCCTGCTTGAGCCCGGTCGCAAACTCAGTGACACGGATCTTCATGTCGAAGCCGGCTTCCGCCGCCATCGACTGGATCACCTGCGCCGGCGTTTCGGTTTCCGCGCCTTTCGGCACCAGGAAATCGACGCTGACAGGCGGCGTCACACCGGCTTCCTTCAACAGCGCCTTGGCCTTCTCCACGTTGCGGGCGCGGACCGGAAACGCCTTCTGATAATAGGGGTGGTCGGGATTGACCCATTGGTTGCCGACCTGAAACTCGCCGTTGAAAACGACCTGGTTGATCGCCTCGCGGTCGATGGCCAGATCGAGCGCCTGGCGCACCTTTGCGGACTGGCTGAGCGGTCCTTTGGCCTTGTCCTTGCCGATGTTGAGCGTGACGCCCTGATAGCCGAGCTCGATCGCGGTCGCGACCTTCAGCCGCGAGTCGGCCCGCACGTCCTTCAGATCGGTCGCGAGCACCCGCTCGATCAGGTCGAGCCCGCCGGATTTCAGATTGGCAAGCCGCACGGTTGAATCGACGATCGGCTGGAACACGACGCGGTCGATGAAGATGTTGTCCTTGTTCCAATAGTCGGCGAATTTCTCGAAAACGATGCGGTCCTGCTGTACGCGTTCGACGAATTTGTAGGGACCGGCGCAGACCGGATGCAGGCCGAACTTGTCGCCTTCGGCCTTGGCCGCTTTCGGCGAGACCATCATGCCGGCGCGATCGGTGAGCTGTGCGAGCAGCGGCGAGAACGGCGCCTTCAGCACCAGCCTGATGGTGAGGGGATCGACCACCTCGACATGGTCGACCGAGGCGAGCTCGGGCTTGCGGAACGAGCCGGGGAGAGTGAGGTGCCGCTCGAGCGAGAACTTTGCCGCTTCCGCGTCGAACGGCTCGCCATCATGGAATTTCACGCCGGGCCGGAGCTTGATCACGAGCGCCTTGCCGTCGTCGGCGGTCTCGCTGGACAGCGCGAGCTGCGGCACGATGTTGAGCTTCTCGTCGATGTCGAACAGCTTGTCGCAGAATGCGGCGAACACGATGCGGCCGACATAGGTGCGCGCCATGGTCGGATCGAGGATATCGGGGTCCTCGGCAAGCCCGATACGCAGCGTGGTCTGGGCCTGCACGGCGCCGAGCGACATCAGCAATGTGGCGGTGGTGGCCGCGAGGCGGAACATCTTCATTGCATCATCCCCATAGCTGGCGGCTACCTAGGTGCCGGTGCATCTTGTATACCAACCCCGGAGGGGCCAGCGCCTTCCGTCTTTCGGCTGAAGGCGGTAACCAATTTCGCAAGCGCCGGCGACAACGCGTACGGGGCTGGCAGGACGGCGTCGGCCGGGGGCAGTTCCGCGACGCGGTGACACGCCGTGGCGTGGCCGCTGCCATCAGCCAAAAGTTGCGGTGCCTCGCTGCGGCAGCGGTCGATCACGAATGGGCAGCGAGTGTGAAAGCGGCAGCCTGCCGGCGGGTTGAGCGCGCTCGGCATCTCGCCCTTGAGCAGGATGGTGCTTCGCTTTGCGTGCGGCTGCGGCAAGGGGATCGCGGATAGCAGCGCGCGGCTATAGGGATGGCGCGGCGCGGCGAAAAGCGCGTCGGCTTCGGCCGTCTCGACGATGCGGCCGAGGTTCATCACGGCGACACGGTCGGCGATATGCTTCACCACGGCAAGGTCGTGGGACACGAAGATGTAGGCGAGGCCGAGCCGGTCCTGCAATTCGCGCAGCAGGTTCAGGATCTGCGAGCGGATCGACACGTCGAGCGCCGAGACCGGCTCGTCGCAGATGATCAGCCTGGGCTCGACCGCGAGCGCACGGGCAATCGCGATGCGCTGGCGCTGGCCGCCCGAGAATTCGTGCGGATAGCGGCGCGCCAGCCGCGGCTCAAGTCCGACCAGCTGCAACAGTTCTTCGACGCGTTCGCGCCGCCGTGATGGCGGGACGAGGTCATGCAGCGCCAGCGGCTCGGTCAGGATCTGGCTGACCGTCATCCGGGGGTTGAGGGAGGCGTAGGGGTCCTGAAAGATGATCTGCGCCTTTCGGCGGAAGGCGCGCAGCGTATTGATATCGAGCGCGAGCAGATCGCGGCCTTCGAAACGGATGCTCCCCGCGTCCGGCTCGATCAGGCGTAGCACCAGCCGGCTGACCGTCGATTTGCCGCAGCCGGATTCGCCGACCAGTGCCAGCGTCTTGCCGGCTTCAAGTGTAAAGCTGACCCCGTCGACGGCCTTGACGAGGGCCCTGGGTCTGCCGAGCAGCGAGCGCTCGGCAACGAAATGCTTGACCAGATTTTCGACCTCGAGCAGCGCTGTCATCGAGTCCACTCCTCGCGAGGACTTGTCTCGTGTCCCGGGCGCGGCGCAACGCGAAGTGTTGCGCCGCTGAACCGGGACCCAGCTCGTCGCAAAATGGGCCCCGGTTCAGCAGCGCACCACTGCGCTGCGCTTGTGCTGCGCCGCGCCCGGGGCACGAGAGAAGAGAGCAGCGCCATCACGACACCAGCTGCTCGAGCGGCGCGCGGATGCAGCGCGAGAGGTGGCCGGTGCTGACTTCGGCAAGCGGCGGCGGCGCTTTCGTGCAGGCCTCCAGCATGAAGGGGCACCTTGCAGCAAAACGGCAGCCCGCAGGTGGCTGCGCCATGTTCGGCACCATGCCTTCGATGGTTGCAAGCTGCTCGGTGTGGTGGTCGAGCCGCGGAATCGAGCCGAGCAGGCCGACAGTATAGGGATGCTGCGGTGAGGCAAACAACTCGTCCACCGGCGCGCGCTCGACGATCTCGCCGGCATACATCACGGCGACCTCGTCGCAGACTTCGGCGACGACGCCGAGATCATGGGTGATCAGGATGATGGCGGCGCCGCTCGCCGCCTTCAATTCGCGCATCAGCTCCAGGATCTGCGCCTGCAGGGTGACGTCGAGCGCCGTGGTCGGCTCGTCAGCGATCAAAAGACGGGGGTCGCAGGCGAGTGCCATCGCGATCATCACGCGCTGGCGCATGCCGCCGGAGAGCTTGTGCGGGTATTCGTCGATGCGCCGCTCGGGCGAGGCAATGTGGACGCGACGGAGCAGGTCGATCGCCCGCTCGCGGGCACTCTTCCTTGAGCCGCCGCGGTGGCGCAGGATCGTCTCGATGATCTGGTCGCCAATGGTGTAGCTCGGGTTGAGCGAGGTCATCGGTTCCTGGAAGATCATCGCGAGCCGGTTGCCGCGCAGGTCGCGCAGGCTCTTGTCGGAGCTTTGCAGGAGATCAATGCCATCGAAGCGGATCTTGCCGGTGACCTCGCTGGTCTGCTTCGGCAACAGTCCCATGATCGCAAGCGACGTCACGCTCTTGCCGCAACCGGATTCGCCGACGAGGCCGAGCGTCGCGCCGTTGACGACGCTGAGATCGACGCTGTCCACCGCGTGGGTGATGCGGCCATCGTCGCCATGGAAGCGGACGCGCAGGTTCTCGATCTCGATGAGGGGCGCCGCGCTCATTGCTCTGTCGTGCGGGCCGCCGCGATGCGGGCATCGATCACGGCGCGGTCGGTGATCCCGGCTGGGTTCCGGCGCGTCGGCAGCGATTCACGGAAATGCACCCAGAGCTCGTTGCTGACCTGCTCGAGCCGTGCCAGCTCGGCAAGCGGATCGGGATGATCATCGACGCGCAGGTCGAGCGCGGACCATTCCTCCTCGCCATGGATGAGCAGTGCAGCAGACTGCTTGCCGCGCTTGTCGCCGCCGGCGGCTTCGCCGGCGCGCATCGCCGCCAGCAGGCGGCGCGGGAAAGGCAAGCTGTCATTGGCGATGTAGGTTTTCGCGGTCTCGCTGAGGACGTCAGGACTGGCGAGCATGTTGCCGGCAATGGAGAAGCCGCTTCCCGCCGTGTGTCCGCACCAGTCGACGCAGTCGCGGCCGGTGTGCGCTGCAACCTCACCGCTGGCGTCCATGATGTGGACCTGACGGCTTTCACGGCCATCGTCGGTCGCGAGCAGCGCCGCGAGCACGTCATGTGCATTCAGGCCTTCGCGCAACAGCTTGACGCCGTCGATGCCATAATAGGGATTGACGAAAGCCTGCGTCGCGATGGCGCCAAGGCCAGCGGCGATAAAGGGGACGCGCGCGCCGACGGCGAAAAAGCGCGTCGCGACCGCGATGCCGAATTGGCCGGTGGCAGGATTTCGCGCGATGATCGACCAGGTCATGTCGTGCTCGTCTCGGTCAGCGCCCCGCAGCGTATCCCTGCATGCCGCGCGGATTGGCGGCGGCACGTCGGCGCACCCCGACGCGCGATGCGGCGGTGAGGCGGCCCTCGGACCAGTCGGGACCGACCTCCACGATATGCCCGCGCTCGCGCAAATTCTCGATCGTCGCCTTGGGCACGCGGTTCTCGACCACGAGCACGCCGGGACGCGCAGTGCGCGGCCAGAACGAGATCGGGAAATGCTCCGAATGCCAGGCCGGCGCGTCGATCGCCTCCTGGAGATTGAGGTTGCAGTGGACATGCCGCAGGAAGAACTGCGTGATCCACTGATCCTGCTGGTCGCCGCCCGGGGATCCCCAGGCGAGATACGGCTCGCCGTCACGCAGCGCCATGGTCGGCGACAGCGTGGTGCGCGGACGCTTGCCCGGCGCGAGCGAGGCGGGGTGACCTTCCTCCAGCCAGAACATCTGGGCGCGGCTGCCGAGACAAAAGCCGAGCTCCGGAATGACCGGCGAGGATTGCAGCCAGCCGCCCGACGGCGTCGAGGACACCATGTTGCCGGCCTTATCGATGATGTCGAAATGCACGGTGTCACCGCGCACCTCGCCGAACCTGCCGACGGTGGGCTCGCCGGCGCCGAGCGCGCCGACAGCCTCGCGTTGGCCTTCGGCGCGGCGCAGCTTGACGACCCCGCCAAAGCCTTCGACCGAGCCGGGCCGGAAGTCGAGCGAGGCCTTGTCGGTGACCAGCTTGCGGCGTTCGTCGTTGTAGGCATCCGACAGGAGCGTCGCGACCGGGATCTCGTTGAATTTGGGATCGCCGTAGAACTTTTCGCGGTCAGCGAAAGCGAGCTTGGCGCATTCGATCTGGAGATGGATGAATTCGGGGCCCGTCGGATCGAGCCCGTCGAGGGCAAAACCCTTGAGCAGCGCGAGCTGTTGCAAGGTGACCGGACCCTGGCTCCAGATGCCGGCCTTGCAGACGGTGTAGCGGCCGTAGTCATAGGTCAGCGGCGTTTCGATGGTCGGCTGCCAGCGCGCCATGTCGTCGGCCGAGAGCACGCCACGATGCGGCGAGCCGCTGACGTCCATCACCTCCTGGGTCCGGCAGAACTTGTCGATGGCCTCGGCGACGAAGCCTTTCGACCAGGCGTTCCGCGCGCGCTCGATCTCGGCGTCGCGGCCACCGCCGCCGCTTTCGGCTTCGCTGAGAATGCGGGCGTAGGTCGCAGCGAGAGTCTTGTTGGTGAAGAGCGTGCCGGGTTTTGGAACTTCGCCATTTGGTAGGTAAACCGCTGCCGACGTCGGCCAGTGCTTGCGGAACAGCTGCTCGACGGTCTTGATGGTCGCGCAGGCACGCTCGACCAGCGGATAGCCGTCGCGTGCGTAGGAGATCGCGCCTTCCAGCACGTCGCGCACGCGCATCGTGCCGTAGTCGCGGAGCAGCATCATCCAGGATTCGAAGGTGCCGGGGACGCAGGCCGCGAGCAGGCCGGTGCCGGGCACCATGTCGAGACCTTCGCTCTTGTAGTGGGCGATGGTTGCGCGCGCCGGCGCCGGGCCCTGGCCGCAGATCACCTCGGTGCGGCCGCGCTTCACGTCGTGCACGATGATGGGCACGTCCCCACCGGGGCCGTTGAGATGCGGCTCGACCACTTGCAGGGTAAAGGCCGCCGCGACGCCGGCGTCAAACGCGTTGCCGCCTTTTTCGAGGATGGCCATGCCGACGGCGGTTGCGATCCAGTGTGTGGTGGCGACGACCCCGAACGTTCCTTCGATCTCGGGCCGCGTCGTGAAGGGATCGGGATTGATGTTGCTGGCCATAAGAGATCACTTTTCTTGTTTGCGGCGACCGCAATTGATCACAGGCAAGACCCGCTGCCAATTGCGCGGTCAGCATGGCACGCGCGCGTCACGCCGGCACCGGCGCGGTGTTGACGGCGTGGCAGGCGACGCCGTCGATCAGTTGTGGCGTCTCCTTTCGACAGAGATCGAAGGCGAGGGGGCAGCGCGGATTGAAGGCGCAGCCCGGTGGTGGATTGATCGGGTTCGGGATCTCGCCCTTGACCGGAATACGCTGGCGGCCGGACATCGCCAGATCCGGCACCGCGCCGAGCAGCATCTTGGTGTAAGGCATGCGCGGGCGCGCGAACAGCTCACGTCCTTCGGCGATTTCGACGATGCGGCCGAGATACATCACGCCGACGCGGCTCGCCATGTGGCGGACGACCGCAAGGTTGTGGCTGATGAACATGTAAGTGAGGCCGAACTTGTCCTGGAGATCGCGCATCAGGTTGAGGATCTGCGCCTGCACGGACACGTCCAGCGCCGAGGTCGGCTCGTCGCAGACGATGAACTCGGCGTCGGACGCCAGCACGCGCGCGATCGCGATGCGCTGGCGCTGGCCGCCGGAGAACTCATGCGGGTATTTCAGCCGGTCGTCGGGATGCAGTCCGACCAGGCTCAACAATTCGCCGACGCGAGCCTGGATGTCGCGCTCGCCCTGGATCAGGTCGAAGGCGCGGATCGGCTCGGCGATGATGGCGTCAACCCGGAAACGCGGATTGAGACTCGCATAGGGATCCTGGAAGATCATCTGGATGCGGCGGCGTAGGCGGCGACGCGCCGGCGCCTGCTTTGGATCAGTCATCGAAACGCCGTCGATCAGGACCTGGCCCGAGCTCGGCGGCAGCAGCCCGACGATCATCCGTGCAACCGTCGTCTTGCCCGAGCCGGATTCTCCGACCAGCGCAAAGGTCTCGCCCTTGTTGATGTCGAAGGTGACGCCGTCGACGGCCTTGAGATATTCGAGATGGCCGCCCTCGAGCACCCGGTTCAGCCATGGCTTCGAGACGTCGAAGACGCGGCGCAAGTTCCTGGCCTGGACGAAGGGGGCGCTCATGCTGCGCTCTCCGCAGGGACGGTGTCATAGAGGTGGCAGGCCACCGATTGTGCGCCCTGGGCAAGCGGCTCGGGCCGCTCGACCCGGCAGCGGTCGAACGCAAAGGCGCAGCGCGGATTGAACGAACAGCCGCGCGGGATCGCCGACAGGCGCGGCATGGAGCCCGGGATCTGCACCAGGCGCTTGTCCTCGCCGGCGAGCGTCGGGATCGCGCCCATCAGGCCTTTGGCGTAGGGGTGCAGCGGATTCTTCACGACGTCCTGCACCGGGCCGATCTCGGCGACGCGGCCGGCATACATCACCGCGACGCGGTCGGAGGTCTCCGCGATCACGCCCATGTCGTGGGTCACCAGCATCACGGCGGTGCCGTGGTCGCGTCCGAGCCGCTTGATCAGCGAGATGATCTGCGCCTGCACGGAGACGTCGAGTGCGGTGGTCGGCTCGTCCGCGATGATCAGCTCGGGCTCGGCGCAGATCGCGAGTGCAATCACCACGCGCTGACGCATGCCACCGGAGAATTCGTGGGGATAGCCGTCGATGCGCTTTTCCGGCGCGGGGATGCCGACCTCGGCGAGGAGATCGATGGCGCGGCGTCGCGCGGCCTGCTCGGACAGGTTCAGATGCGTGCGGATCGTCTCCACGATCTGGTCGCCGATCTTGTAGAGCGGGTTCAGCGAGGTCAGCGGATCCTGGAAGATCATCCCGATCCGCTTGCCCCTGACACGGCGCATTTCCTCCGGTGGCAGGTTGTCGATGCGCGTGCCGGCGAGAAAAATCTCGCCGCCGGCGATTCGGCCGGGCGGATCGATCAGGCCAATCACGGAGAGCCCGGTGACCGACTTGCCGGCGCCGGATTCGCCGACCACGCCCAGCACCTCACCCTTGGCGATGTCGAAGGAGACGCCGTCGATCGCGCGCAGCGTGCCGCGACGGGAGGCAAACTCCACCTGAAGGTTACGCACGGAGAGAACTGTGTCGGTCATGGACGAGGTGGACTCACCTGAGCTTGGGATTGAGCGCGTCGCGCAGCCAGTCGCCCAGCAGGTTGATGGAGAGGATCAGCACCGCGAGCGCCAGTCCCGGGAAGGCGACGATCCACCATTCGCCGGCGAACAGGTAGTTGTTTCCGATGCGGATCAGCGTGCCGAGCGAGGGCATGGTCTCGGGCATGCCGGAGCCGAGAAACGACAGCGTCGCCTCGGTGATGATCGCGAGCGCGAGGTTGATGGTGGCAATCACCAGGATCGGCCCCATCGTGTTCGGCAGCACGTGGCGCAGCATGATCACGGGCGCGGGCAGGCCGATCAGCTGCGCGGCGGCGACATAGTCCTTGTTCTTCTCGACCATCACCGAGCCGCGTACCGTGCGGGCATATTGCACCCAGAAGCTCAGGCCGATTGCGAGCACCAGGACGCCGAGCATGCTCATCTCGTCGAGCTTGTTGCCGAGCACCGACTTGGCGATGCCGTTGATGAGGAGCGCGATCAGGATCGCGGGAAAGGAAAGCTGCACGTCGGCGACGCGCATGATCAGGCCATCGACAGCGCCGCCGAAATAGCCGGCTGTCAGGCCAAGGAGGATTCCGAGCGCGCCGGAGAACACGACGCCGAGGACGCCGACGAGAAGAGAGATCCGCAAGCCGTAGAGGATCGCGGACAGGACGTCGCGGCCCTGCTCGTCGGTGCCGAGCAGGAACGGGCTCTGACCGTCCGCGGTCCAGAGCGGCGAGATGCGCGAATTCAGGAGCTGGAGCTGCGCCGGATCAAACGGATTTTGCACGGCGAGCACGGAGGCGAAGATCGCCAGCAGGAAGAACAGCACCGTGATCGCAGCCGCGATCATGGTGATCTTGGAACGGCGGAAGGAGTAGAACAGGTCGCTCTCGACAGCGCGCTTGAACCAGCCGGAACGGGCTGCGCCGCGCGCGAGGGGCTCTTCCGCTTTGTGCTGGACGACGGCCTCGCTCATCTCAGTGTGCCCGGCTGACCGTCGAGCGCAAACGCGGATCGACGATGGTATAGA
>NZ_JBANBJ010000033.1:0-88127 GCF_059803515.1 Bradyrhizobium sp. UFLA05-125 | reverse complement strand
TTTGTCACAAAGGTGCGCAGGTTTCGGTTATTGATACCAATCATCTTCGAGCGAAGCTTAAGGGCGCGATCGAGCTCTGATCGATCATGGACCTCGATCAACACGTCCATACCATAGGCTAAAGCCGCAGCCTCGAGGTCGCGGGCGGCCCCGTCGTCCAGCGCCGCCATAATCAGCAGAATGCAGTCGGCACCACGGGCGCGAGCCTCGATTACCTGATACGTGTCGAAAATGAAGTCCTTGCGCAAAACTGGCAGGTTTGTGGCCGCCCGCGCCGCCTCCATGAAGTCAAGATCGCCCATGAAAGACACTTTGTCCGTCAAGACCGAGAGGCAGGCGGCGCCCCCTGCTTCATAGGATCTGGCAAGCGACGGCGGGTGAAAGTCCGCGCGAATGAGCCCCTTCGACGGCGACGCTCTCTTGATCTCTGCGATGAGAGCATAGCTACCCGACGCATGTTTCTTGTGAATTGTGCTGATAAAGCCGCGCGGCGAAGGCGCGCGGCGCGCTTGCGCGTCGAGTTCGGCACGCGGGAGCGTCCGCCTGGCAGCTGCGATCTCTTCGCGCTTATATGTCTCGATCTTCGTCAGAATGTCGGTATAGATCATGCCGTCTATTTGGAATTGGAGACTGCGACCAGAAGCTTCAAGCGGCCGGCGGCGGCGCCACTGTCGAGTGATGCCTGTGCGATGGCCACGCCTTCCTTCAGAGTTGTGGCCCGTCCGGCCACTATAAAGGCCGCTGCCGCGTTCAAGAGAGCTACATCGCGATACGGGCCGCGCATGCCCTCAAGCACGCCTTGCAGTGCAACCGCGTTGCTATCGGGGTCCCCGCCCTTCAATCCCTCCCGTCCGCAAAGAGGTAGCCCGGCTTCTTCCGGCGTCATCTCGAAGGTCCGAATCTCGCCCTTTTCGAGCGCGGCGACAAAAGTGGGACCGGTGAGCGTGATCTCGTCGAGCCCATCGCAACCGTGAACCACCCATACCGATTCCGCGTTAAGCCTCTTAGAAACCTCCGCTAGAGGCCGCACCCACCGGCGCGAAAATACCCCGATCACCTGCCGCTTGACGCAGGCAGGATTGCAGAGGGGCCCGACGAGATTAAAGATTGTGCGGGTCGCGAGTTCGACGCGAGCTGCACCGACGTTCTTCATCGCCGGATGATGGGTCGGCGCAAACATGAACCCAATTCCGGCATCCCGGATACAGCGGGCGACTTCTTCTGGCTCCAAATCGATCTTCACTCCGAGCGAGGCCAGTACATCGGCGGAGCCTGAGCGCGAGGATAGGGCGCGGTTGCCGTGCTTGGCGACAGGAATGCCGGCACCCGCCACAATGAAAGAAGCACACGTTGAGACGTTGAGCGAACCGGAACCGTCGCCGCCTGTGCCCGCGATGTCGACCGAATCGGGCGGTGCACTGACCGATCGCATTCTGCTGCGCATCACGGAAACCGCGCTGGCCACTTCTTCCGCTGTCTCCCCGCGCACCCTCAGCGCCAGCAACAAACCGCCCATCTGCGAGGGCGTGGCCGCGCCGGATAGCATACTGTCGAATGCCAGGGCCATTTCCTGGTGGCTCAGGGGGGCGCCGCTAGCGACTTTGCCCATAATCAATTTGAGATCCATCAAGCGCTCTCGGACTGAGCGGAGTTGCTGCTGGCGTTTACGGAACGAGCAGACGCGGCCTCGTAGATCGCGGCAATTGTCGTTGGCGCCGTCGAGCGAAACCGACTGCAAGATGCTTCAGATCTCGTTGCCACCACAGCCGGCACCTTCAGATTAGAAATCACGTGCATGACATGCGCTATTGTGGCGCGTGGTCACGATCCATTTCTTGAAGCCTACAACTTGACGCTGCGGTAGCTTCAAGCGATTTCAACGAAACGGAAAGACCAGCCACTCGCAAATGAGAGGCGCGCTCTCGCAACCGGCGTGGGTCCGTCTGGCTAACATTCGCCAAACTACTCACACTCGACGCTCCTCTCTTCAGGGCTCGACTCTTGCCATACGGGTGATTCGTTGCGCCTGGAGCGCCAGGGATGTCGTCGCGCGCACTCTTCCAGGGTTTAAGCGCCTAGCGGCACCTGCGATCACCGCGCGCCTCGCCTGGCGCACCTTGGTCAATTGTTCCGCCGCGACTGCGATTGAGCTGCAACGCGCGCGACCAAACAGAGAGAAATCGCCTGCCAAAACACCAGAAATGGACCAGCGCACCTGGTCAACGGCGCGGCGACGGCAATTGCCAAGGGCTGAAATCGCAATCTCCAGACGGGATGCTGCCCGAGCAAGATTGGCGTTCGATCTTTCAATCTGACGTCATCTCCTTGCTCAATATCGAGCTGCCCAACCGTCTTGGCTTTTCAATGGCTCAGGCGGCTTTTCCGCCCTCGTTTTGCAACAGGGCATTCAAGAGGAGACCCCCGCCGGTGCACTCGGCGGGGGCACTGCGGGTGGATGACGCGAGGCTCGCAAGCGAGGTGTCGCATCAAGGACCCGCAATCATCAAAGGAAAGGCCCGTAGCTAGCGATGAGCCGGAACATCATCTTCCGTGTCAATCGCCTGGGCTGCACTTCCTCATCATCTGGCTCGGCCCTAGGTTTTCTCGAGCTCCGCTTCCGATCACCAAGCCTCAATATGCTCTGCGCTTGGGCGATTGAATAGGACGTTCTGAAACGCGGGAAATGGGCCGAAATGAGGCCGCGTGTAAACGGTAGCGCTCACGCCGCTTATGAGAACGCCATGCGCGCAGGGTGTACCCTGCTGCGAAACCTATGAGCAGGATTGATAGTAAAACGAAAACTGCAGTCATCGAGACTTCTCAGTTTGCAGAGCGGTTGCGCTTTTTCGGATCGGCAACAAGGACATCATGACACGGCCCTTCGTGTTCTTTTTGGGTTGAAGTCATTTTGGCATCATACAAGTTGACGCTAGGTCCGATTCAAGCCCTGTGGCCGGAGAATATCCTGCTGCGGAGTCAACGGCCGTCGCGGCCTCACTCAAAGCGCGCCTTGCCGGGGACGAACTGGTGATGTCGGGCACTTCGCTCACCGTATTTGAAGGCGTTACCTTGGTCGCACTATCTCGTCGGCCAGAATGAACCAACTGTGCGGTCGATGACTGTTGCTGGCGTTACGGCCACGCGGGAAACATCCGCCCCTCACCAACGTCGCTTTTCGGAACCGAGATCGGAAAGGCTTCAGCAGCAGGCCGTCAAATCCACTTGTCGGATTTATCGCGACAGGCGCTTGAACGCCGAAATGCCCTCGAGGCCGCACGCGGAGATGGAACGGTCTCCCCGGACTCAGGATTAGAGAGCGCCGCTTGATAGTAATCAGTTTCTTGCAGCTTGACGGGCGGTTCACCCATCCTTCAGAACCCATCGATGGATACCCCGCGCAACTGCGATGCGAAGGCTACGAAATGAAGGTCAAAGAACTTATTGAGCTTCTCTCAACATGTGAGCAGGATGCTGATGTCATTATTCCGGACTCATTTTCGTCACGCAAGGCCTTCGCAGTAGTGAAAGCCGTCCAGACCGGATGGACCTATAATCCCCAGCTTGCCATCGAGGATATGTCGTTTTGGATTGATGGGGTTGAATATGCCGAGCCGCCGCGCGGTAGCCATATAGCTCGTGGAGTGAGATTGCTCGGTCCAAAATGTGGACCAGTACTTGCAATCCAGTAGATTCACATCGGGGCTAACGTCGTTGAAGCACCAAGCTTTACGGCATCGATTGTTTTTCCCCTCGCCCCTCCAGCAACGTTGCGCTGCTTCCAGCTCTTCATGTGCGGCGTTCTTGATGAGGTCGTTCTTTTGCCACTCTGGAATCGCGCCTTGTGTATTACTTCGCACGCCGCTATTTAATGCGCGATGAAATTTTCCCGCAGTGGCAGATCGCAATGAAAATGAATGACCTGAAGTCAATGACCGTCGACGAGTTGTGGAGTCTCCACGAGAAGGTGGCTGCGGCTCTCGCTCAACGGATTGCGGCAGAAAAGGTCAAACTAGAGGAGCGGCTGCGCAAGATCGGAGAGGTCAAGGTTGCCCGGCCTCCCCGTGAGCGCCGCCCCTACCCGCCAGTGCGGCCAAAGTATCGAAATCCGAAAAACCCAGCGCAAACTTGGTCAGGGCGTGGCAGATTGCCCCGATGGCTGAGCCCGCAACTTCGGGCGGGTCGGAAACTGGATGATTTCCTCATCGATCAATCTGCGCGAAAACGTCGCCACAAAGCCTGACAGGTCAATCAATCATGACTGCCTCAACTCGATGCGTCCGTGCTCGCCGCATCTGAGCTTATCGTCTCTGACCGACCTCGGACTTCTCCCCGCACGTCTCACAGGTGCTCAATGTCTTGGCATCGCCAAGGTTTCGACTCGCTATTTTGCACTACGCGAGCACCCCGTGCGGAGAGCCGACGACGACGCAAAGATTCTATGCTTTCGATGCCCCCTCAACCCACGATTTCGGGGCACCTCTTGGGACGCAACGCCCTTCACTGGAGGGATAGCTGTCGGCTCGACGGCGGAGTAGAGGTCACGTACCAGGAATCATGAGTTTGACTAAGAAACCTATTCCGACTTGTCGGCCTTCTGTTTGCGCTCGATAGCGAACATACCTTCCGGCAAACAGAAGGCCGAATCCGTGTCAGCAGCTTTTATTCCGAAGCAATACATCACCCTCCACTGCCCGGGGATAGAGAGTCACCACTTCGAACGATGGTAGGAGCTCGAGAATGGCTTGCAGGGATAGCTGCCCTTCGTAAAGCTCCAGGTCGCTATATTCCGTGTAGATGAAGCGCGTATTGTTCAGGGTTCGTCTGCCACCAGCGATGACATCGGATTCTGCTCCCTGAACATCCATCCATATCAAATCAATCTTGTCTACGTTCGCTTCGCTGCTCCAGTCATCCAACCTCCGAGTTTCGACGGAAATTGGCTGATCGAAGCGAACCCAATCGTACTCAGTTAGATGGTTTTTTGGCCGGCGTATTGAGCCCGACAGATCCCATCCCTCCGCCTCTCCATCCCCATTGCTTGGATGGAATTCAATCTGGCCATTTCGATCGCTGATCGCGACCTCAAATAGCTTCACATTGTTGAGGTCTTGCATGTTCTTCTTGAAGCGAAGGACCGCTCGAGGATCGGGCTCAAAGCAGTAGAACCGCGCTTCTGGGCACAGCTGGAGAAAACGACGCGCATCAGTTCCGTCATAAGAACCGATGTCCAAGATAACGGGACTTGGATTTCCCAGACGTGAAACGATCTGGCGGTGTACTTCTAATGGGTTAGGGTCTAGCATGCTTTAGGCCTTTCGCAGAAATTGCGTTGCTTAGCTTCGGTAGAGTTTCTCTGAGCGCCGGAACTATTTCCACTGCACGTCTTGACTTCTTATTGTGCGCATATCCCGGCATGTGGTGATTTCAGCCATCGTTTCTCTGACGCCTTAGCCTTTTCGAACGCCTTTCGAATCTTTGGAAAGGCAGCTCGTCGCTTTGAAGCTATTCGAGTTCGGCGGATCATAACCGTGCACCCATTCGCCGTCAGGCGCCCACCGTACTGGTCACGCACGAGGGACTCCGCCAGCTGCGAACAACAATATTCAAACGCGGCTCCGAAGCGTCGTCTGGTCTTTGAGTGCCGATTTGATGCACGCGAGCAGTTCGCTATTGCTGAATGGCTTGTGCAGGAATTGCGACACCCCGGCTTGCAGCGCGCGAGCCCGGCTGTCGTCGTCGGGACCTGCGAGAACCAGAATGGTGGGAATCGCGTTTCCGGATGCGACAAGGCGCTCGTATAAATTTAGTCCGCTTGCGCCCGGCAATTGCATGTCAGAGATCAAACAAGACGTGCTGATGAAACGCTTCGAATTCACAAATTCATCTGCACTGTGGAACAGATCTGGCACATAGCCTGCCGAGATAAGCATCTCCAACATCGGTTGATGGATTGCCCGATCGTCGCAAACAACGGCGATGATATCGAGCGTATGGGCCATTCGGATCAGATCAAAGAAGGACTTCTTCTGCAACTTCGGCGCGACTTGACCGCATTCCAAACGATCGTTTTGAAGAAGCATTAGACACCTTAAATCGACAACTCTCGCCTTCGTCGCGAGGCTAAAGTGACATCGAGGGGAGGCTCAATTGTACGGAGGTAGGAGGCCAACATCGAAGAGGTTGGAAACACTATACGAAGGTTTGCCGATAGTCGTTTACCACGGGCATCTGGCGCGCTTTCTGCTGGTCCACGAAAACACCTTTTAAATTGGCATCCGACCTCGATTGAGATTTCTTTCTCGTTGCCAATCATTCCGATACGCCTGAGTTAAATTCTCATCGGCGTTTGTTATCAGCGGTTCTCGGTAGTTCGTAAAATCGATTGTATTGATAGATTATATCCGAACAGTGGATGGGTTCGCCGTCGTAGATAAAGCGGGCGAGCAAACGAAACGGATGACTGTCCAGCGCGATGGATTATCGATCCCAGCGCGAAATTTTTGAAGCCCACCAAGCGGAAAAATTAGCGATCAATTGCATTCTTCCGGCGGATCTTGCGGGCAGTGCGCTATACGTAACGATTGGGATGAGCCTCAGTTCTTGATCGTGCGAGCTCTAAGACCGCTCCATGGGTCAGGGTTACCTGACCCGCATTTGTGCAGCCAGCGTAGCCGCTTCGGAAGGGCCAAGCCCAACTATACCCACAAACCCCGAGGGCGGCATCGGAATTTCCTGGCTAGTCGGCCTCCAGAGATGCAGACAGTATCGGCTGTTGTTCACGTATTCGGACTGGGGCGGATGCAGCTGCATCACGCACTCTTCCTCATCCCAAAAAAGGTCCTTGACGAAGCACATCTCCTGCCAGTTCGGACAACGCCGCGGCGTTGAGACGGAGACATGTTCCCAGCGCGGGCGGAGCAATCCAATGACCCTGAGCTTGCAGCCACAGGGCCCCTGGACAAAGAAAAGACCACAAGGACCTGATCCGGGTGGACTGGCGAATTGTCCATGATGTACGCGACCAGCCTCGAGCTGGCTCCCAATCCGTGCTCTCATGCTACCTCCCTTAGCCTCGCAGATAAGTTGAATCCAACGCAGATCACGTTCTGCTCGACCCCTTCTTTCTTTGCTTCAGACAAGCACTGCCACGTAATGGCAGTAAGCTCCTTGTATTGTCATGATGTGCAGGGCACATGTCGCAACGCACCCCGTCTTTCGATAAAGCCGCCAGACAGCCCTACCTCTCAATCCGCCTACCTTGTGCGCCGATGGGATGCGCCGTTGTTCCGCGCCGACAGCCCAGCAAGGCGCGAACGGGTCACGACTTGGGGCGAGGCGCGATCGCGCTGAGGATAGACAGGCGTCCCAGGCACAACGCTTTTGGACCTTACTCTCGCCCCGCTCTCGGCGGCCTGGTCGCTCGATCCGTGAGCGACCCGACCTCGGCTCGAGCTTTCTTAGGTGCGCATGAGGCAACGCATTAGCTTACTCAGACAACATGTTGGCGCCGCCATTGTCTAACCAAGCCATTGCTGCCTCGGCCGGGCAGTAGGGGAAAGTCGTGGCGGTGGCGCGGTCGACCGGCGGAGACGAGGCTGTGGCCATTTGACCGGTGGTGACTTCAATCGACCTCATCCCATAACCTGGAGGCATCCTTCTGCCGACAACCGAAGTCGCCAAACGGCCACACCGAAGGAGTTGGCTGCTCCTGCACCAACTCAATGGCTGTTTTCTCCTGCATGGCCAACCGCGTGCAGGCGCTTCGAAACGCGCGTTGTCACCAGTAGCATCCCTGATTTCGCTGATCCTTCTTCGTCGCGCATTCAATCATAACGCTCTACACAGGTGCTACGTAGCGGGCAACCAGCTCTCTCCGACTAAATTGACCTACGGGTCCACCCACGATTGTCTCTAATCCTACAACCGGACGCTACGTCAGGTTCAAGTCATTCCATGAGGCCGGTCACACTTTTTGTCTACCGGCCAGCGCCGCACTTAGTTGGCGGCAGCCTTTGCTGCTCGACCCGACGACAGCTGCTGAGATATTTGGCAGCTACAAGATCAGAATTGGTGCGACTTCAAACCGCTTCGCTCTTTACAATGGTTTCCCATTCCGGCCATGAACCGTGCTAAGAAGGTGGCGGGAGCTAAAGAAGGGGACAAATCATGCAAGCGCGGCGGACCTGGGCGATCAAATCTCCAACACGTCGTGACGCGGACATCCAGCGACTTCAGTCTCAGCTAGATCGACTGAGCCAACGCCTGGACGCACTTGAATGTCACGCTCCAGAACTCTCCAGTATCGCGGCCATTCGCGCAAGAGCTCTCACGATATCTCAGGAAATTGAGGATATGCGTTGCTCGGCTGAAGCGATCGACGCGTTAACGGAGCTTCTTCGGAGATAGCTTTGGCGTATTGCAGCGCCGCCGCAGAGCGCCTCCGTTGCGACCTAGAGCAGTGCCTAACTTAGACCTCAATGCTGCCGTCTCAAGATGCGCCTTCGGCTTCTTCGGTAAGCCAGCCGCCAATGTCCCCGAACTATCAAGATGATGGTGGAAATCAACTAGGTTGCGGCTCAATCAAATCTACCCATAATGTGTGGCTTTGACATTCTCTACCGTTTTGACATTCCCTGGCATCTCATTCTGATAACCGAGATCCCGGGCATCTTCCGTTATTCATGGTTTGACGACGGCACCATCGTGTAACTCTCATGGTCCGGTTTCAACGTGCGCTGTTGCTTCCTCCGCCGACGCCGCAGATTGTTGCCGCGTGCCGGTCCAACTGCCAAGCCGGAACGAACTTGTCGCCCTCGCGCTCGTCCTATCATCGGCCCGCAAGCGCTGGGGCGCGCCTAATCTGTCGAGAATTCATGATGCTCGCCGATCGATCTACCGGCAAACTCGCCCATTGAGCTTCTTGCGGTCGAGCTCGCCCTCCCACCAGGCAACGATCACGCAGGCGATGCCGTTGCCGCAAAGATTGGTCAGCGCGCGGCATTCGCTCATAAACTTGTCGATGCCGAGCACGATCGCCATGCCCGGAACGAGCCGGGGATCGACAACCGCGAGCGTCGCGGCAAGCGTGATGAAGCCGGCGCCGGTGATGCCTGAGGCGCCCTTCGAGGTCAGCATGGCCACCACCAGGATGGTGATCTGTTGGCCCAAGGTGAGATCGACGCCGAGCGCCTGCGCAATGAATAGGGTCGCCAGAGTCATGTAGATGTTGGTGCCGTCGAGATTGAACGAATAGCCGGTGGGTACCACCAGGCCGACCACGGATTTCGAGCAGCCGAGGCGCTCCAGCTTCTCCATCAAGGACGGCAGCGCGCTTTCCGAGGACGAGGTGCCGAGCACGATCAGCAGCTCGTCCTTGATGTAGGCGAGAAATTTGAAGATCGAGAAGCCGGCGACCCGCGCGATGGTACCGAGTACGATGAACACGAACAGCGCCGCGGTGGCGTAGAAGGTCGCGATCAACCCGATCAGATTGAGGATCGCGCCGGTGCCGAACTTGCCGACGGTATAGGCCATCGCGCCGAACGCGCCGATCGGCGCTGCGTGCATCACAATCGAGATGACGCCGAACACGGCGTGCGCGGCATCGTCGATGAAGTTGCGGATCAGTTGGCCGCGCTCCCCGAGCCCCATGATGGCGAAGCCGAACAAGACCGAGAAAAGCAACACTTGCAGGATTTCGCCCTGCGCGAAGGCGCCGACCACGGTGTCGGGAATGATGTGCAGGATGAAGTCCACGGTCTTCTGTCCCTCGGCCTGCTTGGCATAGCTTGCGACCGCCAGAGCGCTGGCCGCCCCACTGCCGAAGCCCGCGCCCGGCTTGACGAGATTGCCGACGATAAGCCCGATCAGAAGGGCGAAGGTCGAAACAATCTCGAAGTACACCAGCGACTTGACGCCGATGCGGCCGACCTTCTTGGCGTCCTGGATATGGGCGATGCCGGAGACGACGGTGCAGAAGATGATCGGGGCGATCACCATCTTGATCAGCTTGACGAAGCCCTCTCCCATCGCCCTGACCCAGTCGTTGGTGGCGACCGAGGGCCACAGCCAGCCGACGATAACGCCCAGGAAGATGGCAATCAGCACCTGGGCGTAGAGAATTTTGTACCAAGGCTTCATGGACAGTACCACGCCGCGACAGTCGTGAGAGATTTCAACGGCCCATCGCTACGAGCTCGAATCAGAAGCGTGTGCAAGGGCTGCAAGGTCAGTTTCAAGCTTTGGCCGGTGCTTAAAGATCGCGTCGATCAATGCTGGTCCAGGCTGCTCGGCGCCCTCCACCATCATTGCTTTCTCAGCACGCTTCGGGGGCGCAAAGACACGCTTAACGATAGTCGGCGAGCCCTTAAGACCACATTTCGAAATATCTGCCACACCAGCGTCCTGCGCGTTCCATTTTGCGATGTCAGTGCGTGCCGCACGCAAAGCGTCCCTCATGCCGCCCCGACGGATCTCGTTTGTCGCCTCTAGCATGGTGATGAGACATGGAAGCTTGGTACGCAGCACCTGCACGCCGCCTTCCGCGCGTCGCTCCACCTCGATTGCGCGTGCCGCGAGATCCAGGCTCGTGATCTCAGCGACGTAGGTGAGCTGAACCACTCCGAGCCGCTTGGCAATACCTGGCCCAACCTGCGCGGTATCACCGTCGATCGTCTGCTTGCCTGCGAATATGAGGTCGGGCGGGCCGTACTCCTCTCCGATCTTACGAATAGCCGTCGCCAGCGCGTAAGTGGTCGCTAGCGTATCGGCCCCCGCGAACACACGATCGGTGAGCAATACCGCGCGATCTGCACCGAAAGTCAGCGCCTTTCGCAGCGAGTCTTCGGCGGCTGGGGGCCCCATGGTCAGAACGGTGATCTCGCCGCCAATCTTATCGCGTAGCTCCAGAGCGGCCTCGAGCGCGAACAAGTCGTAAGGATTGACGATCGTCGGTACGCCTTGGCGCATGATGGTGTTCGTTACGGGATGCACGCGAATCTGCGCTGAGTCCGGAACCTGCTTTATGCAAACGACGTTGTGCATCGCGCATTTCTCCAAAAGATGCGAGGAATTGGGGTAAAACAGCCAGTCTCATACCAGAGACGGCTTCCACAGTTCGACGTCGAGGCAATGGGCTGCCGCGGACGCAACTGAAGGCGTCGGTTGTCGTCTTAACAATTTCGACGATCCGTCGCAGGTACGACGACAGAGTTTCTCGCTGGTTCAGGCGGCAAGCGATACTGCGGCCGCGATTCGTACCGACGTTCCATACGCGTATCCATCCCTTCGGGCAGCCTTTTTACTCTAGGCCGTGTCATTGCGAATTGCCGCCAGGTCGATGCGAGTTCCTGGCTCAGAGAATAGAACAGGGCGGGCCCGATACACGAGCAGGGGCGCATCTGGCCCGCCCCTACATCACCAGACTGCGTGGCGATGTTACGTTGAACAGAAGCAAGCAACGTGCCGCAACCGACAATGCCGTTCTCAGAAAGCAATTCGTACAAGCATCTTCGAATGGACCGCTGCTAAACATCAACGTAATTCGAATTGTGGCCAACGTAACAATTGATGCTCGTAGTCATACGGTCGGTTTGGCAACAGTGTATAACCATGCAAATGGCGTCACCCCCGACGCGTGCTGTCTTCCATCAGAGGCGTTTCAGGCTTTTGGACTTTGCCAGTGTTTCGTCGGTCACTGAGGAACAATTCGTCCGTAGAGATTGCGCTTCGAGCATGCTTTGCAGGAGACGGGCCCGGACCGTCCGGCAATCCGAGCCCATAACCTCAGCAACCCAAGCGGTCGGTTGTTCGGCTACACATACACCGTAGTCGGAAACGCTCGAAAAGCCATTGATGTCGCTCAACAGCGCTTGTGCCTCCCATTTTGGCAGGCACAAGTCACAATCGTGGATAGCCGCGGACTGGGGACGGTACCTATCATGTACGATGCAAGGTCCTCGAACGCTCAAACAAAGCCTTTACGGACAGTTTCGCACGATCGGTCTCTGGGGCTTGAATCGTACGTAGCGTCAAGTTGTAGCTAGTTCAAAGCAGTCGCCGGTGAATGAGGTCTCCGAACTCAGACTGTCCGCAAACTTTCAACAGGTGCCGAGCGACAATGATACTGGACAGAATTGGACGGATCTCGGCTTTCTCGATCAAACGCACTGGTTTGCTTAGCTGGCGTGCGCCGAGGTGTAGCGACAGCAAAGACTACGACTTTCATGTTCCTAACGTGGAAACACTAGCCTAGCCAACGCCGGATGTTGTCGTAGCTCCTAACGTGCAGCTAGCGGCGGCTGCCTCCCTCCGCGTCAAGACGAACCGCGATGAGTTTCGAACGCAGCGAGCCTGATCAGACCCAAACGCAAAAAACGCAAAACAAACCGACAGGAATACGATGGCAGATTTTGCACACCACATCGAACGGAGCGCTTATGGAAGGCGTTGACTTGTTTTCGATGGTGATGGCAGGAATGACGCTAGGCGGCTTGGCCGCAGCCATCGCGCGTGACACGTCCGAGCGCGAGTTATGTTGGTGGGAGCACCTCGCGCTGTGGGCCGCCTCAATCGCTATCTTGTGTTTCATCGTCCACAACATAAGCGGGGCCGGCATGACCGCTGACTCAAATTAGAGCGCGGTCACACCACGAGAGCAGCAAGCTGCTGTAAGCTGACGATCGATGCCATCGAATGGTCCGCTCCATGTGGCATCGGTGCATAAATCGCCCGGACGAAACGATTGCCGCAGATTTGCTCATCCGCAGCAATTTCGATGGCCGATCGCAGAACGAAATCAATCACGTGTCAAGCCGTCTCTCGTCAGCAGAACGGATCATAGTTGGACGTCGCGGACGTTGTCCGCGCTTCCATCATTGACACGGCCTATCGATCATCATCGGCTTCCGTTTGCAGGGAAGCAGATACGTTCGTCTCCGGCTGCACCATGACCTGTCGCGCTTCCATCACATCGAGGACGGCCCGGCCCTTTTCGGTGATACGCCAACCACCGTTCATCCGCTCAATGAGCCCCTGCGAAAAGATATCGAGGTCCTGGACACGAGTGGCCATTCTCTTGGTACGCTCGGCCCAGTCTCGACCGCTCGTCGCTAAAATCGCCATGTCGCGTTTAAGCTCCGCCATCGACGCGAACCCGTCGGGATAGCTCACAAGAATCTTTAGAACGGTAACCTGGAAATTCACCTGAGTGGGACATCATATTGTCGGCGCCTACCGCCACATGGTCGGTGCTTCGCGAAGCGCTTCGACACCAATCTGTTTGAGGCGGCCGGGTACCCTTTCGCCTCTGGTTGCCGCTTCCAGAAGCTTAGCGGCAACATGTGCGCGGACGCCCGTCTCGTATCGGGAAATGCTCGCGCAGACCTCCTCGAGCACAGCGCGCAGAAGCTCGGCGGTAGCCGTATCCAGCATTTGGAGATCTCCCCCGTCGTCTCGTGAGGAAGATAATACGGATCGCGTGTTCCTGAATTCAAGTGAGATAGATCACGTATCTTCCAATACTGCTTCTTCCAGCTGTCTCAGAGAGTCCCGAGACATTTGCACAATTCGTGGTTTGGAACCCGTTCGGCTTCAATCGCACTTCCCGCTGCGGCATGCTCTAGTTTTGACTCTAGGAGTTCTGCTTCGGCCCGTGCAATGCTCGATTGCAGCCCTCGCACTCCCTTATATCCTGCCGGCCTTTTCTCAATGACCTCAACACCGGTCCTGCGCGACCTCAAACCTGAGAACAGTCCTCCGGAGGCCCTTTTTGCTTGGCGTCTTAAGCGCGGTGCCCCCGCAATAGAGATAGCTGGCCATATCCTGCTACCATGGCGCTTCGCCGAATTTCAAGATGGGCACTACCCGCGTCAATTTCTTCGGCTCCCAAGCAACCGGCCCGCACAAAGGTTAGAGGCCGTACGGTATGGTAGCTAGCTTTCGACTGTGATTAATGCAAGGAGCTCGCGATCGGCGCATAAATTCCGCATTTGGTTGCGCTTTTTCGACGGATTTCGCATGCTCGCGTCGTGACACACCTCACACCTTTATCTATCTTTGCTTGCTCAGCAATGTCGGCGCTCGAGTAGCACAGTGACGGGTCTGTAATTGCCGATACAGGTTCGAAACTGCGTTCAATGCCTCTAGCGCCTCGTCGGGACGGCCTTGGCGCAGCTGCTATTCAACGTTCGCCAGCCACCAGAGCTGCAGCAGTGAGACTGCCTTCGGTTATCAGAGTATCGAGTGCGACCACGAGATTGAGACCAGGATCTCGAAAGCATCACTATTTGCGATTTGAATGCGTCGCATCCAAAAAATCGATTTCACCAACTCACCTGCTGCCGGGTAGGAAAGGTGCTAGCCATTGAGCAACAGGGTCGCTTTCCCGTCGCAAAAATTACGAGGAGTATGTCATGGACAAGGCAACCCGCTTGTAGGCGCAGCTTTGGCGGCTCTGCACCAGCAGCTGTATTGGTGGCAAGGGCGCCTGCAAGCGCGAAGAGGATGTTCATGTCCTTCGATGAAAACCACTTGAACACCTTCCCAGCATAGCGAACCGCAGCGCCAGACGAAAAACTCTGCAAAATCATTACCATAAACGTCTAATTGTCCTTCAGCACTCATTTCTTTATCACCGCGGAACGGTTCAGCTCCCGGCAAGTACCTACAGCCGAAGGGGAAGGCCACGGAAACGGATCGGTTCGTTTGCATCAGGGTGAAACTTGACTAACCAAAACTCTCAACGGCAGGTCGCCTTGATCACCGGCGTGACCGGGCAGGATGGCGCCTATCTCTCCGAATATCTCCTATCGCTCGGCTATATCGTGCATGGCATCAAGCGGCGGTCCTCTTCCTTCAATACCGCGCGCGTCGATCATCTCTATCAGGACCGGCATGTCGGGAGCGTGCCGTTTCTCATGCATTACGGCGACATGACCGACTCGACCAATCTGATCCGCCTGGTCCAGCAGATCAGACCGACCGAGATCTACAATCTTGCCGCCCAGAGCCACGTCGGCGTCAGCTTTGAAAGCCCGGAATATACTGCAAACGCCGACGCGATTGGCGTGCTGCGCCTACTCGAGGCGATCCGAATTCTTGGCTTGGAGAAAGAGACGCGCTTCTACCAGGCTTCTACATCTGAGCTTTACGGCCTGGTTCAGGAAATCCCCCAGAAAGAGACCACGCCGTTTTATCCGCGCTCGCCCTATGGTGTGGCCAAGCTCTACGGCTATTGGATTACGGTGAACTACCGCGAAGCCTATGGCATGTTCGCAAGTAACGGCATCCTGTTCAATCACGAGAGCCCAATTCGCGGCGAGACTTTTGTCACCCGCAAGATCACCCGCGCCGTCGCCCGCATTGAGGTCGGTCTCGAGGAGACGCTCTATCTCGGCAATCTCGAAGCCAAGCGCGACTGGGGGCATGCCCGCGACTACGTCGAAGGCATGCACATGATCCTGCAGGCGGACAAGCCAGATGATTTCGTGCTCGCGACCGGCGAGACGCGGTCGGTGCGCGAGATGGTCGAGCTCGCGTTCGGCGAGGTTGGGCGCAAGATCGAGTGGCACGGCAAGGGAGTGGATGAGGTTGGCCTTGATGTGGCGAGCGGCAAGACGGTGGTCAGGATCGACCCGACCTATTTCCGCCCGACCGAGGTTGATCTTCTCATTGGCGATGCCACCAAGGCGCGCGAACAGCTCGGCTGGAAGCCGAAGCGCAGCTTTGCGCAGCTCGTGCAGGAGATGATGGCAAGCGACCTAAACGACGCGAAGCGGGAGGCCGCCGGTGGCTGCAACACCGTTTGAGCTGAAGGGCAAGACGGTCTATGTCGCCGGCCATCGCGGCATGGTCGGGGCCGCGCTGATGCGCCGGCTTGCGCAGGAAGACGTGCGGCTCCTCACTTCGGAACGAAGCGAGGTCGATCTGCGCGACCAGGCCCAGGTGTTCGGCTGGTTCGCCAAGACGCGGCCCCAAGTTGTGTTCTTGGCTGCCGCCAAGGTCGGCGGCATCGTCGCAAATGATACACTGCGCGCCGAATTCGTTTACGACAACATTGCGATTGCCACGAATGTGATCCACGCGGCTCATCTCAATGAGGCCGAGAAGCTGATGTTCCTGGGCTCCTCCTGCATCTATCCAAAACTTGCTCCCCAGCCATTGCGCGAAGACATGGTGCTGTCCGGTCCGCTGGAACCGACCAATGAGCCCTATGCGATCGCCAAGATCGCCGGCATCAAGATGGTGGAAGCCTATCGCAGTCAGTACGGAAGCGACTTCATCAGCGTAATGCCGAGCAACCTATACGGCCCCGGCGACAACTACCATCCCGAATATAGCCATGTTGTAGCAGCCCTGATCCGCCGCTTTCACGAGGCGAAGCTCTCAGGTGCAGCGAGCGTTGCCGTCTGGGGCACCGGCACGCCGCGGCGCGAGTTCCTCTATGTCGACGATATGGCGGATGCCTGCGTTCACCTCATGAAGACCTATTCGGCCGCGGAGCTGATCAATATCGGCAAGGGCGAGGACGTCACCATCGCCGAGTTTGCCCGCGTCGTCGCCGACATCGTCGGGTATAGCGGCGCCATCACCTTCGACACTTCTCGCCCCGACGGTACGCCGCGTAAGTTGCTCGACGTCAGCAGGCTCGCAAAGCTGGGCTGGCGCGCGAAAACCTCCCTGAAAGATGGCATCCAGCAGGCTTACCGCGCCTTCCTGACATCAGGCGAGGACTGACGAAGATACCTGGACTTCGACTGAGCGCGCCGTACTACGCTCTTATTTTGATCAAGAAGTCACTGACCTGCCCCTGCAATGATGCAATATTATTGCTCAGATGGGTCATCTTCCCAACCGCCTGGCCCGCCGATGAGCCAGAGGTGCGCGATGCATCATTCAGTTGGTCAATATCTCGGGACGCATCGCGCATATCAGAACTGATGCTGGTGATACTTCTTGAGATGTCGTTCGTCACAATGGATTGCTCTTCTATGGCCGCCGATATGCTGCTCGAGATCTCCTGCACCTTTTCGACTATGTCAGCGATGTCCCCCATCGCCGCAGTCGCTAGTTCTGTCTTTTGTTGGATGGCGAGGATTTGAGTATCAACTTCGCTCGTCGCTTTTGCTGCCTGCGCGGCGAGATTCTTAACTTCCCCCGCCACGACTGCAAAGCCTCGCCCCGCTTCGCCAGCGCGTGCTGCCTCGATGGTGGCGTTGAGGGCCAGCAAATTGGTTTGCGAGGCTATGCTCTCGATCATTTGGACGACGCTGCTGATCTTCGTCACCGACGCAACGAGCTCACTTAATGTTGCTTCAGCGCGCACGGTCTTATCGCGCGCAGTTTGCGAAATGTTCGCCGCGGTCGACACTTGTCGGCTGATTTCGGTAATCGAGGCCGAGAATTCCTGAGCAGCCGAAGACACGGCAGTGGAGTTTTCTTCCGTCTTTTTCACCATTCCTGTCATAGCTTCAGTGCGATGGCATACATCGTCCGTTGAAGCAGTCATTTCCGATGCAACCGCTTGCATGTCCTGCATTGAGCTCGCCACAACGTCGACGACCCGCGACACATCGCTATCAAATCTCCTTGCAAGACTCAGCCTCTCTTCGCGCATACGAACCAGGTCTGTTATGTCCTGCCAAACACACACGACTATCGGACGGCCGCTGAATTTCGAAACGACAAGACTAATCCTGACCGGAATGGAGGTTTGATCTTTGCGCCGAAGCCACCACTCGATTGCGACGTGGCCCGACCTCATCACAACCTCATTGGTCTCCTCGAACATCTGCGCAACCGTCTTGCCGTTCGGTTGAGGATCCAGAGAAAGCGAAGCGATATCCAATCCTCTCAGTTCTTCTGCATTGGAAAGCCCGAGCATGTGAGCTGCAGCGTTATTGCCGAGCACGCAGCGGTCGGCGTCATAAATTGTAATACCATCTTTGATCGACTCGAAAGCTTTGATCGCCATCGCTTCGTCCAAGGTCACTGCTGGCGCCTCCCGTCTCGTGGACGTCATGAAGGAAAGGACCAACATCAATCCGCCGAGAAGGAGGCCAGCCCAGAAGTGAAGTGAGAGCGCATCTGCATTAGCCGCAACTGTTGCCGCTGGGACGGATAATGCCAGGGCGAGTTTTGATATCCGATTGTGCCACATAATTCTAACCGCCACTTGAATCCAACATAAGAGGCGTATCGACTCTCAATTAACAATTCCCTTGCGCACCGTCCTATCGGTGGCGCACTTATACCTGCGTATAGTCGAGTATACCGGCGTATATGTGCACTTGCTCGCGAGGAAAGCTTGGCGTGCAGTCCAAGATCTCTGCGACGGCATTGCGAGCGCGATCTGGACCAGGCCGCTGTTGAGCGGTGATCAGTATCCAGTGCATGAAGGAGTCCGCTTTACGGCATCTGGACAATCTTCGATGGAGACGCACCAAGTCGAAGTCAGCCCCGGGACCGTACCTAAGTCTATGGCTTGACGCGCACCATGGGACGAAGCGAAGGCCCTGCAGCGGCAGCTACCCGATGACGCCCTAAAGATTGTCGCACGCGGCGTTTCCAAGGAAGATCGGGCCGTGGCATGAAACATGTCCAGGCACGCCCGTACGCCGGCGGAACCGGCTCTACCGCAGCGGCCTGTGGGTGACAATCGTTCACCTCAGTAGGTCTTCGATCGGCACTTCGTTAAATGGATCCGCGAGCGCGCGTCTGGCAACAAAGGGTCCAATTACGCGCGTCTGCGGAGCGCGCTCAAGAATCATCTCCTTGACGGCTTTGAAATGGGAGCCTGTCGTGAGGACGTCGTCGACGATGCCCACGATACCGCGCAGGTTCTGCAGTTGGTTTTCCGCGATCCTGTAGTTCTGCTTGAGCTCGGTCGGCGACATCCGGTTGCCGCCCTTGAAAGTGTTCGTCGAGGCGATCTGCTCGACTAACTCCCTGACGTCGGGAGGCGCCGGGGCGCGGACTCCAATGCAGACCTGCACCATACGATCATCGTAGGCGGGATCGGTTTTCATCTTCGATGGCGGAACCGGAACAATCGTGGCTTGGGCCAACCATTCGGCGTTTAAAACCGCTGACAGATCGTTCGCGCATCTAGCGATTGCCGCGGCCTTATATTGGTACCCACCGTCGCCTCGCCTCTTCTGAAGATTGTGAATGAGCTGATTGGTCTCGCCGCCGCGCCAAGCCAAACGGGCCGTTTATTCGTAGAGGTAGTGACAATCGTCACCCTCGTCGAGGTACCAGTGGTCTCTACGGTTGGTTCTCGTCAATTTCCTGGAGAAGGCGTGCAATCACCTAACGCGCCCCAGATATCGGCGAGATCGCGGACACGGATCGCGCCCCTCTTCTCGAAGTTCGCCGGCCAAGTGATGTCATCTCGCTTGAAGCAGGAATCGAGAATGAACAGCTTGCGGCCTTGCTGCAAGGCCGCACGAGCCTGCGTGAGCGTCCCGCTTGTGTCGCTGGCCTCGACGATGATCGTCCCCTTGGTGAGAGCGCTCATCGTGACGTTGCGCTCAGGGAAAAACAGCTTGTTCTGCGGTACGTGCTGACTAGCGTACCGGAGCACTGGCACCTGAGAAATGAGCAGATGTTCCTCCGCGATCCTGCGCTGGAGCGCCTGATTCTCCTTCGGGTAATAGGTCCCGATCGGCGTGCCGATCACAGCGATTGTGTGGCCCTTCGCCTCGATCGCGGCTGTATGAGCTGCGGTGTCGATGCCGGTTGCCAGGCCCGACACAACCGTAAAGCCGCGCTCGACCAACGCGCGTGAGAGCCTCGCCGCACGCGATTTTCCATCTTCGCTAGGATTGCGGCTCCCCACGACGGCAACGCATCGCGTCTCGACGAACTCCCAAGCACCTTGGAAATAAAGCATTTCCACCGGATGTCTTGCATCCCGGAGCTTCGGAGGATAGTTGCCAGTGAGATTCAGCCGAGTTCCGAACCTAGATACGCCTGCCTTCTTGAGCGCAGCCAGAACTTCCGATGCGCGAGCGTCCGCCACAGCACCTGAAACGAAGTCGGAAGGGACAGCAGTCGGGTCCGATGCGAATTTCTCGGCGATCGTTTTGAAGGTGGCCCCCTTCTCAAGCCACAGCACTTCGTAGGCACCCAACTCCCTACGCGGCGAGATTGACCGTACGGCCGGCCCGTCATTCATTCGTGCGAGAAGGTTCATCGTCCAACCCTAGCTACCCCCTGCGGCAGCGTCGAAATCAAACAGAGGCGAAGTCCACCATTTTGAGAGCCGACGCTTTTCGGGGACAAAAGCGTCTGGGGAGTATAGCAACCCGCAAAGAACACATCAAGAAAAATACAATATCTCCATACATATCATTGGGTTAAATGGTCAACATTTCCTTGATTTGCCGGTGCGCTGTCCTCGGACGAGGCCGAGTACCGTATCGGCCGCTTCGGGCGTCGACCCGACAGTGACGTAGCGAATTGCCACCCCAAGACGCGCCGATCAGTCGGCCGCCGCCAAAATCGGGGAGACCTTTCCACCGAAAAGGAAGAGGTGTTGAAGAGTCGGCACCGTTCGCCCGTAACGACCCGGCTCCACAACTGAAGCCAGCTATAGTTTCTGCCAGGCAGTGGTCCGCGCGGCTCTGCCTATGGTCGCAGCCGAACAAGTCGGATGCCGCGAATGCAGAACCGATTTGTGAGGCCGGCACCCGGCTCACAATGCGGTTCGTACCGGTTATCTCTGTCGAACTACAAGCCACCGGCACGATTTGTGAAGGCGGAAAATGCTGATGAGGCAGCGTAGCCCGACTGTCTGCCCTGCGTGTCCACATGGACGAATTGGGAATTGTGGCGGGCGCCGGCTTGGCGAGCACCGCCAAGCTGCTGGCGATTCTTCGGAACGAAAACCACGACAGAATCCCTGACGCCGCCCGCCTTGCCCTTATCCAATTCGCTGAGCAGATTGAGCTGCTTAACGATATCGAGCGATTGGATACGTTCAGGCGCGAGAAACACCCGGTCCATGCTCCCCTCCTCTTCGATGTCTGACGTGAACGAAGGGACGATCATCATCGTCAGCAGCGGCTGGCTGCAGTACCAACTGTATAGCGCTTGCGAGATCGAAGATCATTTCCATGCCAAGGCTCCGGGCAACGTTGACAAGTTTCGCAGCGCTACTTACGAGCCTCGAAATCGCACAGCCAAGGCAAGAATACCTCCAAGAAACGGGAGATAAATTCCATTGATAGTTCGACTGCCGAAATTCATAGGCTTTTCCGGATTGATGATCTCCGCCTCGAAAAACCCACTCTGGTCGCCCGTTCTAACGCTGACATCTTGAAAATCCAGGAATTCACCGGTTTCTGGCGAATATGCTTTGTATACAGCCTCCTTGATTACGAAGATTAGTTTCGGGCCAAAGCGACTGCCGGACCATTCCCGACGTTGTAGTTCCGCGGAGGTGCATATGATCGGCATAAGGTCAGCTCCGAGCGGCTCTTCATCTTCGATGTCCAATCCCAGGGCGAGGACGTTTCTTGAGCATCCCGCAACGGCGCCACAATCAGACGAAGAGTGGGAAATGCTCCCAACGAAGCCTACGGGCCAAAGAGGAGCCCGATCACTTCTAGACAAAATCGGAACAGGAGTGAATCCGAGGCGGCGCAATGCCTCGCGAGCGTGATGACGTCCCCAAGCGAATTCACGCCGACGACGCAGGGACACGTCGCCTAACATTTTCGCTTCAGGGGGAAACGGAGGAGGAGCGGGATCGTACATTGGTCCGCCCGAAAAGCTGATATCATGCGCCAAAGCGGCAGAAATGGCAGCTCCTAACGTCGCGAGCGCTTTCATAGCTGGGACAAACCCTTTTTTTCGAGGAGCGCGAAGCGGGACCTTTGAATTCCCGCGAGTGGTTAGCTTGCGACCACAAGAGCTTCAAGTCGCGGGAGACCAGCTCATCATGCGAGCGGCACCCCGATCTCGACCGGCGGGAAACTCCAGCTCCGCGTCCGCTTCCGACTGCCGTTGCGGCGGCCTGCAACACGCGCTTTTGCTGCATTGCGAACGCCACCGCTCAAGACCACTACTGTAGCGCATGACTCTTGCACGCAACGCTCTTCATTCTCTTGGAGTGCAACACATCCGCGGGCTATGTAGGCCCAATGCTCAAGGCTCCGGTGATATCCGTCATCAGTTTCAACCCACAATCTGGGTTGCTCTTGAAGTGGGATGCCACAGCGCTCGTCTAAGCTCAGCGAACTGTTGAAACATAACAAACAACGCGATCATGCCGGCGCCCAGCTCAGCGATTGCTTGACTGATCAACAGTCCGTTGAAACCCGATATGATCGGCAATAATAGTACGGCCGGTATGAAGAGATAGCCCTGCCTCGCGAAGGACACAACCGCACTGAGGCGCGCCCTCCCGAACGAATGAAGCATCGTCGTTACGAAACTCTCAAGACCAAAAAACCCAAAGAACAGATGGAAGACGATGGAGGTCGAGACAGCAATTTCCCTGACCCTATCGCTATTGCTGAACAGCCCAACCAAAGGCCGGGCAAAAATCACAACGGCCGCAGAATACGCAACGGAAAACGCGACCGTTATTGAGAGTATGAACTTCGCAGCCTTCAGTACACGAGCAAAGTCCCGTGCACCCCAGCCAAAGCCAAGGACAGCTTGCGAGCCCATACAGAAGCCGGCGATAGGCAGTGCGCCGATCGTCAAGATCCGTACAGCTATTCCCAGGGCCGCGATAGACTCGTCCCCGAATGGCGCAGCAGCTCCGTACAAGAGCATAACGGCAATAGCAGATAAAATACTGGTCGTGGACGCTGGCGCCCCTATGAACGCGAGCTGCTTGATGCGATCAGCTCGCAACGAGACGTGAGATATCCTGACCAGGACTATCCCGCGGAGCCTCGCAAAATACGCGATATAGAGGCTAACAGCAGCTATCTGAGATACCAGCGTTGCAAGGGCTGCGCCTCGCACACCGAGGTCCAGCAGAAATATGAAGATGGGATCAAGCACAGCGTTCAGTATGAAGGCGGTAACCATCGTCCACATGCTGAACCGTGTATTGCCTTCGGCCCTGACGACGAATCCGTTGACAATGTTTAGAAGCATCAAGGTGTACCCAAACAAAAGCGTCGTTGTGTAGTCGAGCGCCACGGGTATAATGGTTGGGGTCGCCCCAAGCGTTACGAAGATCCCTCGCAGGTTTATAAGCAGCGCGACCGTAACCGTGATACCGATCGGAACGGCGAGCGCAAGTGCGGTGCTCGCGCCTCGGCTCGCTTCCAGGTACTCTCCAGCGCCAAGATGACGAGATATGACCGACGCTGCTCCAACACCGATCCCCTGTCCAGCTGCTGTGAGCAGGACCACGATTGGGAAGGCCATGCTGACAGCTGCGATCGCCTGTGCGCCAAGCGCGCCAACAAAGATCGCGTTGACGACCTGCTGTAACGCGTTGATCGACAAGCCAACAACAGACGGAATCGCGAGCCGCAGAATGAGGATCGACAGATTGGGGGCCGATAGGTCAATGTGCTGCATCTTCTTCGGCATCGCATCGCGATCGCTCTCGAAGGCGAATTCCGCATCTGGCTCATTCATGGGTAAACGTGTCGCGAGCTCTTCCGCATTCGCTGATCGTTTGCACCAACTCCTGTTGCAATGTTGTGCAAAGATTACGGGTCAGCTCATAACCGACTTGGCTTGAATCATACCTCGCTTCGATCTGAAGATGGCCGGCTTCATATCCGACATCGAACCAGAACAGGTGAATCACGGACCCTTCATCCATGTCTTCGCCGATCCAGAGTCGAGAGGGTTCCCTGGCTAAGAGACGGCGTGGAAAATGGCGCTGCACACCCGCTCGAAAATTCAATCCAATTCTTGGTAAGGGCAGGCGATCGACCCGGCTCCGCACGTCTGTATCTCCGTTTAAGAATTTCATGGCCCGAAACCCGATTCCCCTGCGCGGCAGGGCATTGCGCTGGCGGTATATTGAACGCGCACGATCGGGGCGCTGCTCCGTTGCTGTCAGTCTCAAGGGAAGCGGAACAAGTTCGCTGATATGGGCGACGATCTGAGATGGATCGAGATCATCAAAAAGCCGCCCTCGGATTGAGGTAAGGCTATCGATCCAGAGCGAGTAGTTGCCGAAAACGCTTCCAAAAGCGCCGGATATGGCCGCAAGAAAGACATCGACGTCCTGACAATGCGCCCATCTGGCTGCAATATTGAAGAGATCAGCTGTCGCTTGTTTGTCGATCTCAAGATGGTACTTGGCCTGATCTTCCCAGAGGGATCGGCAGTTCGCTTCATCCGTGCGGCCCTCAAGGCGGGCATAGTGAAGTTCTCTCGCCGTCACTTTCGAAAAGCTTGCGCCGCCAGGTGAAGTGTCGCTGATGTGAAAATCGAACTGATGGTAGTCAATCCCCTCCCAGTATTCGAGTTCGGCTGGCGCTTCGCTGTTCGCGTAGTTTTCAAGGCGCTTCAACCATGGACAGAGCCTTTGTGTGTTCTCGGGACCGCTTATAGCATGGCCCGAGGCAAGGGCGTTGTATGCCGTATTCAACGCTTCCAGGAATAGGCGATAGCCGATCCCGTCCGCTACAAAATGATGGATCAGGACCAGAAGATAGTAATCGCCGCTTTGCGCTGTGCGGAACGCTGTGACGCTGACAAGAGGCGTCTGGCCGTCAAACCGAAACACATGCTGACGCCTTGCCGAGATGCTCTCGATTATCTTGCGCTGCTGAAGGACGTCTATTCCGACAAGATCGATCTCTTCCACGAGGCGTTCGGCCACGGAAGGTTCGATTGTCAGACGTAGGCCATCAGCAGTTCGAGCGACACGCAGTCTAAGGCCTTCGTGCCTATTCATGACATGGGCAAGGGCACGCTCCAGCGTTCGGACGTTCAGGACGCCGGCGGGCAAGAAGAACAGATCGCCGATGTTGAAGTGCTCGTCGAAGGCGGCAAGACGGTTCCAAGATGAGATTGCGGGGGTGACTGCCAATGAACCATCCGCGGAATGGAGTGTAACCGCTTCGTCTGCCGCCAATTCCCTGATAGTCGGCGTTCGATGAAGTCGCTCGACAGTGAGATTCAGCCCGGCTTTGCGCGCCAGCGTGACGCAGCGCACGCTGAGAAGAGAATCTCCTCCGATATCAAAGAAGCTCTGATCGAGTCCGACCCACTTGGTGCCTAATAGATCCTGCCAGATTGCAGCAAGAATGCGCTCCTTCCGCGTGCGTGGCTCAGCACAGGGAACCGGCCCCACCTCGCGGTAAGGAACGGACGACAGGCGAGAACGATCTATCTTCCCACTTGACGTAAGGGGGATGCTGTCAACCAAACGGAAGGCGGCAGGAATCATGTAGGATGGCAATGTGTGGCGCAGGTGAGTGACGATATCTCCAGAGCTTAGACTGTGGCGAGCCGGAACCACGCTGGCGATCAAGCGACGATGATTATCCATGCCGTCTGCGACGACCGCGGCTTTTGCGATTGCAGGATGAGACTCAAGAGCCGTTTCGACCTCCTCCAACTCAATGCGAAAGCCCCGTACTTTGATCTGGTTGTCAGATCGGCCGCAAATCTCGAGCAGGCCGCCGGTTGAGATGCGTGCGATATCGCCAGTTCGATAAAGAACGCTGTATCGGCCGTCATCATACGGATTCGAGATGAAACAGCGGTTGGTCCGATCTTGATCCCGCCAGTACCCAGCGCTCACGCATCGTCCGGCAATGCAGAGTTCGCCGGCGGCTCCGACAGGAACTCTCCTTAACTGGGTATCGAGCACGTAGAGTTTGACGTTATCGATTGGGTGCCCAACGGGGACAACCGACGAGCCGTCGTCGGCATCCGATGTTTCATAGACTGCTGCATTGGATGCACATTCCGTAGCACCGTAGAAGTTCCACAACGGCGTTTCAGGAAAATTCGCACGCCAGCGCCCGGGAAGCGAGGAAGGCATCGATTCGGCGCTGCTTGTGACCAGCCGCAAGGCCGTCGGTCGCGGGTGCCGTTCTTGCGAAGCGATGACGGCGGATAGGAGTGGCGGGGAGGCAAATAAATGTGTCGCACGACATCTCGCCAACGCGCATAACAGCAGATCCGGATCCAGCAACTGCTCCTGGGCTAGGATCAGCGCCGGTATACCCTTCAGAAGTCCCCCAAAGTACTCCCAAGCCGAAGCAACAAGTGATGCGGACTTCTGCACAACCATAACGTCGGTACCGTCGAACGGAAACCGCCGCCACATCCAGTTCAGTCGATTGAGCATTGCCGATTCCGGTATAAGAACTCCTTTCGGCTTTCCTGTTGATGACGACGTGTAAATAAGGCTTGAAATTCCATGATCTGATGGTTTGTCCCTGCGCCCAAAATCGTGTGGGGGCACGCTCGTCCCCTCTAGGGTCAATAGACAGACCGACGGCATGTCGAAACCAGGCTCGGCGGCATTTGCGTGAACCAAGAGCTTTGCCTGACTATCTCGCAGGATATGTTCGATCCGATCACGCGGATAATCCGGCGATATCGGGACGACAATGGACTGCAAGGCTCGTGCCGCAAGAATAACCGCGGCCACGTCGGGCGACCTGTCGACAAGCATGGCGATCATATCGCCAGCTCCCACGTCCGAGGCCCGCAGTAGCGATCTGATGGCTGTTACGCGCTCGCGCAGCTGGCCGAACGTGATCTCACCGAATTGACCGAAATATGCCACCTGGCTCTGATTCGAGACGCAGATTTGCTCGAACGCCTCGACAAGCGGGCATTCAGTCTCATATGGCTGCACCGAGCCTGCCAGCGAATCCAGCATAGCGACGTCGGACGCGCTGAGGCAGCTCAGATTCTTAATGGGCGCAAGCGACTTCTCAACGCAAGCTGCGATCAGACAGCGCAGATTGTCGGCCATGCGAACAATCAGATCGCTCGAAAATATGTCTTCCGCATACGCTAGCTGGAGGGCAATTTCATCGCCCTGATCTTGCGCGTACAAGGTCAGATCGAATTTTACATAGCCGGTCTCATATTCGCGGAATGTCAGATCCAACTCATGTTGGCCGGATGGCTCGGCGGCCTCAGAGTACATGTTGAACATGACCTGGAAGATCGGTGAGCGGCCGGCTTCGCGAAATAGACGGGCATCCCTCACCATCCAGCCGAATGGATATGCCGAATTTGCGATGGCACTGCTAACTAGATCCTGGACGCGCAACGCATGAACCACAAAGGACTGGTCGACATCGATCGCGGTTCGGATTGGCAGCATATTCAGGAAAAAGCCGATAATTACGTCGCTGCCTGGTTGATCCCGTACGACGTGCGGTATGCCAACAATAATGTCGTCCTGACCGCTATACATCCGCAGCAGCAGCTTGAAACATGAAAGGAGTGTTGTCGACGTGGTGCATCTATGGCGGCGCGCAAACTCCCGGACCTGATTGGAGAGCTCGCTGCCAAGCAGCACCGCATGCGAAGCGCCGCGATAGGAATTTGTCTGCGGCCGCGCTCGTCCCGTTTCGAGCGACAGAACCGGCGGATCATCGCCAATCTGATTACGCCAATAACTACGTTGCCTGGCCAGCGCCTCCGGCGTCGTGTGCTGGATTTCCCAGAGGGCGTAGCTCGAGAGTGACGCCCGGTTTTCTGGCAAGAACGCCGCAGCATCTACGTACCTTTGCCGAAGGTCCCTGAGCAGAACGGAGATCGACCAGGCATCGATGATGATTTCGTGAGCGGTGATCAATATCAGATGGTTGTCAGGGCTAAAACGGATCATACGCGCGCGAAATAAGTGGCCTTGGCCGAGATCAAAACTGGCGTTAAGCTCTGCTCGCCGTAGCTCTGCGATCAGCTCCTCTGCTTCCTGCGCCGTGAGATGAGATGCATCAGCCAGTTCAAGGCTTGCGCATTGAGGAACATCGAAACATTGAAGCGGACCTTTCTCGTCGATGAAGCGTGCAGAAAATGCCTGATGGGAGTGAATGACATCGGTCCAGGCGCGATTGAACGCTGCCAGATCGATGCTGCCCTTTATTTGCAGGCCGCCCTGAATGATGTAGTTCCTGGCAGACGGATCAAGCTGTGAGAGAAACCATAGGTGCTCCTGAACTCGCGTGAGGGGCGCTCGCGTTAGCCTACCGTGCGTCGGGGCCGTGCACGGTTTCGATTCGACTGGAGCCGACATCGACGCCGCAAGAGATCGGATTGTTCCATTCAGAACGCGCCTGAAATCCGCTCTCATTCCGAGCAAGGTCTGCAACTGGCCCAATAT
Organism: Bradyrhizobium sp. UFLA05-125; assembly: GCF_059803515.1. Classification (NCBI taxonomy): domain Bacteria; kingdom Pseudomonadati; phylum Pseudomonadota; class Alphaproteobacteria; order Hyphomicrobiales; family Nitrobacteraceae; genus Bradyrhizobium; species Bradyrhizobium sp. UFLA05-125. The sequence continues at coordinate 59,842 of NZ_JBANBJ010000033.1, read as the reverse complement.
AAGCATCGCCCGAAGCGAGTCTCCGCCGAGACTTATGAACTCGTCATTCACGCCAATGTTCTCAATGCGCAGAACGCCGGACCAAATTTGACACAGCTGAGCTTCGAGCTCTGTTTGCGGCTCCTCAAATCGAGTCGGCAAGAAAGGGCGAACACTGGCCGGGTCCGGCAAGGCTCCAAAATCGACTTTTCCGTTTCTGGTCAGTGGAATACTGCCGACGTGGATGATTCTTTCTGGAAGCATGTAGGTGGGAAGCGCTTCGGCAAGAAAGTTCTGAAGCTCGCCTTCGCCCACCTCAGCCGGGGTCGACACGTATGCGATAAGTCGCCGCGATCCAGTTTCCCCCTCAGCCCTGGTTATGTTTCTCGCCGTAAGCTTCACGCCTGCGCAGGCGGAGGCGACCACGACGGCGCCACGTACCGAATGATGAGCGCAAAGGCGGGCCTCGATTTCTCCCAGCTCAATTCTGTGCCCGCGAATTTTGACCTGACGGTCCCGTCGACCGAGACATTCCAAGAGGCCGTCGGAACGAGCGCGCCCGAGATCACCTGTCCGGTATAGGCGCTGGAACGACGGATCGTTCGAGAACGGGTTTGGCCCAAAGGCATCCTTGGTGCGGTCGTCGTCATTGACGTAACCAGCAGCGACACCAACGCCGCTAACACAGATCTCGCCGACCTCTCCCGGGTTGCACAGCCGCGGTCCGTCCGCGAGATAAACCTCGAGGTTAGAAATCGCTTTGCCGATCGGCACATAGAGGTCAGCCAGCGCAGGGGGCACGGAAAGCAGATGATGCGCAACGCCGTCCGCGCACTCGGTCGGCCCGTAGTGGTTGAGAATGGGGACCAGAGGATATAAGGCAAGCCACGCGCGCGCCAGTCCCGGCGTGAGCGGTTCTCCGACCGTAGAAATAACCCGCAAACCGTCCAGAGCTCGCTCAGCGGCCGCAAGCGATTGCAAATATTCAACAAACACCGCAAGCATCGACGGAACGAATTGAACAACCGTCACGCCACATTGTTGAATTGATTGGAGAAGAACTACTGGCGATTTCAGGGCCGTATCATCGATGATAGCGATACGGCCGCCGACGCAAAGCCCCGCCAGAAGCTGCCACAGCGAGATGTCAAAGCAGTGCGATGCTGTCTGCGCGACGCAATCCGTCCGGCTTAGGGTTAAAGCGTCAATTTTTGCCGCCAAATGATTATTCAGCGCTGCGCGCTCGATCATTGCGCCCTTCGGGCGGCCCGTCGAACCAGACGTAAACAGAATGTAGGCAAGTCCATTCCCGTTCGATGATGGCGCAAGAGACGACGCTTGGCCTTCGCGCAGCGCCGCCTCAATCGTCATGAATTGCGTGGTGGCTTTGCTGTTCGCCTGGAACTGGCTGAGCGACTCCAGCCGGTCTGGACCAATTATCAGAGCGCAGCGGCTCTGCTCGATCATGAATGATGTACGGGAAGCGGGTAACGACGGATCGAGCGGCAGGTAGGTTGATCCGGCCTTCAAAATTGCGACGACAGTCGTCGCCCAATCGAGGTCCCGCTCACCCAAATAGGCGACCACCGCGCCGTGAGTCCCCCTCTCTCGTAACGTCCTCGCGAGGGCATCCGATCTTAAGCGCAGCGCCTTGTAGGTGAGTGCGTCTGCGCCGCACCTCAGGGCAACCCTCTCGGGATCCGAAGATGCAAGCCGATCGATCTGCATGATCGGGTCGACCGGTTGACGTTCCTCAACAGGATTTTTGTCCGATCGATTTTCCTTAGGCATACGCCTTCCGCCATTCGTCGCCCTGTGTGGCCCTTGAATCAGAACACCGAGTGTCCTGAATGGCGGGTACATTTCTCCACCCTGGTTCTGCCAGTCATAGTGTGCCGTTTTGACTAATTGTTAGCTTCTCGTCCTTTGCGCTCACTGTTTCCTCGATAATCGGCGGAGAACACTACCGAACGCTAGGGCCTCAAGTTGGCGGTGGCATCTACCTGATCTGGTAGTAGACACGCGTCGTCTGCATGCCACCCGCAATCAACGAGCCCAGAGAACTCGGTTTTGGCTTTGTGAATTCTTACATGTGCTCTCCTGATGAAAGACCTGACGCTCGCCGGGTTGCATGTTGTCTACAGTCCCAAGCGATGACGTCGACATCGAGACAGATGCGTGTTTGTTTTCCAGGAGGCAGTTGCGTAGCCGCTGAGGGGCAGTTGTTAGGTGCTCGAGCATTTTGACGCTTTTGGCTTTGTAGGATTCTGCTGTAGGACGGGAGGCTGAAACTTGCTTTGACGCGCTGAAAGGAATTGTCGAGCACTCTCGCGGCGGCCAAGCGGCACTACACACGCTTCAATTCCAGTTCGGAAGCGTATTGGATCGCCCTTTCGGGTACTCTAGAGCTTGCCCTCCGCGACCAGAGTTGACGTTTCAGCAAAGTAACGCGTGCAGAACCAGCCACCGCGAGGTCCTTAATCTGCCGATGTTCGCAGCCGCTTAGCACCACAGCGAAGCCGGAGCGGCGTGTTAAAGGTATTCGCGATAAGCTGGAAGACGCTGATGGCGAGCCTTTCCCGCCGTGCCAGCGTTGCCTGACCGATCGCTCGTGACGATTTCCCGCGAGCCGGACTTCTATCACCCAGCGCTGTTGGTGCGCTGTTCGGGCGGATGGGTCCAGCGTCCAGGCCGGCTCCGCTCGTCGGTAAGAACCAGTGGATTATATCGGTTCGCATCGGCCTCGATAGGTGAGATCGAAATTCTGTCGGAACCAACAAAAGGCTCCTTCTACTCTGCAGCGAGGGAGGCGGCTTCCTCCCGCGCAGCATAGTGTCGGTACGTACAGAGCGATTGTCAGCTTTAGGACAATTGTCCACAACCTGACGCATGCACCCGGTACGACGCAACTCGAGACTCCTCAATTTCCAAGCGGCACGCTGCTTGCTTCATTCACGGCGCCATCACCGATGCAAGCTCGAAAGTGCTCGGTTGTCGATAGAAGCAGCGCCGCGGAGTGTTTGATGCGATCTGGAGTTCGTTCTGGGGGACCGACAACGATTGCGCTGGTCGCAAGCGGCGTAGCCTGTTCGGCGAATCTTGAGCCAGCAGTATGTCTGTCATCGGCTCCGTGGAGCCTGGTCGGAGGATATATTGGCGGACACGTCCGCGGTGATTGCGGCCAAAAATGCTTCACTAATCCCGACATTCCGTCTGTCTATGATGGTGGCATAGATACCCATGTGTTCCTTGCAGACGACAAGGCCGGCTACAACTCCCAGAAAAGCAGTTCGGTGTTTGGCCTCAAACGTGAGGCCGATCTCTTGCGGACCACCAATTCAATCGAGAGCGTGTTCGCCAGGGCACGACTCGACCACGGGATGCCAACCGCCCCAGGGCAATGGTGTTCGAGCTGGTGATCGCAAAATAAAGGTCTGGCGGTGGCTTAAGGCACAAAGAGGTGCCGAAGGTCGCAGTTGTCAGATTCAATGACGGTATTCACCCAATCAAGGTGCCGAGCGGGCCTGATCACCTCGTCACCTAATCCCGAATAGCTCAGCTTAATGGGCCCACAATTCAATGGAGATTTCTGAGTGACTATTGATAGCGAGAAGGAAACCCCGCCGTCTCTGTCCTCCGGTGCGACGCATATGCTGATCGACTTATGGGGAGCGAAGAAACTTGACGATCCAGTCATTGCCGAAGACGCAATCCGAAAAGCCGTCCGGGCGGCGAGTGCGACATTGCTCCATCTTCATGTTCATAAGTTTTGTCCGGGTCACGGCGTCTCCGCAATAGCCTTGTTGGCTGAATCGCACATCACCTTACACACCTGGCCTGAGAGGTCCTACGCGGCCGCCGATGTTTTCGTATGTGGCAACAGCGATCCTGAGAGCGCCGTCCCAATTCTAGTTGAGGCGTTTCAGCCCGAACACTCTGACGTTCGCCGCTTCCGCAGAGGCGAGTCAATCAAGCCAACGCGTTGAAGCAGCTGTCGATCTCCTTGGATTGGCCGCGGAGGCTGCTTCGCTCGCGCACGCGTTGCGCCAGCAGTATTGCGAAAGCCGATTTGGGGCCCCACCCTCCACAATCTTGCGGACGATGGCGGCGATGACAACGACCTGAGCAGCTTGGGTGCTCGATATCCTCACTTGAGCCTTGTCGACGAATGAGGCACCATTCAATCTTTATTATCTTGAAGCCGTAGCATGTCGCAACGATGACGACGGCGGCGCTGTTGCCAATGCGTGTCTGCTCGAAGAATTGAAGAAAGTTCTATCGAATAGAGTTCTTCCATTTTGCTCGTAGTCGCTAGCCAGTGCAGATACAGCCGTTTTGCATACAGCTTGCCGAGTGGCTTCTTACGGCTTTGATAGAGCGCCGGATCGTAACCAACGCTCTATGGGAGCAACAATATTCTATCGCAAGACAATTTCGTGGACGAAGTCAGTTTGACGGATAACCATCTGCAGAAAGGACAAGCGGCGCCTTGGATTGCGAGTAGACGCAAAAATGACATCTGCTTGACGGCGAACGTCAATACACACCAAAATCAATTGCAACTCTCAATTGTTTTTGATCCACTGTGTCGGCTGCGCACTTTTTTCGATCACACAAGAAGGGTACTTACACTTCCGCCGAAGTGAACACCAGCTGTGCGCGTATCGGCGACACCCTAGAACTGCCGGGAACAGCAACATGCAAGTGAAAGAACAACTCGATAGAGCCGTTAGCGATTTCATCTGGAACATCGTTGAGGTCCATTCCCAACTCGAGGAAATACACAAGAGTTGGGCTCAGCTACTAGGCATAACCGAAGCGCAGTGGTTGATCCTCATGGCCATCGACGAACTCGATGAAGGTCGAGGCGTCTCGGGAACAGCGGTTGCGAACAAGCTGCGAATCCACCCCGCATTTGTCACCAATCAAACAAAGAGACTTGAACAATTGGAGTTTCTTGCTCGCGTCACCTCGCCTGATGATGCGAGATACCTGCAGATTTCGCTGACTCAAAAGGCGCAGGCCGAAATCAGAAAGTTATCAATCAAAAGGCAAGCGCTCAACTCCACGATTCTTGATGGGCTCGATGAGGAGTCCCTTCACTACATCAACAAGCGGCTAATCTTGATTGCTAAAAACAGCCGATTGGCATCTCAAAAGCTGAGTATCGGAATATTGTAGATCTAAATGACAAAGTGCTGAGCTAGCATCAGAGCCTGCTCGCTCGGCACCACGACTTGAACCGCGGCACCTTTCTCCGGGCTAACCAAACATAATCCTGCAGCGGTTCGAGATGTTCCGCGAGCATGGGCACGGCAGCGCATGAGATTGGAAGGCTTGAGCTGCCTAGTTGCTCAGATTGTGCTCCACAGAGCAGGCACTCTGGGATTGTGCGGGGGTCATCAGCGCCTATGCATGTCGGGCCCAGCTTGGACGTCCGCCGTACATTCGTTTGTAAGAATGCCATGGCCACGCTTATGGCGCCTCCGGATGTCACCTGAGGTGAGAGAAATTATGTTGAAGACACCGCCTGTGGCATGAACGGAATACAGCAGCGCAAGCGGCGAGGTTTCCGCTGCCGTCCAACTCAACAATGAATAGAGAGCGAACTCAGCACAAGCTTTTGCTCTAGCCATCCGAAGATTCGATCGTCGGAGGTCACGAAATTTTCGACCTCCCCTCCGTCGGTCGTTATCGTCCGTGGTATGGCCAACTGCAGATCAATGGGTGTGGCCGCGCCGTCACGTAGCAGCTTCATCGCTTCCGACGCGCTGACGATGCCCCGCCCGCCTGCTACTACGAGAACAGGACATCTCAGCCGCCGGAGCATCCGCAAGCGACGGGCCGAGATCACTTCCTCGTCCGGCACATCTGTGGTTCCGGCAACCCAGTCGACAGACGCCAGCATCCGAGCCAAATTCCAGAGGCCACCGTCACAGACCGCTGCGGCAACGCGGCTATCGGATGCAGCGAAATCGGATGCCATGGCAGCGGATAACCCGTCTCCATAGATGCCTATGCGAGCAGCATCAATGTCTGACCGGGCTGCTAAATAATCCACACAGCATGACAAGTACATGTCCGACTGACCGCGCCGGGCATTTGAGACGTCCTCGTGAGCGACAACAAGGACGGACATGCCTCGATCCATCACAACGGGCAAGAGTCTTCCGAGCAGCGTCGTTGCCGGCTCCTCTTCCGTGCTGATGCAAATAATTGCTGGGGCGCTAGAACTGCGACCATCTGCGGGCAAGTAGTGGGCGACAATCTCACCTTGATCGCAGCACTCGATTTGCACTCGCTCGATCTTCTGTTCCAAGGCTCCGAATTTTTGAACGACAGCGTTGATTTTGGCCGGAACGCCTGCGCTATCTGAAGCGTCTTCACAAGCCAGACGCCTCGCAACTTCAAAGGCGGTTAGCGCGCATAGCCAATCTTGCGCCGCCTCATCAAGGTATCCCTTTTCCCGATTGGTATCACCAAGGACCCGATGGGCATCTGCGATGTTTATCCATCTAATGACCCATTCAGTTCGGCTAATACTTGTGCAGGCGGCTTCGAGATTGTTGAGGAACGCCGCAGCGCCCCATCGCGTGGATGAAAGATTGCCCCTCACCTGGGGCCACGCAGCGCCGTCCATCCCATTTGTCCCTTGTGCGGATCTGAAGAGATAGCCGGTTCTACAGCCAGCTTAGCTCCACGTGTCGCGGAGACAGTAGCTGACATCGCAGGAGAAACTTCCCAGTATTAAGCCATGCAGCGATGTAATTCTGCCTTTGGCGTGAGGGTACGCAGTTTTTCATCCGCCTGCGTTCCGCTGCACCAGACGATGCGCGACTCAGTAAACTTGGGCGCGAACCGCAAAGCCCTTGGAATAAGAGCTATAAACTGCCAGCAGTGCGCGCCGAAAGGGCGATGCTGGAGATTGCCTTGCTGGAAGAGCCCGATTTTGAGACTCGTGACGGGCCGCCAGAAATCCTGGGACCGGACATAATGTTCTGTGCGATGGATCGGGCGGGCTGATGAGTTGGAGACTACCTGGAGCACCCTATCAGCAGACCGGTGCCGTCCTTCGAAACGTTCGCACGACCATGAACAGCTCCGAGGGCTCAGGAAGTCGGTTCGGAATCAGAGGATGGCACTGCGCCCGTTGTTCTTGAAGATGTGATCGGCACGAAGCCGATCTGAAAGCCGAACGCACGACCGATTTTTTGAAGGGTTTCGGAAGTCGGGTTGGCCACCCCGCGCTCGATTTCGCCGGCCTGACGTGTCGTAAGTTTGAAAAGTTTCGCGAACTCGGGTTGCGAAAGCCCGAGCGCGAGACGCATCTCTGCGACAGCATGCGGAAGCCGTAGCTCGGCTGCCCGCGCCTTCGCCGCAACGGCGGCGCGGCGCTCTCGAATCTCGACTTTGGTCGGTTTGCGCCATCTCGGCATGTCGATCACCTGTTAGGAGGAACGTTCCGCAATTTCGCGACGCCGTCCGCCATTTCCTTGTCCCTGATGATTGCATTCTGCACGACGGCGTCGGGTATCTCGTGCTGGCGCGCGAGGTCAGGCAAAGCGCGCAACAGATTCTCCTTCGCGGCCAAGCGCTCCATCAGACGATCGGCAGGAACTCCGGGAGCAGCGACCGCTTCGCAAGACTTCGCGCCAATCGGGGGTCTTATCCCGGTTCTGTAGTCGCATGCATTCCCAGGTCGTGGACCTAGGAATGGCCGAAGCACGACTGCGTGGATATTCAACCCTTACAGTGGGTTGAAACCCACAAAAACCGGAAACTATCTGGCCATTATGATGGGTTGATTGACGAATCGGAACCGCGCGGACTTGCAGGGTTGGAAAAGGTGTTGTTCGGGCGGCGACCCTAGTTTGCCCCACCGTGGGATCGGGAAGGATCCTGCCCTTCCCGCCTCGGAAAGAATAGCTTGCGGATCGACAGATGATCTCTCGGCATGATGCCGAGCTGGCGACCGTTCCCATGGATCGCCTACCGCATTAGGAGGGACTAGGTCTTCACCTCAGTCAAGGACTGTTTCCTGAAGTTCGGCGACTTTCCATCGGCTTGGCCTCATTGGCTGCGGCTGACGGATCTCAGCTATCCCATATTCGGAAGACGGAGCACTGACTTGGCGGCATTAACGTCGGATGCCTTCTCGCGAAAAGCCCGCTTGCGTTCGACTGTTACCGGGTTCGGTCTGAGGGCACGAACGATATCCGGCGAATGAAGAACGGCCTCACCCGCTCCAGGTCAGCGGCCTTCCAGTTCAGCAGCGAACAGAGCTGCGGTCGACCAGATTGAATTTGACTTCTCGCTCTTACCAGATGAAGCCATATCCGAGCAACTGATAGGCAGCCCGGCGAAACACGTTCCAGTCGAAGCTAACTCTTTCCGTTTGGAAGGTCTCGTCGGTCATGGTGATGGCGGACACCGTAGGTGATGTAGTCCTCTCCGCTTACAGGCACGTATGGGACGAGATCGTCGAGCGTCTCTGGATCGTCGGTCGTCAATTCGACCGACAACAAAAAGCGCGTCGCCGACTGTGTCCCAGTGCCGAGCTTTCATGCCGAAGGCCGATTCGCTTAGTGCGGAGGGGGAGGCGCATATTCGCGCGTCCATCGGAATGAGCAAATGCTGTGGAGCGCGAATCGAGATTCTTGCGCCGCGGTCGCAGAATCTCGTCAATTGGCTCCCGTGCTCAGGGAGCGAGAAATCACACGCGTGGACTTAAGGAAACGGCCCCAGCGGCTCCGGGGGGATATGCTGAGGCCGTACCTTCGCCTCGCGGACAGGTCGGAGGCGGAGCCAGAATGATGAATGGCTAGATTGCTTATTTGTTCGCGGGAATATGGTTATTCAAGTCGGAGATTTTCGGCGGACATCTTGCCAGCGCGTCCGACCCTTATCTCATAGCTGATCTTTGCCCCCTCTGCCAACTCGGTATAACCGGACTTTTCAACGGCGCGAATATGGACGAAGACATCGGGGCCGCCATCATCCGGCTTGATGAAGCCGTACCCCTTGGTCGAGCTGAACCATTTCACAGTACCGATTGCCACCACAATAACTCCAAATTGAACCCATATCGAAATGGGAGCCCGCCCTCCTGGAGCGCGGCATCAGCGCGGATGCCTGTCTCGTGCTTGGGATGTTCTCGCAAATCTCATCCAGGATGGATCGCTCAGCGAGCGCAAGCGACGGTCCGGGCGATGTACGGGCGGTCGGTCCGCTTGGTTGCAGCCGTGAGAAAGATTTGTTTGGCACCTCTGATGAGGTCGATTCAGCTGGTGACGGATTCGGCTGCATCGTGTCGGTGCCGGACTGGGTGGTCCACCGCGCCGGGCCGGGTCTTGGCTCGTGCTAGTTCGCTGGCGAGCTGCATCAGGTTGTACTGCAGCCAAAGCCGTTGCTGCAGGTCGCGCTGACTGCGCCGAAACAACGTCTCGGCATACGTGCCCATACGGAGTCGGTAGAAATGGTTGGCCATGTCCTTCTCCTATGCTGCGCCGAATTGGGCCCAACCGGGGCTTGTCCTTTATCGCCCCCAAACATGTGCGTAGCCCTGCAAAGTAGGGCGTTATTGATATTGATTAACGCAATGATTCGGGCATCGACGCACAAATTCGTCGCACGAACGGTCTTTTTGACGGATTCCACCACTCGATTGTCGGCTTCTGCTGCTAATGCGGCCAATCACTTTGCCATCGCGAATGAAATGCTCCATACAGCGGCCAACGAGGCAAGAAAGCTCACTCATGTTTCTCCTCAACTCGCACCCCGATCACCGCGCTCCGCTTGATGATTCCGACGCCGACACGCTGAGCGTCGAATCCGCGCAAAAGGTCGAGCGTTTTATAAGGGCTCGCGATGGTCACAAGGAAACTCCCCTTATTTCTTTAGCGGGCCTTGCTCGTGAGATCGGAATTGGTTCGATCCATCTAAAGGATGAGGGCTATCGCCTCGGTCTTGGTAGTTTTAAAGCGCTGGGCGGTTCTTATGCTGTGATTCGCCTGGTGCTCGAGGAAGCCACTCGGCGGCTCGGTCGCGATGTTGAGCTGAGCGAATTGCACACATCTGAAGTTCAGTCCGTCGCGCGGGGCATGACGGTCTCTTGCGCCACGGATGGCAATCACGGCAGATCCGTTGCTTTTGGCGCCCAGCTTGTTGGGGCGAAATGCGCCATTTTTGTTCACTCAGGCGTGAGCAACGAACGCATATTCGCCATTGCTCGCTTTGGCGCGCAGATGATCCGCGTCGATGGCAACTATGACGATGCGGTTGCTGAGGCATCCCGAGTTGCGGCGAGAAGCGGTTGGATCACTGTATCTGACACGTCTTGGCCTGGTTATGAGCGGATCCCAGGACTGGTGATGGAAGGATATACCGCCCTACTGAGTGAGGCTCTGCGTCAATTGCGCGAACCCCCGACTCACGTGTTCATTCAGGCTGGCGTGGGTGGCCTCGCCGGCGCGATTTCCGGACATTTCTCAGTCCTGTTCGGCAACGACCGCCCGTTCTTCACTGTTGTCGATCCCTCGCGAGCGGCGTGCCTCCTTGAAAGCGCGCGGGCCGGGCGCCCTATAAAGGTAGATCACCGGCAATCCACCGTGATGGCCATGCTCGAATGCTACGAGCCCTCGCTCGTCGCCTGGCGCATCCTCTCGCGCGCAGCGGACGCTTTTATGACGGTCGACGACGAGGACGCAATCGGCGTGATGAAGCGCCTGGCAAATCCGAGGGATGGCGATCCGGCAGTTGTTGCCGGCGAAAGCGGTGGTGTTGGTCTCGCAGCGTTACTGAAAGCTGCTTCTGACCCGACCTTGCGGGCCAAGCTTGGTCTTGGACCGAATGCACGGGTTTTCCTGGTCAACACCGAGGGTGCGACCGATCCTTCCCTTTATGAAGAGCTGGTCGGCACGACGCCTTCGCACGTGACCGAGAAAAACGGATAAGCCTGCCAAAAGTCCGTCGACAGACGCTGCGAGCTAGCCTTTTGGGATCTGAATGTTTGGGCATTCAAGCTGGCCGATGTTGATTCCGGCGTTGGCCGCCTTCTTCATCTCGAATCGTCCCAAGTTGTCCCTTTGCAGCGTGGACCACCTGCGCAAGCGGCTCGCAAAGACGTTGCCCAAGCCGTCAGGTCCGGTCAACGGATAAACTCCCATCGATCAAACAATACGCCCGCTAGAACGCCTCGACCCAATCTCAAGATCGATTGAATCGATTGTCGTGATCACAACGGAACTTCAATTCCAGGGATGGCGCGGCGGACGTACTCCGTTCAGCACGTAGTTCCCGATATGGAAGTACTTCCAGCGCACCGGGTCGTGCAGCGTGTGGGTGCGCGCATTGCGCCAATGACGATCAAGATTGTACTGTGCAAGCGTCGATCGCGTTCCGCCAAGCTCGTGCAGTTTGTTCGCTGCCAAAATCGCGATCTCCGTCGTCGCTACCTTGGCGATTGCCACAGCGATTGAGGCCTCGTCCACCGTTTTCTCGTTTGGCTCCGCGACGGCAAAATCCAAAGCGTGCCCGGCTCGCTCGAGCAGGGCTTCGGCCGCATGCAGTTTGATGCTGAGATCTCCAATTTGGGCGATAGTGAACTGGTCCTCATAACCATGGTTCTGACCGCTATCGATCCATGGCCGTGCATACTGGCGCACGAAAGCAACCGTGTCGGCAAGAGCGCCCTTGGCGATGCCCGCGTCGATCGCGGCATGGACGAGCTGGGCAAACGGTCCGTTCGCAGTTGGGGCGTTATATACCGCATGCGCTGGCAATACCGCCAATTTGGGTACCCGAAGTTTGCGGATGACGACGCTGCCGCTGGCAGTCGTCCTCTGGCCGAAGCTGGACCAATCATCAATGATGCTCAATCCGTCCGCATCGCGGGGCGCGATCGCGATATGCGCTCTTCCGTTGTCGTCAGTTGCTGCAATGGCGATATAATGAGCAAAAAGCGCCCCGGTCGCATAGAACTTCTGACCATTGATGAGATAGGTATCTCCATCAGGGGTTATCGTGGTCTCGAAAATGCCGGTGTGCTTGCTTTTGGCTTCGGAGACCGCATTGCCAAAGCGATTGCCTTGCAGGACCTTGCCAAACCAAAAGCGCTTCTGCTCGTCCGAGCCGGTCAGTCGCAATAGGTCCAGGACTCTCAGATGACTTTGTGGAATTTGTCCAAGTGAGGGATCGGCGGCCGAGATGATCTTGACCATTTCTGCGACCGTCGCGAAGGAGACGCCGGCTCCGCCATGAGCCTTCGGTACGGTGATGCCCCAAAGACCGCTTGACGAAAAGCGATCGAGCTCGGCTACCGGCAGACGCCGTTCGCGATCACGCGCTGCAGCATCGATCGCAAGTTCGGCGGCCATTTTATGCGCGATGTCGATGGCCTCCGCGTCAGAACTAAGGACCTGCGCCTTTGGTACGACGTTGAACTCCGATCCAGCCTCGGGTCGGTCGGCACGTTCTATTATTGTGGTCATGAAAAACTCCGAAGGCCTGGCGGCCCGCCCCGGCTGGCTGGCACCATGAGGTGCCGTTCGCTACCTTGAGCCAAATCGCCGCATCTTTCGCGGCATAGACTCGTTTCCGATACGGCGCTCGAACTACTCTCCACCTTCGTAGAAGAGCTCAAGCGGCAAGCCCACCAGAGATTTGCCGATCCAGTCCCGAGCGATGATGTTCGACGGGCCCATTGCGATAGCGGCACGCGCGTCGCGGAAGGAACGTTCAATCGGCCCCCGGTGATAGCCGTAACCTCCGGTGACTGTTAGTGCAGCCGCGGCGACCTTGTTAGCGACCTCGGCCGCATGCACCTTGAACTCGGTCAGCGGAATCAGGATTTCGCTCTGCGGCTTGCCGGCGCGCCAGAGTTCGTCCAGCCTTGCTGCAAGCTCGAGGCGCCAGGGCCGCAACGATTCAACGAGCACCTTGGCCGCACCGAGTTCCTGCCGGACCGCCTGATAATCCGCAACTCTCTTGTTTCGATCCTTGTGTACGAAACTTGCAGTGTGCTTGACGGCGGCATTCAACACACCCCGGGCGAGGCCTTCCCAGACGGCCCCGAGCCCGATCAGATAGACGGGCGAGACACCGTTGTAGATGATTTCCTTCCCCTGCCCCTCAGCGCCCAGCCGATCCCGTTGCGGCACTCGCACGCTCGTGTAGTGAATAGGCCCCGAGTGATTGGCGCGCACGCCGAGGGCGTTCCAAGGTTTTGATTCGATTCCGGCAGACTTGCCGTCCACGATGAAGAAAACAATGTCGGTTTGGTCCTTGGCACCGGGCGTGCGTGTCTGCACCACATAGAAGTCGGCCTGACCGGAGCTCGTTGTGAATGATTTCTTGGCATCAAGCAGATAGTTGTCGCCATCGCGTGACGCCTCCGACAGATTGTACCACCAGTGTCCGCCGGTGGCGCGTTCGCTCGTAGAATATGTACCCAGCAGCGCACCGTTCTTCGCCTTGAGCCAGCGCTCCTTCTGGTCGTCGCTACCATATAGATTGATGGTCTGAGCCGCGCCGACATGCATGACGTAAACAAGGCCCGTCGATGCATCAACTTGGCCAATACGATAGGCAGCTTCGGCAAAATCGATATGGGCAAGGCCAAGGCCGCCAAACCGGGTTTCAGTCAGGACGCCGGTCCAGCCGGCTTCCGCCAAGGCCGTCAAATTCTCTCGCGGAAAGCGGCTTTCGAGATCATTGCGATCGGCGTTGACCCTTACGGTCGCATCAATGGCAGCATCCAGCCGGGAATAGAGCTCTTCGTCGAAATTGTGTGCCAGCTTGGCTGCGGCCATGGTTAGTCTCTCCTTGTTTTTCACGAGTTCAAGCAACGGCGTGCGTCAGCACTTTCTGTGTGGAGCAGGTTTGCGGTGAGCCGCCGAGGTAGACCGCTTTGATCTCGTCGCGACTGCGCAAGGCCGCCGATGTACCGGAAAGGACGCTATGGCCGTTCTCAAGGGCGACCGCGTGGTCGGAAAAGCGTAGCGCGACCGTCGAATTTTGTTCAGCTACCAGGATAGAGAGGCCCTGCTCTCGGTTGAGCTGCTTCAGCGCTCGGAAGATACTTTCAACGACAAGCGGGGCAAGCCCCATCGACGGCTCGTCGAGCACCAACAACCGTGGCCGCGACATCAGTGCACGGCCAATCGCAGTCATCTGCTGCTCGCCGCCCGACGTTAGTCCCGAGATGGACCTGCGATGATGCTTAAGTCGCGGGAACAGCTCGTAGATCTCATCCAGGCCAGCGCGGATCACGCGGGACTTGGCGTCTCGGCCAATGGCGCCCGTAATAAGGTTCTCTTCCACTGTCAGCGAGCGGAAGCAATGCCGGCCCTCAAGCACGGGAACGATCCCGGAGCGAACCAATTTGACGGGCGACGCCGACACGATGTCGCGACCGTCAAAATTGATCCGTCCGGCGGTCACCTGGCCGCGCCGCGCCGGCAGGAGCCCTGAGATCGCCTGAAGTGTTGTGGACTTGCCCGCACCGTTGGCGCCCAGCACGGCGACAATCTCGCCCCGCCGGACCGCGAATGATACGTCGTTCACGGCCCGGACGGCATGATTGTAGGTCGCGGCCACCCCCTCGAGCGAAAGCAGAATGTCACTCATGCCCGGATACATCCTTCCTCAGGCGAGATCTTTCGGGAGCTGACGCTTTCCGAAAGATACCGCGCAACTCTTGCATTACTGGCTCACCGGATCATCGCCGGAGATACGGGTCTTGATGCCATGCTCCTTGGCATAGGCCGTCGACGACGTCTCGATGATCGGCCGGAGGAACGCCCAATCAGGCGCGATCCAATCCGAGACGACCTTCCACTTGCTCCCGTCCCATTGCTGAAACGTGACACGGCCGTCGCCCTCGTGATTGTCCCAAGTGACGTTGATCGAGTGGAATAGCCCTTTTGCGCCCAGCGCCTCGACCCGCGCCGGATCGAGCTGGAGGTGCTCAAAGCCCCAGCGAACCTCGTCGCCCGTCAGGGTGCGCTTGCCGAACTTAGCCTGCGCGATCCGGACCGCTTCGACATTGAGGATACCGTTTACAATCCCAAGATTGTGATAGACGCTACCGATCCGCTTCTTGTCGTCGAGATTGCCCTTGTTAGCGCCGTAGACGGTCTTGATCACCTCCTGCAGCACCGGATATTCGGCGCCGGACGCCTGGGTCGTAATCGCGATATAGCCCTTGGCCGCCTCTCCCGCCGGAATGACGTCTTCCTCGGAATTGGACCAGACATTGCCGATGATGTGGTCCGCTGGGAAGCCGACCTTTTGTGCGCTCTTCAAGGCCACTGGATTCATCACGCCCCAGCCGCGCAGGACCACATAGTCCGGCTTTGCCCGGCGGATCGATAGCCACTGCGATTGCTGCTCATTGCCCGGATGCGGGACCTCGATCTGCTCAAGGCCAAAGCCGTATTTGTCCGCGAGCAGCTTATAGATCGGGATCGTCTCCTTGCCGTAGGGCGAGCCATGATAGAGCACGACGATCCTCTTGCCCTTTAGCTTGTCCGGGCCCCCTTCTCTCGAGGCAATGTAGTTTACGATTCCGGAGGTCTCGCTGTAGGGATTGAGCAGCAGCGGAAAGACGTAAGGAAACACCCGGCCATCGGTCGAATCGGTACGACCATGGTTGATGGTGATCAGCGGCACTCTATCCTTTGTGATGCGGTCGATCATGGCATAGGCGATCCCGACCGACAGCGGATTCCAGGCAGCGATGCCGGGACGGTTCTTCAACCGCTCATAGACCTCTACGCCGCGCTCGACCTCGTACTGGGTCTCGCCTTCATCCCAGGTCAATTTTACGCCGTTGACGCCACCATCACGGATGTTGATGAGATTGAGGTAATCGATGAATCCGCCAAAAAAGCCGGTGCCCCCGGCGGCATAAGGACCGACGCGATAGCTTTGCAATGGAAAGAACTGTTCGTCGGCGTGTGCCACCAGCGTACTGGCAAGGCCGGTGGCGAGTAGCGCCCCCAGCGTCATTTTCAAGCGTCTCAGCATGCTCATTGCAAGGTCCTTTGAGTTGTCAAGAGATCAAGTCGGCGCTGCCGTGCGCCGTGCAGACCGAAGGGTAGACCAGGTGCGGTCCCACAAGGCGATCAGACCGCGTGGTTCGGCGATGACAAATACAATGATGAGCGCACCGATCACGATACGTTGGCTCATCTCCAGAACGCCGGAATCAAACACGCTACCAAGCAGGGCTGCGCCGAGGCGTGACAGCAGAAGCGGGAAGACGACGATGAAGGCCGCTCCGATGAAGGAGCCGCGCAGCGAGCCGAGACCACCGATGATGATCATAAACAGGATCTGAAATGAGCGATCGAGATTGAAGCCGGCCGGCTCGACAGTGCGCAAATACGCAAAGGCCCAGAGAACGCCGGCAACGCCGATGAGGAACGACGAGATACCGAAGGCGAGCAACTTGGTTCGAAGCAGCGGCACGCCGATCACTTTAGCCGCGATCTCATGGTCGCGCACTGCGATGAAGTTGCGGCCCGACTGGGATCGTAGCAATCGCAGTGTTAGCAAGGTCGAGATGACCACGATTGTTAGAGAAAAAACATAGCGCTCGGCAGCGTTCGTGAACGAAATGCCCGCAACGCTCAGAACGGGTGCATCGATCACACCGGACGGATTGTCGTTAGAGAACCAGCCGAATTTGGTGAGCGCCCATTGTACGAAGAATTGTGCGGCGAGAGTCGATACCGCAAGATAGAACCCCCGCAACCGTAGGCTGGGCAATCCGAACACGATCCCAACGGCAGCAGCGATGCCGCCTGCCAGCACCAGATCAATCAGCAGCGGCAAGCTCGGGATGCGAAGATGAAGGTTGTAGGCCGCATACGCGCCGACCGCGAGAAAGGCGGCCGAGCCGAGCGAGACCTGTCCAGTGTATCCGGTGAGCACATTGAGCCCCACGGCAGCGAGCGCCAGGGCCAGGAACGGCGTCAGCACCGCATC
The DNA here is from genome assembly GCF_059803515.1 of Bradyrhizobium sp. UFLA05-125. Classification (NCBI taxonomy): domain Bacteria; kingdom Pseudomonadati; phylum Pseudomonadota; class Alphaproteobacteria; order Hyphomicrobiales; family Nitrobacteraceae; genus Bradyrhizobium; species Bradyrhizobium sp. UFLA05-125. The sequence continues at coordinate 42,874 of NZ_JBANBJ010000033.1, read as the reverse complement.
GAGCAGATAATCCGATCCGGCGAACGGAACAACGCCGTAGGCGAGCGCGACGACAATCCCGGCCCACAGGATCTCGGCCGACGGACGGCCCGATTTGCTGAAGGGAATCGCCACTGCCTATGCCCTCTCCACCAACTTCTGTCCGAACAGGCCAGATGGCCGGATCAAGAGCAGCGCAAGTGCCACGACATAGGCGACCCAAGTCTCGATGCCGCCTCCAATGAAGGGCCCGACATAGACTTCAGCCAATTTCTCGACTGCTCCAATCAGAAGCCCGCCGACGATCGCGCCTAGGATGGAATCGAAACCGCCGAGCACCAGCACCGGCAGCGCCTTCAACACGACGAGCGAAAGCGAGAACTGCACGCCGAGGCGCGCGCCCCACAATAGCCCACCGACCAGGGCGACGATGCCGGCTACTGTCCAAACTGCGGCCCAAACACGCGGCAGCCGCAGGCCGATTGCAAGCGCTGCAAACTGATCGTCGGCGACTGCACGGAACGACAGTCCGGTGCGGGTGTAGCGGAAGAACAGCGCAAACACCAAAACCAGGCTGCCCGCAACCGCGGCCGCGAACAGATCGAACCCGCTGATCAGCACGCCGGCGACTTCGAATGGGGTGTCATTGATCCCGATGTCGAGCCCATGGACTTGCGTGCCCCATAGGAGCTGTGCGGCGCCTTCGATCACATAGGAGAGCCCGAGCGTCGCCATGAACAATGTGATCGGGGGCTGGTTGACCAGCGGCCGCAGCACCATGCGCTCGACGGCGATGCCCAGTGCGATCATGATGGCCAGCGTTGCCACGAGCGCCGCGGGAAACGACGTACCGCGCTCAACCAGACTGACAAAGGTCAGCGCAGCGAAAAGCAGCATCGCGCCTTGGGCGAAGTTAAGTACGCCGGAGGTCTTGTAGATCAGCACAAAACCGATCGCGACCAGGGAGTACATCACCCCTGACAGGAGGCCTCCAATCAGCACCTCAATGAAGAACTGATAGTCGAACATCAAATTGCAAGCTCCGCATGATTTTCGTGGTCGACGCCGAGATAGGCATCGATCACGGCAGGATCAGCTCGGACCTCCTCAGGCGTGCCGTCGGCTATCTTCCGCCCGTGGTCGAGCACGGCCACGCGATCGGACAGCCCCATCACGAGGCCGACGTCATGCTCGATCAGAACAACCGTGGCGGCGAAGTTGTCGCGGGCGTTGCGCACGTGGTGCGACAACTCCTGCTTTTCGGTCAGGGTCATACCGGCGAATGGCTCGTCCAGGAGCAGGAGCCTTGGCCGGCCCACCAGCGCCCGCGCAAGCTCGACGCGCTTCTGCACACCATAAGGCAGCGTTCCGGCAATACTGTCCTGAACGTGGTCAAGGTGCAGAAAGCCGATGATCTCCTTTGCCGCCGAACGGCTCTCCGCCTCGGTGCGCCGCGCCAGCGGCGAGCCGACGATCTGCCGCAGAAAGCCGGGCCGCACCCGGTGCGCGAGTCCCATGAGCACATTGTCGAAGACCGAAAGTGCCTTGAACAGCGCGAGATTTTGAAATGTCCGCGCCACGCCATGGGCGGCGAGCTTCGACGTTGGCACATCACGGAACGAATGCTCGCCGAACCATACTTCGCCTTGACCAGGCCGGTAGAGTCCGCTGACGACATTGAGCAGCGAGCTCTTGCCGGCGCCGTTCGGCCCAATGATCGCCCGGATTTCACCCCGCGCGACCTGTAAATCAACATCGCGCAGTGCCGCAAGACCGCCGAAGCTCAGCGAGATGTTTGTAAGTCCGAGAACCGGACGTGCGAGCGCAACAGGCTCGCCGTGGCTCAGAATCGCGTTGCCGCGCTCTTGCCTCGCGTGAGCGACATGTTCGTCGGAAGAACCGTCCTCCAGACAAAGCGCAGCCCCTCCTGTCGCAATCCCCGCCACTTGCCCCTCCCCCAACGAACTCGATTATTCGGCAGCCTGCGCCTGCACGGGCGCGCTCGCCTCGAGTTTTCGAACGAGCGGGATCACATGCTTGCCGAAATATTCGACCTCTTCTTGGAAATGGAGGAAACCGAGCAAGATAAGATCGGCACCAGCGCCCTTGAGTTCGATAATGCGTTCGGCGACCTGTTGCGGGGTTCCGATCAAATTTGACCGGAAGCCATCATTGTATTGAACGAGGTCCTGGAAGGTGGATTTGGCCCAATTGCCCTCGCGCTCGGGGCTGGCATTGCCGGCATTCTGGACCTCGTGGTGGAAACCACGAACCGCATCTGGGATCGCCTTATCGATGATCTCCTGCAAGACGCCCCTAGCTTCGTCTTCTGTTTGCCGGACGATACCGAAGGCATTGATGCCAATCTTGGTACGCCAGCTCTTGCCGAAAGCCTTTTCCTTGGTCCTGATGTCCTCGACCTGGGCCTTAAGGCCCTCCGGCGTATTGCCATTGGTGAAATACCAGTCGGACACACGGGCAGCCATGTCGCGGGCTGCCCGCGAGGAGCCGCCTTGAAAGATCTCTGGCAGCGGATCGAGCGGCTTTGGCTTGAGCGAATAGTCGTTGAATCGATAGAAGTCGCCCTTGAGGGTGAAATTCTCCTCGGTCCAGATCCCGCGCAGCGCGTTGATGAATTCCTCCGAGCGGCGGTAACGCTCGTCATGGTCCAGCCAAGGCTCGCCGATTGCATGGAATTCGCCGCGGAACCAGCCCGAGACGATGTTGACCGCGACACGTGCATTGGTAAGCTGGTTGATCGTCGCAATCTGCTTTGCGGCTAGCGCCGGATTCCAAGGCCCGGGAAGGAGAGCGGCAATCACCTTGAGTTTTTCAGTCGCGGCAAGGAGCGCGTGAGAGAAGCTGACGGACTCGTGCTGCTTGTCGGCACCATAACCTGCCGTGAATCGGATCTGGCTCAAGGCATAATCGAAACCAGACTTCTCGGCGATCTGGGCAAGTTTGCGATTGTAATCGATATCCCAGCTGGTGCGCTGCTCGATCGAAGAAATCACGAGGCCACCGGATACGTTCGGCACCCAGTAAGCGAATTTGATCGGATTGTTGCTCACAGTCATCCTGTTTGTCCCTCAAGAATTAAGCTTTGCGTGAAGAAGAGCGACGATCTCAGGCAGGCAGCATCGTGCTGTCCCGCCCGTCGAGACGGGCGCGGCACGCGCTGTTCGTAGTCGTCGTTTAAGCTATTGAGTCAGAAGCGCTGCAGTCGTCTCGGACACGATCCGAGCGTGTGGATTTCAGCTGCACCAACGCACGTTCGCACAAAAGCATCGACAAGCCGTGGGCTTGGTCAAATCACTCACCCCGTCGACGTTGTTGTTGCGCATCATGAGCGTCCTTGGCTGGCACCGTTGCATGATCATCGTCTCAAAGAACTTGCGACGGCGCGAGTCGAAGACGAACTATTTTTCCTGCACTTACGGTAATCAATTTTTGTAATTTTTCATCAGACGCGATTTCTATTGCGCGAACGAGGACACCCACTGAATGAATGCGTACAAACTTGTCGCAAAGCTCACGATCGTCAGCCGACGTGTGTCTTATTCGTTGAAAGGCCTTCGGCTGTTTTTCAACAGTCAGGCCCAGTCTTTCTTATCGTCCCATAAGTTCCTCTAAATTCCTCGACATGCCGCTATCGAGGCAACGCACTTACCCGCTACGATGAACCTGCAGTTCGGAGGCAAAGAATTCGGAGGCTTGCGTCGCAAAAAGCCATCACGAAGGCGGGACTTCGGACAATATCCACATGGTCATTCATGAGGTACCGAGCGATGGACCGGATGCCGCTCACAGCGACGTCACGCATCGGATTTGATTCCACTGAGGGCAATCGTTTTTGTCGCTTCAATCGCTAGAATGAGTCCAAGACATCCGCGTCTTTTGCACCTAATACGATGCGTTCCGCTAAATTTTGGCTCATGCGGTCTCAAAAAAAGTTCCCTTTATTTCCCCAGCCTCGGCGCTCTTCTCCACGACCGACGGAAGCACCCTCGACGCTAGCTAAACGCATCGGCACCAGTGGTCGCCCGCATGCCGAGTTGCGACTGCTGCTCCGTGCCCTCGACATCTTGGGCGTCCGCTGGATGCAAGCAGAACAGGGCCATCGGGCAGGCAGTTTGCTCCTCTGACTGTGGCTTGCCCCCGAGGCTTGGAGATTCTCTGGTTAACGCTATTGAGCGCGGGCTTCGAGCCCGGGCTTTGCCACATCAATTCGGGAAGGTGGCTAGGATTTCGGGAGCTTCGGCCGTAACTGCTTGAGCCGCCGAGCGACAGCGATTTCGCTTCTCTCGAGAAGGATGGAAATCCGTTTCGGTACCTCGTTTTTTGAGGCGAGTTCGAGCAGGCGTTTGTCCTCTTCCTTGCTCCATCGCCGAGACCCATTCCTAGGCATGCTTCACTCTGGCTATCTGTTCCACGAGTGGCGGCCTTAGGATGAAACTCTCTGGATCACGACCACGTCGTACATTCTTACACCGAACCTTGTATCCTTGTGGGGCATTACCCTGTATTCGTCATTAGCGTATGCGATCGCAAATAGCGCGACACGTTGAAATCGGCCTGCTGCATCCACGCTCTTGTCGATGGGCATAATGCTGAACGACTCGGTACTGTTGTTTCGAACGTTATGAAGAGGCGACCCTTTTCTCAGCTCACAAAAGAAGTCCATTGACGGCTCGCGTTGCGCTTCGGGATTCAGTTCTAGACAAGGTCCCGACCCGAAGATGTCGCGCAGCTTGGCCTTTTCGGCGAGTTCTGAATCTGTCGCTGGTGTCGAACTGTCACGGTTCCAGATTTCTATCGCTTTATGTGGCGAGCCACACGGTTTGGTCGCGATTATGATTCCGTACGTCTGGCACGCCTCGCAGAGAAGGCACCAGGTGCCGGTGTTGTCCTGGACGAGAAATGGACGGCCACAACAAACCGGGCAATCGAGCACGTCTGGGTCGAGAATCTCGACCTTGATCGACCTCGCGCCGATACCATCAACCATCGTTCGTTTACCTTCGCTGTGGCGGCCCCATCGGATCAGCAGCGACGCCAGTAGAACCGCCGTCTAAGCACCCCAATCCGCGCCGTGAAGAAGTCATCTTGCGATGAGCCCGTTTGATGAAAACGCGCTCGACGCAAAAGCCGGCACCGAATGATGCGACAAGCGCAAGCGTGCAGGCGAGATAGGTATTTACAAACTCCCAAGTGATTTGTGCGGCGACGACTGCCACGAACGCTCCTACCATGGCGGCATTGCGAACACTCTTCATCATTCTGGTTCCCGGCTAAGCGGTGCAAGTCTATATCATACAACCATGGCGATAATGAGCATAGTTGAACGCCACGCGCCGTCTTTCTGCTCGATAGGCCTTGGGCTCAGTTTCGCGCGATCATTTGGCATGCTCAGACTTCGTTCTCGACTGCTGCGCGCTATTTTGTCACGTAGTGCTGCCGACGCGGAGCGCGCCGGTTTTCCACGATTACCCGTTCCCTAGGCCGCTCGCCGCGCCGCCGATCGCAGGGAAACGGGTCCGTAATTTCGGGATCGGCAGCGAGTCCCTCGCGTGGTCTCCGCCTTCATGCGAGCGCGTTTCGGGCTCGCCCTGTGCACGCGTTAAGAGATCACCGTGCCTGGCCACGACCGCCGGACGCTGACAACAGCTCATCGCTGACCCGCCGAGCCGGCTCAACGGAGCCCCTTTCACCCGTTATTACTTCGATATGACAACAGCTTGTATCGACGGTCAGGCGCCGATCAAAAGATCGAGTACAGGTTGAAAATCGGAACTATTATTCAGTTATTTCAGTTGAGCGAATGGAAGCTTGCTATGACGCCTGCACAAACGAAAGGTCGAAAGGATTGGCCAGGCGGCTCGACGAGACGCCGAGGCCGTAGCGCGGCAGCTTGGCAAATTTGCTCGCAAGCAATCCGCTGATCTGAAGGCCGACGGCGTGATGCTCAAAGTGCTGCGCCAGCTTACTGAGCTGACCTTGAAGCATTCTGGAGTTGCCATATTTGCGATCGACAGAGAGCTCTCGCCAGCGGACGCGGGTAAGATTTTGGGCATTTCGTCCCCGTGGTGGTCCGTAAGATGCAGGCCGGAGAGCTTCCCTTCCGCTACGAGGGTAAGCATCGCCGATGCAAGCTCGAAGACGTGCTCAACATAAAAGCGTCCAAAGAAATGGGCCATTCGGTGCGACAATCGATTCCTGACTGAGAGGTGGACGAATTGGTTCTAAGCACGACCAATGCGCCTTACAAGAAAGTCATATCGGCGACTCGACTCGCAAAGCACCTTGCGTCAAGGCTCCCGGTCATGGCATGTCCATGTAGCGACGTTCTTTACGGACGTTCGACCCGAGCTTATTTTGAAATTTGCCGCGATACACGGAGTTTCCCAGTCGGACCTTGTGAAGACCTATCGAGCAGTGAAGGCTGCGACTGGCGAGGCAAACCCACGTCTCGAGGCGATTCTTAAGCAACTGGCGCCAGCTGCTTAGTCGGACCATCGCCTCAGCAAGGACATCGGTGCATTTATCGACGATCCGCAATGACGCCGCCTCTCGCGTTGCGGCTTCGATAAAGTCCGGCGCCCCGTCGAACAAACCAACCAGAAACTCGTCGGGCGACAACACTCGAATGCCGAGTCGCGCGAGCTCGCTTGCATCGAAGTCATCGAGGTTATTTGTGATCAGCACGCATGGCGCTACCGCGACGGCGGCACTAGCCACATGCCAGTCTTTAGGATCCGTATTTGCGATAGCTTGGTTGGCGTCGAAATCGCGAATGATCGCATCCTGGAAGTGCTTGCGAATGAGCGGCAGAGTTCGCTGAAAACACGATCCCTCGTCCGATCCTCGAGATTGCGGAGCCACTCGTCTTCGATGAGACCCGTCCAACGGGCCTCGAATGCGTCATTTAACGCAAGCTGAAGCAGGAGATTGCGAAGTGCGTTCGAGTATAGGACATTGGCATCAAGGAGTGCGGTTACCCGGCTCGACATAGTTTGCCTCGAGCTCCTCGGTATCGGCCGCTATTTCCGCCGCAGCCTTCTGGCGCTGCTCCTCATACTGCTTGAGGCGCGCGACATCTGCGACCCGGATTCGTCGATGGGTGCCTACCTGCCGGAACGGCAGTTTCCCCGCGTCCATGCGCTTGTACACGATAGGACGAGAGATACCCAGCATCTCGGCTGCCGTATCGGGGGAGACCTCATACTCCGCTTTGAGGACCAAGGTTTCGCCCGGCTGCGAGATGGCCTCGAGAAAATCGTGTAGTGCCCGCAGGAGCGCAAGACGATTTGGCTGCGTCAGGCTACGGCAGTGTTTACGCGCACCTGATGGAAATGCAGCGGCGGCGCAATGAGTTCGTGCACGGTAATGCCGAGGCTATAGATGACGGTCTTGTGTTTGCGACTGTCGAAAGGTTGCACGAGGTACAGGAGGCTTAGGTAGCACTCTACAACAAGCGCTGCACAGGCAATGCGAAGGCACCCCCTGTGTGGAAAGAAAGCTCGCCGCCCTAGGCGTAGAAGTCTTCAAGAGGTGGCTGCGTTCCCGTGTCGTTCAGCCATTTCACGCTCGTTGATTTAGAAGTGACTATAGCAGCCATCCGTCTGCCAGACCGGTGGCCTGACGGGTCGGTTCTGCCAATCAACCGCCACCTCGCCATTCGGCCGTCGCGTGGTGGCAAGCGCCCAGCTAAGTCTTCGTTGCCCCGTCTTTCAGGGTGCGAGCTTCCTTTGCGCGCGGCATCAGGAACTCCGCGAGCGTCTTTGTCACATCCATCAGCGGCCCGGGTCGACCGCGACCTGCTTAGTGAACGCCGCCCACTGATCCTTCTTGCCGCCGTCCTCGGTGAAGGCCGCGGTGAACGCGTCCGGCAGTGCGGTCGGAATCTCGGTCTTGCGGCGTGCGAACGTCGCCTTGATGGCACGGGCCAGGGTGTCGCCCTCAAACTTGTAGGACCGGATCAACACTTAGATGTCGTAGAAGTCTTTCAGGCGTGTGTTGGCAAGGCCGAGCGCGACCATCGCCTGGAATTTTTCGGCGACGACGGTCTCGCGCGGATAGAAGCGCAGCTTGGGCGCTGGAAAATCCAACAGCACCGGGAGGTCGGTTTCCTGCACGCCTGGCTCAATGGCGTCGCCGAATGCGATATCGATCACGACGCGAACGCGGGCGTTGTCGACCGTGGCATTGCCCTTAATCCGGACGCCGCCGCATTCGTTTTCGTCGCGGATGCGGTCGACAGTGAAGCTTGCCGGATCGAAGGCGACGCCGTCGTCGGCGTCGACGGCGGCGATCTCCTTGAATATCGCCAGGAGCGCGTCGGGGTTCGGATTGCCCGAGCCGAGAAGGTCGAGGTCGCGCGTCGGCCGGAACTGGTTATCGACCCAGGTCGCGAGCAGCATCGCGCCCTTGAGAACGAAGCGGTTGCGATAGTCTGTCGATCCGAGGCGGTAAAGGAGCCGCTCCAGCAACTAGCGGGTGAGGAGAAGCTCAAAGGGCTGATTGCGCTCCTTGGAGAGCGTGAGCAATCGCGCGCGGACAGAGGCGGCAACATTCTTGGGTGGGCTAGCCATTGGCGGTCATAGCGTCCATATAAGGTTGCATGGCCTTCCAAACCCCGGCTTTGCGCGCGAAATCCGCAATCTCCGAAGGGGTGGCCTTGCGCGTTCGCAGGGCCTCCCGCAGGCCTTCCAGCGCGAGATTGAGGCCGGTGCTGTGACGATAGCGGGTCCCGGCGCTTCGCCGGTAGCGAAAAAGGTCAACGACGGTCTTGGCGGGGCTGAAGATCTTGACCTGGCACCCCTCGACAGTATGGGTCTCCACGCCCTCCTGAAGCCGCTCCTGGCTGAAGCGAACGAACTGCATGGGCAGATTGGTCGAGAGGGGCTGCCGGTCTTTGGGACCGATGGCGAGCCAGACCATCGAGGGAATAGTGTCTGTCAGGTCGTGGAAAGCGAGCGCCGAGATCAGCGCGACGACCCCTTTGGGCACGCGCTTGGCAGCTTCGGCAAGGGAATGGTGCGTGTCGATAGGCGTGTCGGGCAGTTGGTAGAGGCCGCGCCCGAGTTGGAAAACGAGACCCTTTTTCTTCATGCGGGCGATGGTCGCCGCCGTGACGCCTGCCTTGGCAAACTCAGACGGGCGCGCGATGCCGCGCTCCTTGAGGAGTTCGATGGCACGGTCCTGTTGTGTCGAAATCGACTTGGCCATGGCTTTTGATTTTATTTGTCGGATATAACGGCTTTATATCCTACATTTCGTATCATACCTACTAACAAAAGGTAAACCCAGCCAACAAACCGATCGATAGGTATGCATTCCTACGGAATCGAGCCCCACTCACTTCCAATTCCACCCGAAGCGCTCCACGCGGCGCAAGAACGGACTGGCTGGCCAGCGGTTCGATGCCGATCTCCCGCGGAGGCTAGTTGCGCGCCTGCGTCGCAGGTGCGTTCGTCGCAAATGTCGGTACTATGGGATCGAGTTCTTCCTGCTCCAACATCCTAGCGGCTTCGCTCCGGAGCCAGCGCAAGTTGGCCGATTTCGCCAGAGCGTACTGAGAGCCTCTCAAGCCCATTCTTCGACTGCAGCGGTGATCCAAACGCCAGGGCCAGTTCCGCATTCATCTGATGCAATCGAATACGCGTTTCAAACGCGTCCTCGAGGTACGCGGCGATCCTCAAACCAACCAGCATCAATATCCCCCCAATGATAGACCGGCGTATCAGGCGCCAAGCGCAGAGCCTGGCGCGCGAAATGCACCATTCATGGTCGCCGGTCGGCGGCGAGCGCCTTTTTCAACAGCCTGCTTGCGGAATGGACGAACTTGATTGCACAAAAAGGACATCTCGACAGCGTTCGGACGAGCCCTTGTTCGAGTCGCCGTCGCATCGTCGTGATCGAATCTGGAATGTGACGTTGGGTCCGTAGCGGCAGAACCGCGGGGTCTGTAATCTGCGGGAACGCGAGCGAGCGGGATCGGCCGGGCGCGCCGAGCGCCTGAGGGGGGAATCGTCTCCCGCTCGGAGATCAGGAATCCAAAGGCTGCAATGCACATCGTTGCGTGATGATGAAAGCCGCGCCAGCCGCGTCCCTCGAAGTGGCCAAGCCCGACCTCCTGCTTGAGTTCCTGATAGTCGCGTTCGATGCGCCAGCGCAATTTAGCCGTCTCAACGAGAGTCCGGAATGCCACAGCCTCCGGCAATGTCGAGAGCCAGTATTTGGTAGGCTGGTCCTCGCCTTTCGGCCATTCGATCAGCAACCATTCCTCCAATCGCTGGGTGGTTTGCCAATAATCACGGTGCGCGGCACGGACCCGCACGCGGGCAAAGCGCGAGCTCAGCTTTTCGTTCGTTCCTTGCCGCCACGTGATGGTGCGCCAAGCTTTGGCCGGCAGGCCGATCGCGAGCGTTTTGACGGCGGCCGGCCGATGCTGACGGTTGCGGCGCATCAGTTTCGGGGGACGGCCGCGGCCCGACCATGGCTTCGGCGGCAAGGGACCGGTGCCGGGCGCCCATACCGTTGTGCTCGACAGAAGACCCGCCACATAGGTCAATCCCAGCGCCGTGATCTCCGTGCGCAGATCGCTGTTGTTGCCATAGCCCGCGTCCATCAGCACGACACCGCGCGGAAGGCCGGTCGCACAGGCCCACTGCAACTGCTCCAGCGCGATCTCCGGCTTGGTCCGGAAGCCGACTTCGGCAGGAATGCCCACCTTGCGCCGCCGATCGCAATCCTCAGTCCATTCCTTCGGAAGATATAGGCGATAGGCGACAGGCAGGCTGGCGTGGTGGTTGGCAATCGACAGTGACACCGCCACCTGGCAACTATCCTGCTTGCCGAGCTGCCCGCAATATTGCCGTGCAACTCCAACCGAATGTCGCCCCTGCTTGGGAAAGCCGGTGTCATCGATGATCCAAGCTTCGATCGGGCCCTGGCGTTCAATCGCCGGCAGGACCATCTCGCGTACCTTGCCCAGCACCTTCTCATCCGACCAGGTGCCGCTGCCGACGAAATGCAGCAGCGATTGATGCTGGGCGGCCGTCCGTTCCGGAGCCGTCACCGCCGCCATCGGCTCCACGCTCTTGCGACCGCCACAGGCCATGAGGCCGACGCAATAGTCGCGCAGCGGTGCCTTCCGATCAGCATGACCGATGACGCTGGCAAGCCCTTCCAAATACGCCGCAAATCGCATCTCACTGGTCTTGGTGCCACGCCCGCTCATGTAGCCTCCTCGGCTGATGGTCCATGCTTCAACCATCGCTGATTCCGGCCGGACAAAGCCTGCGGTTTTGTGACTCAGTCAGACTAGAGACACATCCGCTCGCGTCTGACCTGGTTGGCATTCAACTGATCTTTCAACCGGCGATCTGTCTCGCTCATCAACGCACCCTTGGTCTAAGGAACTTTGCAATAGATTAGGCTAAGGCCAGAACTAAGGCATTGTTCTATCTGACAAAATTGATTCCCCTTGAACTGACCGGTCATTATATGGTACATGTACCATATATGGGGCGAAATGAAAGAAGCCGCAAGAAAAGTCCCCGTGGTCTTTTACCGCACGCGCGCCGGTGTCGAGGTCGTGCGCGACTGGCTGCGGGATTTAGACACGGACGACCGCAATATCATCGGCCAAGATTTGATGCGCGTGCAGTTTCGATGGCCTGTCGGAATGCCGCTGTGTCGCCCCTTGGGTGACGGATTGTGGGAAGTCCGGAGCAATCTGTCGAGCAACCGCATCGCGAGGGTGTTCTTTTGCTTCGTCGAAGGACGGCCGGTGGCGCTGCACGGCTTCGTCAAGAAGACGCAAAAAACGCCGGATACGGAATTGGAATTAGCGCGCAAGCGAATGCGTGAATTTAAATGAGCGGGAGAGAGCCATGAGAAAGAAAGAACCACGGACGACGAAGGATCTGTCGACGCTCGACGACTTTCTCGAGGAGAAAGGCGTCCGCGACTCGTTCCAAGCTGTCGCGATCAAAGAAGTCCTCGCCTGGCAGATCAAACAGGCGATGGAGACAAAGCATTTGTCGCAAGCGAAACTCGCCAAGCTCATGGGGACAAGCCGCAGCCAGATCGGCCGTCTGCTCGACCCTGAAGATGGCAACGTGACGCTGTCAACGCTGCAACGCGCTGCGGAAATGCTCGGCCGCAAGGTACGGCTGGAATTAGTGTGATGTCTCAGCGTGAGTCCAAATTGAACGCTGGACTACCGGACGATCTGACGCATCTAACTCAGAACCTGCCGCAATCGAATACCAGCATATCCGGCGCTTCATTAGCCTGCCAATCGGCCGTATTGCGGTTGCTACAGTCCCACGCCATAGCTCGCGCTCGGATTGTTACCTTCGAGCGTATCCATTGCTTGCTCTTGACGTATGAAGTTGGAGACCCGATCGCGATAAAATCTGGCTTCTCGTCAGGTTATGGCGGCATAGGACCTGCTTGCCTCTCTGCCGTGCTCGTGCTCCTGGCCTCGCACGGTATCGAAATCGACGAGTGGATAACCGATGAAAGTTTCATCGAGCGTCTCGACAATTGTTCGCTCACGGAGGCCGACGTCCAATATGCAATAGCTGCACTGCCCGTGCGACCAAGCCGCTGGCCGGAATACATCCGCGAAGAGGAGCGGAGACGAGAAAAGAATGGTGATCTATGGGCTGAGTTTCCGCCCTTCGTCGAAGTTTGACGAACATAGATGTCAATGCCGCCTTGCTCCTGCCCCTCTGTTCCGTAGAGTCGGAATTCGACATCGCCATCTGATTTTGCCAGCCGATGGCACAATCGCTCGAAATTCTGCCAGCTAATTTCGCCGAAGGGCAGTTCTTGAGCAAGCGTATCAACTGGTGGCGTGATCTCGGCGGCGTCTGGTGGCTCAAGCACCCAGGACGGATTTTCACTCGTGTCGATTTGCTGGGCACCGTTCATTGAGAAACCTGACGCAAGGGACCAGCCATCAGTTCATCCCAGGACGGCCGCCTTACTTCCTCCTTGGGTACGCAGATTGACAATTGATGCTGCCATCGGCCGAGGCCTTTGACTTCGAGATCCACGCGAATGGGCAGCCAGTTGTTGGTGGGCGCGTCGGCAAGCAGCTCGATCCCGAACACCCGCTCGACACAGGAGAGAGGCGTGTACTGCCGGCTGTCGAGTGGATCGATATAGGGGATCGCGGCCTGTCGGATAACCTCTAGTTTCAGGAACTGCTCAAACCAAGGCGAGCCGGCGAACAGACGGAAGTACTCGGCAATGCGCGTGCCGAAGTCCTTGTGAAAGGGACTTTCGCCTTTTTGACTCGAAAGGCACATTTTGATTTTTTGCGGCAGCGCGTCCACGCCGGATACCTCGGCAATGGTGCCGCGCTCCGTCACAAAGAGATCGTGCTTTTCTGACAACGCAAAGTCGGTCGGGAGGTCCGCCGCGCAGATGCGCTCGGCGTCAGGCGCCACGGGAAACGTTAGCTCGTAACCGCCACTTTGCCGTTTCTTTACGGTTGGGGCTCCATTCATGACGCGCCCATCGCCGAGACCACTCACCAGAACATATCGATCCATCGGCGGCGTGCTGTCATATCGTGCTATGAAGGTGAGCAGGGCGTGAAGATCGCCATCGACGAAATCCTGTAGATGAAAGCTGCACTCCGACTGGTCGGCACCGATTAGTTCGCCGCAGAAAACAATGTCAGGGCCGATTGCAATCAGTTCGTTGACAGGTTGACCTCTCCGAACGCCCTCACGATGCTGCCTCTTGCAGTTGTCTTCGTGCTCACGCTTCATTGCGCGAAGCTCGTCAGCCGAATAGGTAATCTTGTCGTTATCGATCAGATCGGCATGGTGACTGCACAGCCAAATGCCATTGGAAAAAATTCTGCGCTCCTCCGGGGTCATAGACGCCAGATAGCGCGGGCCGCCCGGCGCGGCGGCGTGGATATGAGCAGCCTTTCCGGTCACGCTTACGGCATCGGGAGCTTCTTCGCTCGGCCCGGACGTCGGCCTTTGACAATCTCGAAATGAGCAGGCGTAGCCGGCGCGAATTGCGAGGGCCTGTTTGGTCTTGGACGAAAATTCGTCGCGATTGCTCATCCGGGAAGGCCTCCCATATAGTTCGGAATGAGCATAGAACGATTACCGAACATTCTCAACGGCTACAGTTCAACTCATCCCCAAATATTCGATATATGCTCGTTATTTCAGTTACTTAACTAAAGTTCCAATGCGCTTAATTTGTCGTGACATTGTCTGGCAGGACATGGTATGATGTTGCTAAGGAGTGAAAGATGGTTCAGCGCGCAACCCGAACGGAAAAGCTCGATTTGCGGCTCAGTCGAGCGGCAAAGCAGACCTTGCAGGCGGCGGCTACAGCCGAACGCAGGTCGGTCAGCGAATTCGTGCTCGATTCCGCACTGAGCGTTGCCGAGGAGCGGCTTGCTGATCGGCGTGTCTTCACGCTTGGCGCCAAGAGCTGGGATGCGTTTATTGCTGCGCTCGATGCGCCTCCCCGCCGGCATGCGCGCCTCGAACGTCTCTTTCGCGAACCGTCTGTCTTCGATGTCAAAAGTGAAACGTGACCGGTTCGCTCCGTATCGAAAAGCTGGATCGCAATCACGCGGTTGAACCCTTCACCTGTGGCCAGCCTGAACTCGATCGCTTTCTGATCAGGCACGCCCTTCAAGCCCAACAGTCAAACTCATCGCAGACCTATGTTGCCGTAGCAGACCAAGAGGTCATTGGCTTCTACACCATTGTAGCCGGGGAAGTTCATCACGCGAACGCACCAGACCGGGTCGTGAAGGGGATGCCACGCCATCCGATCCCGCTTCTGGTCCTGGCGCGCCTCGCCGTTCATACTTCAATGCAAGGGCGCCGCATCGGATCTGGACTGCTGCTCGATGCGCTGGGGCGAACGCTGCAGGTGGCCGATGTTGTCGGCATACGCGCGCTTGCCGTTCATGCGAAGGACGACGAGGCCGCCGCGTTCTATCGGCATTTCGGATTCGTGGCGTCGCCAACTGATCCGCGTCACCTCTTCATGATTATCAAGGATATTCGTCTGGCAGCGGGACAACCGTAACGAGGACTGCCCCATCTGCGCTGAAGCGAGGTGCGGACATGCCATGCTCGGATGCTGGCAAACGGAGCTGCGCTCGTGGCCTGCTGTCAACCCACCTTAAATCGATCAGATGCTAGGAGCGATCATCTCGCGGTATTGATCGATCTAAAACACGCCGGACGAACGGCGGTAAGAATCCGTTCGTTTCCCTCACGCATCTCTCGCAGTTCCGGCAACTCCTTGGTCGAACCATAGAAGTAACGAAACGCCTGGTCCCGGGTCAGCTCATCAACAAAAACGATAAGCTGTCGTGTCCGCTTCGGCTTACGGAACTTCAGTCCTAGTGTCTCGCATTTTGCGAGAAGATCGACGAATCCGTGGCGGAAGGACTTTTTGAGTTCGGGTTCGCTGATGCTCTGGGTACGCAGATAGGCTTTCAGGGCCAGTTCTATCGAATGAGTGTGGAGGTAGTACGAAACGTGACTTAATCGAAATCGGACCTCGTTTTTCTCGCGAGCCGTCCCGCACAACAATGCACCCTTGTAGAAGTCTTCGGCGAGATTATAGAATCCAAGTGGAGCGTGGCGGTCAATTGTTTCATTCACCCTCTGTCTCCGTCCAAGCCTATGCAATAAGTAGGAAAGTCTTGCACTATCTGCGACTTCCCAGACATTGCAAAGATTTCTGGCGTCATCCTCTCCTAAGCTTGGCGCATGCCAAGCGACGCTACATCTCAAATTCCCATGACTGAACGCATCGAGCGCGCGCTGGTTCTGCTTGCCTACTTCATTGAGGAGGACGGTGACTTCTGGCTCCCCATGTACGAGAAGTTCGAAGCTGAGCTTCAGGAACTCAAGGACAGGGAAGATACCAGGGCGCGTGCCCGCCGCCGGCTGATGGCTTATAGCGCTGCCGGTGCTTTGAAGGCGATCCGCTGAAGATACTTGAGCTTCAATTCGAGCGACGGGCCTTTGCCATATTTCGGCTTGTAGGTCTTGTGGCCCATGAGGCTGTCGATGAGGCTGTCCGGCGCTTCGGTCGCAATCAACCGATCCTTGAAGCTATGCCGAAGCGAATAAACAGTGTGATCTTTGGTCGGTCTTAGCTCATTCGCCAGAAGATACTTATTCAACGTCGCGGAAAGGTTGGAAGACTTGTCGCGATAACGCGGAAAACCCTGCGGCCGCTTTTTCATGGCGGCAAGTGCGGCGTCGACCAACGGTATCTCTCGCTGCGAGTCGGCTGTCTTCAGGCGACGCCCTTCCGGTAGAATTTTCACGTGAGGTATTGGCCCCTTCAGAACGATCGCGTCTTCCTGCAAGTTCACGACATCTGAAGGCCGCAGACCCGTGTCGGCCACCACGTACAAAACCAGTCGAGCATCCTCGTTCAAGCCATCCAGGGCACTCTTCGCGAGCAAGCGCTTTTGGACGAATTCCGTTTCATAGGGCACCCTCGGCCGCTCAACCTCAACCTTAAGCCGAAGCCCCTTGAAAATGTCAGGCAGATTGAGCCGCCGCCGAACGCTGATTTCCTTCAACATGCGACTTAGCTGGCCAATATCCTTGTTGGCCGTCTTAGGCTCAGCCTCTTCCGCGATGATGCGGCTACGCCACCATTCGCAGTAGTTGATGCCGTCCTCTTCGGTGATTTCAGTGACGGGTTTGTCCCTGGCGATTTTCAAAAACCGCTCAACGGCCCGCGAACGACCATTGCGCCAGATGCGGAGCTGATCGGGTGAAAGATCCCTCACCTCGTCCTTGGTCATGGCTTCGTATTCGGTAAAGAGTTCGGACAGCATGAAGGCCGGCTTCTTTTCAGCCCCGAACAAAGCTGCGCGGGCGGCGCTGTCGTCAACTACCCCCTTCGCGACGAGGGCCTCCAGGCGCTGTAAACGAGCTTTGGAATCGAACCCTCTTGGAACACTGCTGCTCTCTGCCAAGGCCTGAGACGAATTGCCGCCCTGCCCTGACTGGATCCGGGTACGTGACAAACGCCTCGCCTTCAAAGCCGGCAAGATAGCCGGCGTCGATATGCCGAGCTGAACCAGAGCTTTCGTCACATCACTGGCCGAGCCGTTCGTGGACCCGACGCTCGACTGGCTTGGCCCGGCGTGCATCCCGATCCAGGAGGCTGCGGCTACGATCTGAGCACCCCGCTAAACCAGTCCGATACCAACGCGTTTCGCTCGTCCCAATGGTTGTAGATCGTGTGCTCGCCGTCTGGCCAGGACTTGAGGCACGATCGCGGATCGATGTTGCCTTCGAGAAACGCACTCTGAGATCCCGGCTTAACCAGGGCATCGGCGCCGCCCTCAAGCACCAGCGTCGCACAGGGGATCGGAACACGGCGGCCATCGAAGATAAGCGCGGAAACGCTCTCGCCCAGCAAATCCGGATCGTGGCAGCCGAACATCGCGGCAAGTTGCTCTTGCGCCGTCCGGAACGGCGGCACCTCCGTGCGAGGGGGAGCACCATTGATGCAGCAGGCGCGCACACGGGTGTCGCGGATAGCGGTTAATGCCGCGAGGAGCCCGCCATAGCTGTTGCCCCACAGCCCGATCCTCTGACCAGGCGCGCACATCAGGGCAAGATCGACGAAGCGGCTCAAGCCGCTTGCGACGTCGTCATCGGCGAGGATGCCTCCCTCCAGCCTGCTCTCGCCCTGCCCTGGACCATCGACCAGGAAAGCGTCGATTCCTTGCAGACAGAGCGCTTCGGCCATCGATCGGTAGGCCGTGGACCAGCCGCTCATACCCCCGAACACAATCACGCTTGCAGGGGTTCGCTCCTCAACCGCTTGAAAATGCCATCCAAACAGCGTCCCGTGCCGGTATGACACCTCCACCTTCGTCGCCGGATATTTTGACAGCGCAGCAAAGCGCGCGAAGCACTCGGTCATCCGGCGATAGAGCTCCCGCTTTCGCTCTCCATCCGCATTAAAGGCCATTTGAGCGAAGATCAGGCTCGCAGCAGCGGCGTGCCAGCTTTCGCGGGCAAGCGCTACATCACCGGCTGCCTCAGCAAGTCGTTGCTCCTCGTGGGCCATCTCTTCCAGTACGAGGTCCCAGGGCCTCCCCTCGCGCACCCGCTGATGTGCGAGCTGTGCTTTCTCGCGCGCCATGCCATAGTCGACCATTCGCGAGAGTGGAATCGCCCGGCACAGGGCCTCGATTTCTTTGGCCTGTTCTTCGGATATGGCCATGTTCACGCCGCCAATGCCGTCGTGCGCCACGACAGTTTCTGTTGAAGATTTTCCACAAGGTCGGCGACGTCCTTCAGCCCGGCGGCGAAGCCAAACAGATTGGTGTCCGGACGGATCACCATCGCGGCGGCGTTCTTTTCGGCGAGGTAAGACGAATAGGTTCCATCGATATCGAGCAAGCGTTCGACGCCGGCGCCGGCATCGTCGGCGAGCGTCAATGCGCGGCAGCCGAGGCTCCTAAGAAAGCCCGTGCGCGATGGGCCAAGAATAGCCGCTGGATTGCGTTCAGCAATCAGCGCGAAACTGTAACCGACGTGGTCGTCGAGCCTTGCAACTCGATCGCCGATCCTGACCCGCCCCTGCGGCGGTACCGAGCCCACCGCCTTTCCCCAGGCGCCGCGACGGTCATCCTGAATGATGCCGGCGGAAAGGGAAGGAAATGGCGGCGGCGGCGGGACCAGGTTGAACCGGAAAGCCAGGTCACGGACAAACGCGACCGTGCGGCTATGTGTATTGGCGATTTTCCCCAACATCACCGCCGTGCGCATGATGTGGGCGACATGCGGACGGCGCTCGGGCTCGTAGCTCTCAAGGATTTCCTGTGACGCAACGTTACGGAGCACAAGATCGAGCTTCCAGGCGAAATTCGCGGCGTCCCTGATACCGGAGCAAGCGCCCTGCCCGAGATAGGGCGGCATGGTATGCGCGGCGTCACCTCCCAAAAATATCGGCCCGCTGCGCCAGCTTCGCGCCATCCGGCATTCGAAGGTGTAGACGATCTGCCTGATGATCCGAAGGTCGTCCGGGCCGACATCGTGATACTTTTTCAAGATTCTCCACGCGCTCTCCGCCCGTTCCATCTCGTCAGTGCCCTCGTCCGGCAGCAGCGCAAATTCGAACCGCTGACGGTTTGTGCCGATCGGCAGGAACATGTGGCCTCTTGCCGGGTCGCAATACTGCTTGGTTTCCTCGAAGCCTGCGGGAAGCGGCCGCTTGCGCTCCCCGTCGATGTTGAGCCAGCGCTCGTTGAAGCCGGAGTCGTCACGCTCAATCCCGAGCGCGGACCTGACGAAGCTCTTGGCGCCATCGGCCGCAAAGACGTAACGCGCGTGCACGGTTGCCGCGACGTCGCCTGCTTTTAGCGAGAGTTCGACCTCCGGCTGATATTTTCAAGCCGGTGAGCTCCGCCCCCTGGCGAACCTTGACGTTCGGCAAGCTGCGCACCTTGCAGTCGATCGCCGCCTCGATATCGGGCTGATGAATCGAGATATGCGCAGGAAATCCCATCGGCAGGCTGGGGATGTCGGCGACATCGACCAGCCGCTTTCCTTTCGCATTATAGAAAATGTAGGATTCGATCGGCGATGAATCCCTAAGCGCCTCCTCGATGTCGCATGCGAAGCTGAGCAGTCTCGCGGTCTCTCCATCGATATGCGTCAATCGCGGAAGACCATAAAGAGACGGCCACCGCTCGACGACCAGGACGCGGTGGCCGAGCTGCCCCAGGAGCGATGCCGCGGTCGGGCCCGTCGGTCCATAGCCGATAACGGCCACATCGAAGTCGGTCTGAGCCATGAAAGACCTCCCATTTTTTTTTGCAGCTTGTGATACTGCGAGGCATGGGTACAATCGATTGTTTTTATGAGCCATATCTACAGCGTGGATGCCTCATCATGCGCTTCAAAGGTCTCGACCTGAACCTCCTTGTCGCGCTCAACGCGCTGATGACAGAGCGTAGCCTGACTGCGGCGGCGCGCAGCATTCATTTGAGCCAGCCGGCGATGAGCGCGGCGGTCGCCAGATTGCGTGCCTATTTCCGCGATGATCTCTTCACGATGCGCGGCCGCGAACTGGTTCCGACGCCGCTTGCCGAAGCGCTGGCTGCGCCGACCCGCGAAGCGTTGCTGCACATCCAGCTTTCCGTGACCGAGGGTGATACGTTCGACCCGGCCAAATCGAACCGCCGCTTCCGGATCATTCTGTCTGATTTCATGACATTGGTGTTCTTTCGGACGGTGATCGCGCGTGTTGCGCGCGAGGCCCCCGGCATCACGTTCGAGCTGATTCCGTTTGACGACCAACCGGACGAACCACTTCAGCGTGGCGAGGTCGATTTCCTGATCTTTCCAGAAATGTACATGTCAGACGCACACCCCAAGGCAAAGCTGTTTGACGAGACGCTGGTGTGCGTGGGCTGTCACACCAACAAGCAGCTTTCACGCAAGCTCACCTTCGAGAGATACATGTCGATGGGACACGTTGCGGCGCAGTTCGGACGAACGCTCAAGCCCTCGATCGAGTCGTGGCTCTTGCTCGAGCATTATCACAAGCGGCGGATCGAGGTTTCAGTGCCGAACTTCAGCATGATCCCTCCGCTGCTGCTGGGCACTGAGCGGATCGCGACCATGCATTCACGGCTGGCGCGACATTTCGGGGCGACGATGCGGTTGCGGATCGTTGATCTTCCACTGCCGCTTCCGGCCTTCACTGAGGCCGTGCAATGGCCGGCTCTTCACAACAATGATCAGGCAAGCATCTGGATGCGAGAGATCATGTTACAGGAAGCGTCCCGCATGGCGTGAGGTCTCAACAAGTAGGTCACCTAAAAATTCCCGATCGGGAATAAACATCTCATTTTCTTGAAAAGATCCCGATCGGGAAGATTCACGAGAATGCTGAGAACGCCTCTTTCGTTGGTCGCTGCCGCCGGTCATTCTGGAGTCGCCACCGGGCGTCAGCGCGATCGTCAGCAGCACCGGCAACAGCAGCAGTCGTCGCCGTTCGGTGCCGCGATCATCGCCCTCGATCTCTCCATTCGTGGCCAGGTCCGCCCAGTTGCTGCGCCTCGAATAGCCGTGATCGTGGAGCTGCCAGACATCAACCACGGCATCTGCCAGCGGCGGACACCAAGCCGGTTACGGGCACCGGGTCCCCTTCCATGTCGACGCCAAATCTCAAGTAAGCCCGGCAGCACAACGCGTTAGCCTGCAGGCATCTCGATGAACCGACCCAAACTGCCAGGCTGGACCCGTATTCGTCCTCAGCAGCTCGCTGGCGCACAAACGGACCAGAATGCTTCATTTCGAAGCCTCTGCTGTGCCCTCCCGCCCGCGAAGGGCGATGAGCGAGTAGGCGACCGGCACCACAAAGAGAGTGAAGAGCGTTCCGATCGATAGGCCCGTGGCGATCACAAGGCCCATATTGTAGCGGGAAACCGCGCCGGCGCCGCTTGCCGTGACCAGCGGCAGCACGCCCAGCACCATGGCCGCTGTCGTCATAAGAATGGGCCGCAGCCTGATCGTCGCCGCCTCGATGATGGCCTCCGTGCGGCTCCTCCCCTCGGCGCGCAACTCGTTCGCCACTTCCACCATCAAGATCCCGTGCTTGCTGACCAGACCCATCAGGGTGACGAGCCCGACTTGAGTGTAGATGTTGATACTCGCGCCGCCGATGCCGACGCTGATGAAGACGAGTGCGCCGGCGAGCGACATCGGTACCGATATCAGGATGATGACGGGATCCAGGAAACTGTTGAACAGCGCGGACAGCGAAAGATAGATGATGATCAGCGCGAACAGGAACATGGTGACGAAGCCGCCCGATTCCTGCTCGAGCTGGCGGGAGGCGCCTGCAAAGTCGGTCGAGTAGCCAGCCGGAAGGGATTTGGCGAGAGTCTTCAAAGTCGCGAGCGCATCCCCCATCGAAACCCCCGGCATCGCCACGCCGGAAATGGTCGCGGCGTTGATCTGCTGGAAATGGTTGAGCGCCTGCGGAGCGGCTTTATTCTCGAGGTGGGCGACCGTCGCCAGCGGCACCATTGTGTTGTTGCTGGTGCGGATCTGGTAGCTCAGTAGTTGCTCGGCGGTGAGGCGGTCGTTCTGCCGGACTTGCGCGATTACTTTGTAGGAGCGGCCATCCAGGCTAAAATACTCGACGTAATTGCCGCCCAGCATGGTCGCCAGCGCGCCACCAAGGTCGCTCATCTTCAGCCCGAGATTGCCGGCCTTGTCGCGGTCGAACACGACCGTGCTCTTCGGCTTGTCGATCTTGAGGTCGTCGTCGAGGAAGATGAACTGCCCGGTCTTGACCGCCTCCGCCATGAAGTTCCGAGCAACCTCGTCGAGCTCGCTGAACGAGCCCGTCGTGCCAATGACGAACTGGATCGGCAGGCCGTTGCTGCCCGGCAGTGACGGCGGCTGGAACGCCACCGAACGCGTGCCCGCGATGCCGTTCAGCAGATCCTGGAATTCGAACTGAAGTGTACCGGTGGACACAGTACGCTTGTCCCACGGCTTGAGCACCCAGCCGGCGATAGCCTGCGCGGGCGTGTCGATCTGGAAGACAACCCCCGTTTCAGGACGCTTTGCGACGAGGTCGTAGAGCTGTTGCTCGTAGAACTGGCGCTGCTCATGAGTGGCCGAGGGCGCCGAATTGGTCATTGTAAGGATCACACCTTGATCCTCCTCCGGCGCCAGTTCGTTCTTCGAATTCGCATAGAGCCAAGGAATGCTGGCGAGCAGCAGTAGCGCGAACACCACCACAACGGCCCTGGTGGAAAAAATGGATTCGAGGCGGCGGCGATAGGCGGCAGTCAGCCACTCGAGCGCGTGATCGATCCTGCGTACCAGGCGCGCCTCCCAATTCGTAGCATCCCGCTCGGTCCGGCGCAGCAGCCAGGCACAGTTCATGGGTGACAGGGTTAGCGCGATGACTGCCGACACAGTGACCGCTCCGGCCAACGTGAAGGCGAATTCCGTGAACATAGCGCCCGCAAGACCGCCCTGGAAGCCGACCGGAACGTACACCGCGATCAGGACGACGGTCATTGCGATGATGGGACTGCCGAGCGCGCGGGCCGATTGGATCGCCGCCTCGACGGGCGGCGTTCCCTGATCGATCAGGCGATGGACGCTCTCGACGACAATAATGGCATCATCGACGACGAGCCCGATCGCGAGTACCAGGGCCAGCAGCGTCAGGAGATTGATTGAGAATCCCATCAGCAGCATGAGTGTGAAGGTGCCGATCAGCGACAGAGGGATCGCGATCACCGGGATTAGCACCGACCGCCACGAGCCGAGGAAAAGGAAGACGACAAGGGTCACGATGACAACCGCCTCGACCAGGGAACGGACGACCTCATCGATCGAATTGTTCACGAACTCCGTCGAATCATAGAGAATCTCGCTGGTGATGCCGTTCGGCAGGTTCACGCTGATGTCGGGAAGGACCCTCTTCACGCCCTTAATGACCTCGAGCAGGTTCGCGGTCGGCGCCACCTGGATGCCGAGGTAGACGGCCGTCTTGCCGTTGAATTTGGCCGAGCTGTCATAGTCGTCGTTGCCGAGCGTCACGTTCGCCACGTCCTTTAGTCGGACAATCGCGCCGTTCACATGCTTGATGACAAGGTTGCGGTACTGCTCGAGCGAATGAAGGTTGGTCGTGGCCGAGAGATCTACCTGAACGAGCCGTCCCCGCGTCGAACCGAGGCCGGCGATATAATCATTGCCCGACATCGCGGTGGAGACGTCGCTCGCCGTCAGGCCATAGGCGCCAAGCTTATCGGCGTCGAGCCAGGCACGCAGGGCAAACTTTTTGCCGCCGATCAACTCGGCCGTCTGAACGCCCGGCACGGCCTGCAGCTTGGGCTGCACGACGCGGGTCAGGTAGTCGGTGATCTGGTTGGGAGCGAGCACCTCGCTCGCAAACCCGATGTACATCGCATCGATGGTCTGGCCGACCTTCAGCGTTAGCGTGGGCTGCTGGGTGCCAGCCGGAAGCTGGTTGAGGACGGAATTGACCTTGGCATTGATCTCCGTCATTGCCTTGCCGGAGTCGTAGTTCAACCGCAGGTTCACCGTGATGGTGCTGGTGCCGGTTGTGCTGCTGGAATTCATGTAGTCGATGCCGTTGGCCTGGGCGATCGCGTTCTCCAGCGGCGTGGTAATGAAGCCGGTGATGATGTCCGAATCCGCGCCGGCATAGGCTGTTGTCACGGTAACGATCGCGTTCTGGGTACGCGGATACTGCAGGATCGACAACGAGGTCATCGACCGCAGTCCGAGGAACAGGATTAGCGCGCTGACCACAAGGGCCAGCACCGGGCGACGGATGAAAATGTCCGTGAAGCGCATCGTATCGGCTCTTACTGCTCGTGCCGCGTTCACTGGTCGACGATTGTCGGCGCCGCCTCGGTCGGCGGAATGTGGGAATTGTCGATCCTCACCGGGCTGCCATTGCGAAGCTTGATCTGGCCCGCGATCACGACGGTCTCGCCGGGCTTGATGCCGTCAGTCACGGCGATGCGGTCGCCCTTCGCCGGCTTGGTCTTGACGAACATCTGTCGCGCGGCGCCCTGCCCGTCGCGCACATTGTCCACGAGATAGACCAGGTCGCCATAGGCGTTGTTGACGATCGACGTGAGCGGAACGGTGACGATCTCCTCTGGCTTGCCGACCTCGATCTCTACCTTGGCGAACATGCCGGGGAGCAGCCGCGCCGGGTTATTCCCGATGGTCGCGCGGACCTGAATGTTGCGGCTGGCGCTATCGACCTTGGCGTTGATCGCCGAGATCTGGCCCCAGAAGCGTTCGCCGGGGAAGGCATCCACGGTCACGGTGACATCCTGGCCGATGACGATCGAGGCCAGCGCCTGCTGCGGCAGAAAGAAATCGACGTAGATCGGATCGAGGCTCTGCAAGGTGACGATGGTCGTCCCGGCGCTCAAAAACTGGCCGATATCGACGGCTCGAATCCCGAGCCGCCCGGCAAATGGCGCCTTGAGCGTCTTCTGCTCGACGATGGCCTTCTGCTGGTCGACCAGAGCTCTGGCGTTCTTCAGATTGGCCTTGTCACTGTCGAGCGTGGCCTGACTGACGGCGTTGAACTTGATCTGCTCCTCGTCGCGCTTGACCACAATCGCGTAGTTCTCGGCGGTCGCCTGCAGCGATTGCAATTTGGCGACGTCGTCGGTCGCGACGAGCTGCAGCAGCGGCTGGCCTTCCGCCACCTCGTTTCCGGAACTGAACTGGATACTTTGCACGATTCCGGAAGCCTGCAGCGCGAGATCGGCACCGTTAACGGCGCGGAGCGTGCCGACAGAGGAAAGGGTGGATCGCCATGGCTTGGTCGTAGCAACCACCGTGGAGACGGTCTGCAGCGGGTTCGTCATGGCCCCAATCGCCTTCCGGATCATCATGTCCTTGAAGATCTGGAATCCGTAGAGGCCGCCGAACAGGACGGCCATCACGGCCAGCATGATCATCATGCGTTTGGTCATCGCACTGCTTCCTGGGTTGAGCGGGTGGGACCGGCGAAATAACCGGGATTAGCGCGAGGCAAGGCATAGGCGGCCTGGTCGGCCCTGTTCCACCAACCGCCGCCAAGCGACTGGAACAGGGCCGCGGTATCGGCGAAGCGCGCCGCTTGCGCCTTGATGCGCGATATCCGCGCGTTGAGATTGGATTGCTGGGCCGTGATGATGTTGGCGTAGGGGACTGCGCCGGTCTTGAATTGCTCGATCGACATCGCAAGGCTGTCGGATGCCGCCCTCTCGGCTTCCGCCTGCGCCTTTAGCGTCGCGGCGTCATACTGGATCGCGCGCAGCGAATCCGCAACGTTCTGGAACGCGGTGATCACAGTGCTCTTATAGGCGGCCATATCCTGTTCGAAGACCGCCACGTTGGCTTCCTTGGTGTGATAGAGGGCGCCACCGTCGATCACCTTCTGCGTGATGGTGGAGGTCGCATCCCAGACGATCGTCCCGGGCGAAAACAGCTTGCCCGTTCCGCTTGCACCGTAGCTGCCGGACAGCGTGATCTGCGGCAAGAGGTTCGCGACACCGACACCGACGGTCGCGGTCGCCTGATGCAGCGTCGCCTCGGCCTGACGGATGTCCGGACGCTGGCGGACGAGCTCCGAAGGCAAGGATATTGGAAGCCGTCCAGGCAAACGCAGTTCGGCAAGCATGACATGCTCGCCGCGATCTTCGCTCGGCAGCCGCCCAAGATAGGCCATCAACTGATTGCGCTGCTGCGCGAGCTGCTTCTGAAGCGGGGGCAGCGTCGCCTTGGCCTGCGCAAGCGTCGATTCCTGGGACAGCACATCGGACTTGGAGACCGCGCCGATCTCGAACTGATGCTGGATGCGCGCCAGCTGATCCGTCTCTGCCTTGACGATCTCTTCAGTCGCTGAGATCTGGTCCCGCAGCGAGGCGTCGGTGATCGCTGCCGTGATCACGTTTGAGGTTAGCGCCAGGTAGGTCGCCTCCAGCTTGAACGCCTGGTAGTCGGCCTGCGCCTCGAGCGCCTCGACCTGCCGGCGTGTGCCGCCCCAGATATCGAGCGCATAGGAGACGCCGACCGACGTGTTGAAGAGCTTGTAGAGCGGCCCCTGCTCGCGTGCTGCCGACCCCGTCCCAGTTACTTGCGGAAACAAGGCCCCCTGTTCGGCAAGCACTGTCTCCCGGGCGGCGCGGAGGGCAAATTGGGCAGACTGAATGTCGGGATGGTTCCGAACAGCCTCTTCAACGAATGCCGAGAGCTTGCGCGAACGAAAGAGTGTCCACCAGAGGCCTGAGATGTCGTCGCCCGGCGAGAAGGACTGCGAATTGCCGCCGAGCGTTTGGGTGCTGTCCGTCGCGGCCAGTTGAAGCTCCCGTGTGTAGCGGTCGACAGCCGGGGCCTCGGGCGCAACGAAGTTCGGTCCGACCGCGCAAGAGGCGAGCAATAAGGCAGGTGCGACGACGCGCGCCAAATGGCGCAAGCATCCTAGCCGCAATGTGACGGGATGCGGTGCAATCACGCTCCTTTCGCCGCGCCGTGCTGCCACCAAAGGTACGTGATTAGCGAAAAACGACATTCTCTCCTGACACCAACAATAGAACCGTACGGTTCGGTACCGATATTGCGCCAACCTGTCAACTAACCGTACCGCGAGGTACTATTCTTTGATCGCCGCATCATTCCTCCCACAAGTCCAAATCCGGCTTTGCTCGGAGTGTCACATCCGGCGCCCTGACTGCCGGGCGGCGTCAGCCCCCGCAAACCACAAAGATTGGGAATCAAAAGCAAGACTGGCGCCAAGCCGCCGATTCGCGAACGCTAGCGTTCGAGCCCCGCCGTTTGGTGCGTGCGTGCGGGCGTATGGCCTCGCGAGAGCCAAGGGTGAGACAGAATAGAAGTGGACGGTGAAAGACCGAACCCGGGGCGAATTCCCGCAAAAGCCGGACGGCGTGGATTGCTATTGACCGGGCTCACTGGCGCGGCAGGCCGCGAGGAAGAACGAAACCCTCTCCGCCACATGGCCACGAATCTGCGCCCTAAGCCGTTTGGGATCTTCGCCGAACACCGCCCGCATCACGAGCGGTGCGACGACGAGATCCAGGAAGAACTGGGCCGTCTTGGTCAGGCGTTCCGGAGCGAAGGCGGCGTACGCCTTGCCATGCTTCGAGCCAGTCACGTCCTCCAAGACGCCAGCCGTGTGATGAATGCCGCGTTCGCGCATCATTCGCTCTACCTTGGCTAGATCAGGGAAACGGCGCGCTTCGGTCGCCGCAAGACGAAGGAAATCGACAATATCTGCGGCCAGGACATGCTTGAGTATCTCGCTCCCGAGAACCATCAATCGCTCCTCGGGCGTGTCGCCCGATGGCACCGCGCTTTCGTATCCTTCCCGCACCTTCTGCGCGTTGCGCATCGCGATTGCAGCGAACAGCGCCTCTTTTGTTGAAAAGCGTGCATAGATCGTTCCCTTGCTGGCACGGGCAAGGCGCGCAATCTCCCCGACGCTGACCCCGGCCAGTCCACGTGCCAGGAACAGCTCACGCGCGGCATTGAGGATGCGCTCGTCCACCTCGGCAGCCAACTCCTTCGGAGGGCGACCAACGCGGACCGCCTTCTGCGGAGTCTTGCCCTTCTGTCCCATCTGCATTCATTCGCCTCAGCAGTTCGAAAAAGGGCCTCCTGGAAAATATTACGTTGCCCATAATGCGATTTAGCGTGCGCCATGACGGAAGTAAATAGAACTAGTCGGTACACATATTTTTGACGCCCCTCCCGCATCTCCCCTCGACAGTCGAAAGCAATCTGCTTATCCAGCGATTCCCTTGCTGGAAAAGGCTGTCTGTGGTGGATCGGTGCAAATCGGCCAAGTGCGGCATTTCGGCGGCAACACCGCCTCGCCGTCAATCGGAGCGACCGGCGCTCGACGCGCCTAGTGTTCCTCAAACGTCGCATCAACGATTTGATAGAACGCCATTGGACTGTTGGCGATTTCCCAGACCGCCAAAATAACATGATAGCCAGTGCGCTTTGGCAGGTCGCACGTATGCACAGTGGGCTCCTTGGGCATCAGGTTGGCATTCGGATCCCAAAACGGTTGGCCGTGATTCTGGATTGTGCAGAACGGCTTCACTTCGAACTGGCTACGGGCGAGTGGAGAGGACGAATCCCAGCCCGCCCGTGTGACGAAGTAATTCCAACGCCGCGTCAGGTGAGCCGCGCTGTATTCCCACTTGAACTTCTGTTTTGCGCCGGGGCGTAACCGAACTTTTTCCCAGCGCGTCGGGGTCTGCTCATCGAGCAACGGCACATCGCCGCGTACGCTGCTGCCTGCGATAACGCCGTCCCTTGGCGGCGCCGCGTTCTGCACATCAGTCGGCGCGATCGGGTCTAGCAGTCCTCCCTCCAAGGCGGGGAAGAACTTGCCGTTCTCCATCACGTTTGCCCTCCACAAATTAATTGGACAGTCCTTATTTCTGTGCTCGGCACAGAGCACGACGCGCGAGGCTGGCTCGGTGAGGCGACCTTGCGCGTGCACGCTCGCAACGGCGAACAGCGACACCGCGGCGCACAAGAGCGCTCTGGACCAGTGTCGAAATATATACCTCATGGTTATCCTCGAGAATTGTCGGATTGGTCGTCGAAGGAAGGCCGTGAAACCTGGGTTGCTATCCGCCGTCAGGCAACCTGCCGCGCAGCTGTTTACGGATTAGCGCCTCGCCGAGGCGGCGCTCGTAGCTCCTGCCGCTTCTTCGGCACCTACCTCATGATCGCGGCGGCGTCTGGTGGGCCGCGCCTAGCTCTCCTGGCATCCAAAGTGGCCCGCGATGTCGAGGTATTATGCAATTGGCGTGCCGTTAGAGAAGTGCTTTGCGCCTTCGAAAAAAGGGACAAAGCGATACGCTTCGTACGAGGCCGAGCGCCCTGTGTCGGGCTGCTGCCAACATGTCGCGAAGCCGACGTCGAGCAGGAAAACACGTATCCATCGCTCGCGAGGCTTGGCTCAGTTTCTGCATGATAACCGGCGATCTTATTGGATGCCCTTCCGAAGACGTGTTGCTTGGTAGCGGCCTCGAAGAAGCCGGAAGTCTCATGCGCAAGGTGACTATTGCTATCGTTCTAGCGCTCGCCTCATCTCATGCTGTTGCGAACGACGATTTAATGACGGCGGCCAGACAGATTTTCAAGCCGATCCCCTCGGCCATCCCCGTGGTTAAGGACAATCCTGTCACGGTCGCGAAAGCAGCGCTCGGCAAGATGCTATTTTTCGACCCTCGCCTCTCGGCCAGCGGGATCATTAGCTGCAATACCTGCCACAATCTTGGCACCGGTGGGGTCGATGCCGGCCCAACCTCGGTCGGTCACGCCTGGCAAAAGGGAGCGCGTCGGGCGCCAACCGTGTACAATGCCGTGTTTAATGTCGCTCAATTCTGGGACGGACGCGCGCCGGATCTCAAGGCACAAGCCAAAGGGCCCGTTCAGGCAAGCGTCGAAATGAATGCGACGGCGGATCACGTGTTGAAGACGTTGAACTCGATGAAGGACTATGTCGATCTGTTCAGACTGGCGTTCCCGGAAGATACACCGTCGGTCACTTTCGATAATTTCGCCAAAGCGCTTGAGGCCTTTGAAGCGACCCTCACGACACCGGCGGCTCCGTTCGATCGGTACTTAAACGGCGATGCCAAGGCCCTGGATGATCAGCAAAAGAACGGATTGAAGCTGTTCATGGACAAAGGATGCGCCTCCTGTCATAACGGAATCAATATTGGGGGACAGGATTTTTTCCCATTTGGTGTAATCGAAAAGCCCGATAACAAACTGCTTCCCGCCGTCGACAAGGGACGGTTCGCAGTCACTAAGGCGCCCAGTGACGAATACGTATTTCGTGTCGCCCCCTTGCGCAACGTTGCCTTGCGGGCGCCCTACTTCCATTCGGGTCAGGTTTGGACTCTCAAGGAAGCCGTAGAAGTTATGAGTGAAGTCCAGCTCGGCGCCAAGCTCAGCGAGAAGGAGCAGAACGATATTGTCGCGTTTCTTACCTCACTGAGCGGGCGTCTACCCAAGACCGAGTATCCGATATTGCCAACGCGCACAAAGGAGACGCCACCACCCTCTTTAAGCAAATAGTGTCGTTCTTCTACGTACACTATGATCAGGTCGACCCTCTCTACGGTTTGCTTGCGGTGCGGCTGCCGGCTTTAGCAGCGACCATGAGCCCCGAACGCCGCCCAACCTGTCGAAGTGGTTTCTCAGCATCGCGACGGTCCCTACCGCGGCCGGCGGACGCGCTGCATCAAAGGTGAGGAAAAAGAGGCATCGCCGATGGATCGCGAGCTGTAACGGAGATCAGATGACGACGGTCATTAAAAATCTGCTGGCCCGAAAGCAGAAGCTCATTGAGCAACTTGATTCCACCCAAGACGATGAGCAGCGCGAGAACATCGAGCGTCAGCTCGAGCAAATAGGTACTGCGCTTGATCTTCTCGATCGGCCTCAGCAAACGAGCGAGTGAGAACGCGAGACAAGAATACCGCCGCGATCTTGGATGTGTTCTTCTGGTTTTTTAGTAACGCCGGCCCTGGATCCCGTCCGCCGTGCCTTTAGCGCTTCGTAATCAATTTCTCGGTATTACCCAGCGGCGGCCGCCCGGTACTTTTCGCCCCTGAGTCTGCAGTGAGGCGCTGCAGCGGGGTCCTGAGCCTCACTAACGGGGATGATCCGGATTCCGGGCTGCATCAGGGTGGGGTCGCAACAGGCCATACCGACATGCGCCGCGATATGCAAAGCCTGATGCACGGTTCAGAAGAGCTCGAAGCGTGATCCTCTCGCTAGCGGTTTCACATCCTCCCGGACCGCTGCGGCGATCTGGCCAAGAGCCTTTGGCCAGACAGGATCGGGCTGTCGCTTTACGTCACGCCTTGACCATGCGGCCCCAGGCGCCGGCCGACGCGATATCGATCCCAGCGGCGCGGATCGCCCTATGTCCGGAAGGAAACGACTGGCGGGATCCGCTGCTGCGCTGGCGACGACGGAGTGTTTGCCGAGTGAAGAAGTTTTAGAGGAGCCCCATTGTCGGGTTCGAGACCAAATGTCGGCAAGTTGACGATACATACGGCCAAACGATCCGCGCAGAGTATTCCGGGTCGGCACGCCGCTTGCTTTGTTCACGACGTCATCGCTTGTAAGGGCAGCAGGGATGGGTAGGCAACATTAGGAAAAAGCGCGCGGAGATTAGCTGTGTCGCAAACTGACGTAGTGAGATTCGTCGACGATCTAGGGCAAAACGGTCGTCTGCTTGAAAACCTCAAACCGTGCGCCACGGGACTTGCACCGATTGTGGCGATGGGAAACCGCCTCGGCTACAACTTCACGCTTGAAGAGGTTAAAAGTTGCATCCCATTGCCTAACCGAGGGGAGTTCACAACTCAGAAGGTCGACGCGATTGCAGTCCGAAAGCAAGGTTCCAGCGTTGCGACGTCGACGAGCCTTGTCCAGACCACTGCGTTGGCTAGCTCAACCACGGACGTACCGATGAACACCGTGCAAGTCCCGCAAATGGCCCCGAGCTTCGCCGCGGTCGTTCTCGTCGTTGTCGTTGTTATTGTGGTCGTAGAGTGACGTAAGTTTTAGCTCTCGCCGCGTTGGCTCGGTTGAAGCCAAGTGCGCAGAGAGATGAAAGCAAACTTCGTCAGGGGGAGATCATGCCATCGGTCCTCCAAAATGCAGCGGCGGCTTACCAGCACCGTCAGGGCGAACACTGCCGACAGTTTTTCGACCGCCGCACCCCCGAGCAATGGCGCACGTTGTCACACATCAAGCGCTTCATGGAGCGGCTTGCCGGCGATATGGAGTTCCGCAGGGCGCTTTCGGAGAGCGTCGATGCGCCTCGAGCGGTAACAGAACGCTACGGCATCGAAGTTGACCCGATGGAAATACTGCCGCTCTGGCGCGCTGACCACCTGAAATACCGCTTCAAGACGGATTCTGCCCCGTGGCCGCTGGCTATGATGTGGGACGAGTATACCCGCGAGATGTTGCACCATCGGGACTTCCTGCGCAACAGAGGCGAGATGTCGACAATCAACCCGCGCTTTCATGCCTGGCGCGAACGCCAACTCCAGCGCTGCGACGACGAATTGGGCAGATCGGCGCCGTCGTTTACGCACCCCATTATCGCTTTCGAGTTGAGCGAAGGCTGCAGCGTCGGCTGCTGGTTCTGTGGCCTCTCGGCCGATCGCTTCAAAGGCTATTACGATTACACCAAAGAACATGCAGAGCTCTGGCGTCGCGTGGTTGGCGTTACGAGCGAGATGTTTGGTTCGGCGGCCCGTACTGGCTTCTGCTACTGGGCCACAGATCCCATGGACAACCCACACTACGACCGCTTTCTGTTCGACTACTATCAGATCACGGGCGCATTACCACAAACAACGACGGCCGCGCCGCTCAAGGATGAGGCACTCACGAGACGCGTGCTCGAGCTTTTCAACCGGCACGGCACTACGACGAATCGTTTTTCCGTGTTGAGCACGAGACATCTCAATCAGATTCACACGGCGTTTTCGTCTGAGGAGCTGATGGGGGTCGAACTCATCCTGCAAGGCAAGGAGGCGCCGATCGCAAAGGCTCGCGCCGGGCGGGCGCGCGAGCGAAAGGAGAAGCTCAGGGTTGGCAACAAAGATGATGCAATCGCCTTGCTGGAACGCGACCAGACGACGATCGCCTGTGTTTCCGGCTTCCTGGTAAATATGCTCCAGGGACGCTTACAACTGGTCACGCCGATACCGGGTAGCGAACGCTGGCCTCTCGGGTACCGCATCGTGGGTGAACGCTTCTTCAGGACGCCTGACGAGTTCCGCGAGGGACTGCAGAGGATGATTGACCAGCATATGCTCGAGAGCCCAGCCCCCGATCTGCCGATCCGCTTCCGTAGCGACCTGCAATACAAAGCAGGAGACCGCTCCTTCCATCTACGCTCACGCAACATGGAACACCACGTGCTCGACGATGTCGCTCCAACTTCCGTTGGTCATCAAATCGCCTACGGCAATTGCACAGCCTCGGAGCTGGTGATGCGGGTCACGACCGACGGAACGAGCGTCCTTGCAGTCGCCGACCTGCTTGATCAGTTATACGCAGCCGGGGTGATCGAAGAGGACCTTGATGACCGCTTGGCGTGGCAGACCAGCGACGACGTAACGAGCCGCATCGAAGGGACCAAACACGCGGCCTCTCGCACGGGCGTGGATCATTTCGCTTCCTATTGAGTACCGCAGATCGCCCTGAACGAGCTGCACCATCTTGCCATCTCGCAACGCCGAGCGGGGTGACAAATCAGCGCAAGTCGGTCAAGCGAGCGATGTCCAACGATCGAGGGGTGATGATCGTGGCCTGGCATTTGTCCATAAGCAAGCGAACTGACTACCCGCCGGGCCTGATGCTGGTAGTTGTATCCAACCCGTTGGCGAACGCTCAGCTACAAGCCTGTTTCGAAAGCTTCTCGGCTGGAGATGTACAGACGGGTCTTGGGCAATTCGAAGAAACGTCGCGGATCGTTGCCGAGAATCCCCGCTCGGGGGCCTTCGCGCGCGAGCCGGCGTCACATGAACCATTGGCTCGCAGATGATTCGGTTGCTGTGCAATGGTTACCGACACCAGTCGTGAGCCGCCGTAGCTCGCGCCACCGGATCACCATGCTCGCGCTCTTCGTTTCCGGATTAGCCCGCAAGGCGTGAAAGAAAGGGCGACAAAGCCAACACCAGATTTCTCCACTGAGCGGCCGTCTGCGCGTCACTCTGGCGTGATCGTCGCAAGTCCAGCTTCGATGACTGCGATTTCTTGGCTTACTTGCGCGACGACTTGCCTTGGATCGATGCCGGTGACGCCCTTCAGTTGCCTCAGCAGCCCCTGCCGATGCGCAAGCAGGCTCTCCAGCGCGCCACGGTCATTTAGCCTGACATAGCCGTTGACGATCAATTCAACTGAATGCGACATTTATCTCTCAAATAAACGAATACCCTGAATTTACTAATATATCGGATCCCGCAGCACCACGCAGCACCGCATTGCGTAAACCTTGATTAGTAAGACTAACGAGCAAAGCTCCTTGTCGCCGCACATGAACCGCGCATTTTGGCGCGGTCGCGGACGTGCCGTTGTCTCGCGTAACCGGCGCCTTCGCGGCAAGGGGCCGCCGCCTCCAGAAGCGGCGGCCCCGCTCAACGCGAGCTACCAATGCCAGAGCGGCTGCCAAATAATAGGAAGCGCGCCGATTTTTCGTTCGCACCTCCTATTTTCCGAAGGCGCTGGCATGCATCTCAATGGAAGCACACAGTGCGACTTGGTATGCTCGTTCTCACGCGAAGTGATGTGACAAGCTGCCGCGGACTCTAGCCGTAATGCTCGCCTATCGAAGGTTGACTTCTGGGATGCTTGGCCGTCGCGCGCAACAACTAAGATGAGCACCCAGACGGACGCTCATTTGAATGCGTCGTTGAGGATAGCCGCAATCCTGGCGCCGGCGAGCGCAATTCGCTGGTTCGCGATCCTGTGGGCCCTCGACTGATAAGCCTGCGTGAGCTTGTACGGGCCATCGCCGCCGCGGACCGGCGGCGCGTACACCGACTGCTTGGCGATCTCGAAGCTCTCCTGGATCCAATCGTTTTCATCCGTCGAACCGCCATCGACGGTACGAAGATCCGCCGCGGCGTCGATCGCATCCTGTGGTGGCGCGCTGGTCGGTCCCAAGAGCCCGTCCCAGAACGCGTGGAGCTCTCTGGCGCTTCCACACTTCGTGCACTTGATCTTTACGTCGTTGCCGCCAGCGTCGCCATCTTGCTCGGCGTGCGTAAAGCGGGAGGTCGCGTGCAACGGTTGATGCAGGTCACCGACGAGATGCAGCAGCCAGGAAAGATCGTATGAGCGCACGTCATCCGATGCCGTCTTATCCGCAAGCGTGCTCTTGAAGACAGCAACCTGAGTTTGTGCGTTGGGCGATTGCGGCTGCTGCAAGGGGGTACCATCCGTCGAAAACGGCTCGTCAATGAAGTGCCAGTACTTGTGTCGGAAGTGATCTGCATAGCCGATGTTCTGCGAAGCTTCGGGCGTCTGCGGCGCAACATCGCCGTTTCTGTCGCCGTCGTTGTGGTAGTCGCTGAGCGATTTGATCTGGTCCGGCCACGTCGCCGCCTTGACGAACGCGATTTGATCACGCTGGCTCGCCGGCACGCCCTGGACCCAGCCATCGTATTGAGGATTGAGTTTGAGCAGGCGCGTGGCTTCCTGCTTGGCGGCGGGCGTCAGCTGACTCCAGGCCAGCGCAGCTGCCTCCATATGTCCGAAATTATTCCAGGCGTTGGCGGGCGCCCCCAAGAGCACTGCACAGCCTAAGGCGATCCAGAAACGTGTCTTCATGGAAATCCTCATTGAATTGGAAATGCAAAAGAACCCGCTAACGTTGCGGATATGGCTTCATACACGTCGTTTATGTTGTCGAAAAGAAGGAAAAACGACGCTTGCCACGTAAGAGGCGCTTGGGCGGCAACGCGGGTTCAAACCAAGTGAGGATCGCAATGCAGTGGACGTCTTGCCGGAGCGACGCCTGGTCGCCGTCCTCGTCATCACGCAAGCTCCCCATCAGCTCAATCCGCATACGCCATCGCAAGTCCCGCGCGGTCCACACCACTCCGAGGTTAAGCCAATGGAGATCTTTCAGACTTGGAGGGCTCGCCGGGACGCGCCACCGTATTGATCCATGACATTGTGGTGAGGCCGACCTTAAGCCAGCATGAAGCTGCACTCAGCAAGGTCTCAAATCCAGCAGAAACGAGAGCTTGCGTATCGTGCCTAAAGAAGTCCCGTGCTGTCAGGTAAGGGAAGGCGATGGCCGTCAGGTGACGACGTCGATAGCAGTCGTACTCGCAATATCCTCCTCCCGTTATCACGTCTCGCACATAACCTGGACCTAAGGACCGAGCGCATCCGCTGCAGGTTCTGTTGCCGTGCGGGGTCCTGTGATTCACGAGGATGAATTTCATAGCGTGGCCCGTTGGGGTTTTCATCCAGCCTGGGACTTGTCAGCGATGCTGTATTCGAAGTTCCGCCGATCTCGGGGCAACCGCAGATCACAGGCCGAGTCGTGGACCGACCTCGATGGGGCTAGGCCGCTCGGAGCCAGGAAAGCCATCTATGATCGCCCTCCCGTCGCACCCTGAAACGGTCGACGCACTTCTTGGAACAAAGTGCTGTTCGCCAGCAGTAATAGCGGATCAGACCGAACCTTCCACCGCAGATCGCACAGCACCTTGCTGTACCATGCTCCGAATTTTGGGAGCTGTTTTGCATTCTTGCCTCCTGTCGGCGTTACGTGGATAGCCCTCGCGCCCGGCATTTCCTTCGGCGCAGCACTACACGCGCAAACCACGCGCGATTTCGACCGGCGCCGACCTTCCAGCGTGTACGGGACACCGTGCGCCATCGCTTGATTGCGCACCGATTTGACGAAGTAACCGCTCTTTTGGAGGGCTTCGCCGATGTTGCTAACTATAAGCGTCGTTCGATCTTGATTAGTGCAATCAGTAGCGGACTTGAGCCTAAATCCTGCACCCCATCGGCAATTTTCGAGGAATTTTAGCGAGATCGATCGATAACTTGCATCTGGGCCACGCTGAAAAAGAGTTTGGCGCCGCCTTCGCACTCTCAAAGCGCAGCAATCCGACGCCCGGTGGTCTCGAACTGTTCAAATCAGCATGGACACCCGG
This sequence comes from Bradyrhizobium sp. UFLA05-125, assembly GCF_059803515.1. NCBI lineage: Bacteria > Pseudomonadati > Pseudomonadota > Alphaproteobacteria > Hyphomicrobiales > Nitrobacteraceae > Bradyrhizobium > Bradyrhizobium sp. UFLA05-125. Next base: position 5,583 of record NZ_JBANBJ010000033.1, on the reverse strand, counting down.
ACCGGCCGATGTGTTGCCTCTGTGGCTGGCTTAGCCTGAGGCCCTCAGCGTTCCTTAAGGCGGACGACACGGCAGATCAAACTTGGTCTTATCTGCGTTTCGCTAAAATAGGGTACAGAAACAGCGAGGTTGCGGGCCAATCACCGCAAAACTACTACACGACAAGACTGAGCGAATCGGAAGACGTGACGCGGAGGATATTCACCCTTCATATCTTGTTGCAGCCGTTGGCCCGCGCCATCGGGCGAGAAAGAGAAAGTATGCCGCCCCCCTCGCCTGTTTCGCTATGTGCTTGACATCGTGAGGCTCGCACTCATGCTCAGCAGTGAGCATCGCGCGCCGCGATCGCGCCTTACCGCCCAGACTCGCGGGACTGCGATATCGTCGCTAAAGCCCGATCGCTCGTACTACGTGCTCACGTCCGCCATGAGGATTACGTTATCGATTAGCCGCGTCGAGCCGACGTAGGCCGCAGCGCACAGAGCCGCAGGATTAGTCAAGGGACTGGAGGCCGGCTCAAGCGTGTCGGCATCGACCAGCTCAAGGTACTGCAGCCGGTCGACCTCATCCAAATGCCGCCTGGCGATCATGATAAGCTTCTCGCATTCGCGCTCGCCTGCGCGGAATTCGGCCTCCGCCGCGAACAGTCCGCGACTGATCGCAAGAGCCCGCCGGCGCTCGTCTTTATTGAGATAGCGATTGCGGCTGCTCATAGCGAGTCTGTCCGGCTCGCGAACGGTTGGCACTATGACGATCTCGACGGGAAGATTGAGATCAACTGCCATGCGACGGACGACCGCGCATTGCTGGAAGTCCTTCTGCCCGAAAAATGCGATATCCGGCCGCACCATGTTGAACAACTTGCAGACGACGGTCGCGACACCGCGAAAGTGCCCAGGCCTGAAAAATCCGCACAACGGTTTTGCCAGTTCGCCAGGTTCGATAAAGGTCTCAAACTGAGCTGGATAGACGTCCCCTGCTTCGGGAGCAAAAAGAATGGTCACGCCGGCATCACGGCACAGCCTCTCATCCCGCAGAAAGGCACGCGGATAGGTGCCGAGATCTTCGTTCGGCCCGAACTGAGTGGGATTGACGAAGATACTGACGACCGTGACGTCGCATTGCGCACGACTGGCCTCGACCAATGCCAAATGGCCGTCGTGCAGGTAACCCATTGTCGGCACGAAGCCGACGCGTTTGTCACGTGCTTTTGCGAGGGCGGAACGAAGCCCAGCGACCGTCGTAATTGTGTGCATGTTTGAGCTTTACATCAGGTTGGATTGGAGGGCGCCCAGTTTGAGATCGCCTCGCTCATGCCTTCGGGAAGACGATAGGATTCTTGTGGCGACGGGAAAGCGCCGTTGCGAACGTCTGCAGCCCAGTGTGACAGCGGCTCCTGCAACAGCCGAAAACCCTCGACATAGGTGCGAACAAATTTTGGCCGACGGCCTTCGATTAAGCCCAGCACGTCATGAAACACAAGTACTTGGCCCGAACAACTAGGGCCAGCCCCGATTCCAATCGTCGGTATTGTCAAAATCTCGGTCGCTCGGGCAGCGAGCTCTGCCGGGATCCCCTCCAGAACGATAGCGAAACATCCAGCCTCCTGCAGACGGTAGGCGTCGTCGAGCAGAACTAAGGCATCATCGGCCTTCCGGCCCTGCACCTTGAAACCACCCATAACATTGACACTCTGCGGCGTCAGGCCGAGATGGCCCATCACTGGAATCTCACAATCCACCAAAGCACGTACGATTTCGGCACGCTTGGCCCCACCCTCGAGCTTCACTGCATCGGCCCCACGCTGCAGGAAACCTCCGGCGTTGCGGATGGTCTCCTCGGGACTGAGGTGAAAGCTAAGAAAGGGCATGTCGGCTATAAGCAACGCATGAGGCTTTGTCCGCGCCACAGCCTCTAGATGATGATTCATCATCGCCATGCTGACCGGCAACGTGTTTTCGAATCCGAGGCAGACGTTGCCAACGCTATCCCCGACAAGGATGATGTCGACGACGGGGTCAGCGATGCGTGCCGTCACCGCATCGTAAGCCGTGGTCATTACAACACGCCGCCCCTCTCCCTTCCACCGCTGCAGCGCTGGAATGGTGACGCGCTCGACAGGCGCCTCTGAAATGTGGCTCATGTTAAGTCCGATCCGTCACTGACACGCATCCCAGAGTCGTGTATTCCTATGGAAGACGTGAGAAAATTGTCAATGGCGAGCAGGAAAAAAGGAAACTTACATCTCAAAAATCAAGTATCGACACATAAAAATATCCAATGATTGCACCAACAACCAGAGCTGCGTGGTCATTTGAACCCGAGAACGCGCAAGATGCGAAAATGAGTTGACCCTTTGCAGTTCGCACCGCGCGCAATCACGGCGAGAGCGCAACTCGGCGGAGACATATAGAGTTTCTCAAGATAGGCACTGCTGCTTGGATACGGGCGCCGAACGCAGGGTAAATCACAGAGCGAGCGAATTGGAGCTACTGGCCGCCCAGGTCGCAGGCGGATCAAATATCCTAAGTTCCTGCTGGGCTGCTAGCAATCGGCGCCGAAGGAAGGATCTTACGATTTGTCCCTTCCAGCACTGCGGCGACCACTCCGCTCCGCTGCCGGCCACGATCAGCATAAGCGGGGCGCTCACTCGTCGGGCTATTCGGAAGAGCGTGGCCGAATCGAGATGGCTCATTTCTGCAATCCCGTCCGGATGCGAATGCCAATCGCCGAGGTAGTCGAGGTCGCCGCCGCTGGCTTCGAAGGCGCGTTTGATCTCGGCCACCTGCCACTGGTGATCCGGCAGAAAGCAATAGCGTCCGTGAAGGGCGCGCGGGCCAGCGCCGCGCAATTCAACGATGATGCGGCCCTCTCCCGAGCGCCAGCCAAGCAAGATCCCTCCATTCTCCAGTGGAGACAGATCTTGCGCGCCCTCGCACATCGACTGCATCACGCGCGAGGAAAGCCAGACGGTCACCACTTGGCTCCGCAGCATCTGGGGTGAGGGGGGCAGGGATATCCCTCCCAGCGGGGCAAGGTCCTCGATCCGTCGCCGTTCTTCAACGTCAGCACGACCACCGTCCAGCAGCCGGGGTCGTAGTTTCCCTTGGAAAGCACCCCGACCGCAGTACGCACGATTTCCAGCGAGATCTCCTGCAGGTCGAAGCCGGCCCCCATGAAGGTCGGAGCACTGCAGCCGACCGGAATCACGACGCCGGCATCGTCGACGCGTGGCTCGGGTATGTGCTTGTCCTTCCAGTGTTCCCTCAGGCAGACGAAGCAGCCTTCCGCATCCGGCAGGTAGCCTACGGGACGATGTCCAGGTGGCGAACTGGGCGCGGCGGCCCCTTGCCCGGTGTCTCGCTCGGAGGGCCGGGAGGCACGTCGGGGTGCGCTGGATGTGGCGGGTGTTCAGGGCGATTGGGCGGTTTAGCCATACTTAATCCTTCTCTGTTTACTTCACGCCGGGCGCCGTGGCGCCGAGCAGAGACCTATATTGCCGCGGTTGGGGCTTGCTTCCAAGAAACGTGCTCCGTTGCTGCACTCGAGGAGCAAGATCTGCGTGACGACGTCTATTGGAATCGTCGTTACGCGATACAGCTTGCTTGAGACATCGCGAATTCCATGTCGCTCCAGTGGCCGCGCCTTGATGGTTGGAAAAGCTGTAGCTCTGGAGCGCTACCTACGTTCCCCCCGACATTTCTCGGCTGAGTTTCTGGTGCACGTAGCCTGATGGAGCGGAGGCTGGCCCATTCACCCCTTGTGGGAAGCTGAGGTTCTGTGTAACGGATTGATTCCGCAAGGGAAACGTCCGGTAGTGTCCGTATAGTGTCCCTTTAGCGCTTTGCGTCAATCACCTCATTCAATTAGACCTTCGCGATTGCGCCGTGTCCGGAAAAATTCGGACTGGGCCTCCCGGCCAGCTCTATCGTCCACAACTCGTGCTTGCGTGATTTCGTGGCAAACTGTCGTAGGTGATTCGCCCGTTTGAAGGCACGACAACAGGACAAGGCAGGAGCAAAGGATGGAGAACGCGGGGGCAGGTCGACGACGCGGGCCTTCGAGGGAAGCGCTGCACCGGATCATGCGTGCTCCCGGAACTCCGGCGCGTTGCACTAGGTGCCGCAACATTTTCCTGTCGCGCGAGTTCGTATTTTCCGGTGTCACGAACGCAACACTGGTGGGGAATAAGACTTCCTGCCAAAGGCCGGGCTGTCCTGGTCCGGCCGAAATCCTCGACGGCACGTTCGATTTCGTCGAAAACGCGATTCATGTCCTGAAGGTGCCGCCCGAAAACGTCGCCATACTTAAGGTTCTCCAAGCAGCCCTGCACGATGCGCAAGCGGGCAAGCCGGATGACGTGGTAATCTCCATAATAGAGTCCGCTTCACCGGGCGCAGCGCAGGCACTCACCGAGAAAGCTTATGGCGCAGGGACCGGATTGGTGATGCTGTTGTTGGCCTTGCTCGCCAATTGCTCGACGACCGGAACGGTGAATTGGAATCAGATCGTCGACCAAATCCACACCTACACAACCGGAGCCGAACCCTATCCAGGTCTGAATACGACGGATGGGACGTCTTCGGAGTCGAAGGTAACAAGGCAGCAGCTCCGTTATCGAGAGCGTCAGGAACAAAAGCAATTGCAAAAGGCTGAGCGGGACGCGGGTCGGTCTGTAAAGCCACCACTTCCGAAGCGGAAGAAAGAGCCCAGCGCGCATGGTAAGAGCTGATCGCCGATTGTGCCCTCAATTGGTGGCTACGCCGTAATTTCGCGACAGAGCGTCGCGGGTTGTTCGATTGCTCGATGACTTCACCCTGATTTGCCTTGGCACCATGACACTTATTGCGTCATTCGAGTATCTGCACACTCCAATTTTGGTTGGCGATTTACTGCTAAGTTCACGATTGCGGGGCGCCGAAGAGAGAGCAACTCCGCTCGTTCATACGCCCAATGCTATAATCGGGGCTGACGGCGCTGGTTCGGTTGTAGGGCTGTGTCAAAAGCTTGCGCTATTGCACGAGCACATTTGCCTCGCATGGGCGGGCGATCTCCTTCACGCGCGGAGCTTCGCCGAATTCATCCGGCGTTTTGCGTCTGGGAAGACATCGATCGGTTATGATGAATTGCGCCAAGCGGTGGAGAGTTATTCGCAGGAGGACATTGAGGGCCACATAGAGTTCATCCTCTACAGCTGGCACGGAACGGGCTGGGGGTATTTTTCGAACCTCAGCTCGTTCGATTTGGGGCTTCCGTTGTTCAGCAACATACGGGTCGCGGGAACGGGTACAAGGGAGTTCATAGCCCAGATCGAAAAAGTAGCTAATACAGCTGTTATCGGGGGTGACACTGCATATAACGAACTTGCAACACGCACTTTGGGCTTTGCAGGTTTACTCTCGTCTCAGCAGTTTTTCGCACACGCCGGCCTCAGGGAATGGTGGGGCGGAGGGTTTGAAGTTGTTGTTTTTCGAGGCGATCGCCTAGCGAAGCTCGGCCCAATCTGCTGGCTCTATTGGGAGTGTAACGAGATGGCTTCGGGCAGCTTCATTTTAGTTTTGAAACCATCATTCATGTATCAGT
>NZ_JBANBJ010000032.1:0-90248 GCF_059803515.1 Bradyrhizobium sp. UFLA05-125 | reverse complement strand
CCCATAATGGATCATCATTCTTTTGGAGGCACCGTGCGCAGATAGGCGACGATGTCGCTGAGATCGGCATCGCTCACGCGAGCATACCAGTCGAAACCCATAGGCGGCTTGAGATGGCTGCCATCTTTGCGGATACCCTTGGTGATGGCTTGCTTGATTTCGCCGTCGCTCCACGCACCTATGCCCTTTTCGGGATGAGACGTGATGTTGCGGGAGACCGATTCCCCCCATGGGCCGCGAAACGTCTGACCGCCCTTGCCAAGGCCATTTGCGAAATCCAAACGTTCGTTCACTCTGGGCGTGTGGCACTCCATGCAATGGGCGATCGTGACAAGATAGAAGCCGTGCTTGACGGGATCGCGCAAGTCGCCTTCGGTCATCTGCTTGTCGGCGCCGGGAGGGGTTTCGACATGAAAGGTCGCCTTGTAGACCGGCGCCTTTACCTCGTTCGAAACCACGGGCACTGAACGCAGATAGGCGACAACCGCGTCGAGATCGCCTGTGGTGAAGACCTTGTAGAAACCGTAGGGCATGATCGGCGCGAGTTGAGCCCCGGACGGCCGAACGCCCTCGATCAGCGCCTTCTTGATGTCGTCTGCACCCCATTTTCCGATACCGCTGTCCGGGTCGGGCGTAATATTCGCGCCCTTGACGATGAAGGTTGGTTCATCCCAGGTCTGCGGGCCGCCCGAATAGAGCTTCGTGCTGTCGATGAGGCCGCCAGGTCCGCGCGGCGAATGGCAGTTGCCGCACGTCAGCACGCCCTCCACGAGATAGCGCCCGCGCTCCACAGGCGTCTGTGCTCGGCCTGTTGCAGCCAACATTCCCGCGACCGAGACAAGTATAAAAATCGACCTTGCCATGAATTTTGCCATGACTGGCTCCATTGTCTGTTCTTCGGAATGGGAGTGGTCGCGTAAAAAACGCGTCGAAATGCTTGGAAGAATAATGACGAGAGTTGGACGCCCGCGGACGGCATGAGCGCTGCCGAAAGATGGCTTCCGCACGGCCCGCTGGCAGCTCAGCCATTAAGCTACATCACTTTCGCCGTCTCAGGAAGGAGCCATGGCGGCCAGGGTCTCGGCATGAGCGTGGTACTCAAAGGCATTGTCGTCTTCTGAGCCAAAGCGGAAGTAGCTGTTGGGGTGGGGCCTTACCGGTTTTGACCCGAGGCGGATGGAGTCGTGGAGCCTCCTATCCCGGTCGTCATCTACTGAGTTTACGTGCGCGGACAAAGATGAACGCGGGGAGGCGACGAAGTCGTTCGTAACCCTTGGGGTCTATTGCTTTCAGGGCTTCGCTGGGTGTTGGTTCGCTGATCCGCTCGACGACAAAGCCCGCTGCTGTCAGTGGTTCGGTTAGATCGCGCAGTGGCCTTTGATAGTAACGCATCTTTTCGCCGAGCCAGCCCCACTCCTCTTCGATCAAGCCCGACCACAGATAGCCCGGATCAAGGAGGTTCGCTTGATGGACAGGGTGATGAGTTGAGAACACCAGCAATCCACCGGGTCTGAGCAAGCGTGACCATTCTCGAAACGTCATCGTCAGGTCGGCCAGGTAGTGAAGCACGAGCGAGGAAATCACCAGGTCGAACGTTTCGCCGGGCAGCACATCACGTAGATTGCTAACGTTGCCTTGCATCACGCGTGCACGACTACTCAATCGCTCTGCGGCAAGCTTGACCATCTCGAGACTGCAATCGACTGCGACAACCCGCGCCCCATTCCGGACCAACCAATCTGCGTACCAGCCGTGCCCGCAGCCAGCGTCAAGAACATCCTTGCCGCGAACATCGGGTAGAAGGCCCAGTGTTGTTGGACGTTCGTAAAGTGCGTTCCACGGCCGTTCGTCGATTCCGGCCGCGTAACGCGAAGCGATTTCGTCGTAGTCTGTCGGGCCGGTCATGAAAGATCGCTCTTTGGTCGCGCTTGTGCGTGCTAATCAGCTTAGGAGCCACTTCGGATTCTAACATTCCTAGCCTGAGACAAGCCCTATCGTGCGCCCGAGGTCGCTGATGGCGCGGAAAAAGCTGTCGGCCGGCGTGGTCTCCGGATCGATCAGCCGGTGCAGGCGGAAACCGTCATCGAGCGCCAGCACCACGGCGGCGGCCCAGGACGGGTCCTTCACCTTGTTCGTGTCGCGGACTTGCGCGCCCTGAATGATGTCGGCGACCAGCTTGCGCCGCGCGCGCAGGCGCTTGGCAAGCTCGGGCCTGCGCTTTTCGGCGCGCGCCACGTAGAGGATCATCTCCATGTGCAGGAGCGGTGCGCGGCCAAGCGGATCTTGCCGGCTGCGGTCCATGGCCTTCAGCGCCGCGATGAAATCGTCGAGATCGGTATGCTCGGCGAGCAGGTCGAGATTGCGCCGGATCGACCGCTCGACATGGTCCTCGAGCATGGCGATGATCAACTCGTCCTTGCTGGTGAAGTTCGAGTAGAACGCGCCGCGCGTGAAACCGGCGGCAGCCGCGATCGCCTCGATGCTGGCGCCGCCGATGCCCTGGTCCTCGAACACGCGCGCGGCCGCCTCGAACAGCCTGTCGCGGGTATCGTCGCGGGTCGGTCTTGTCCTCACTCTTGACATCGCTGCATTTTAGTTCAGGATGCAACTCAATACAATAGTGTATCGAGTTGCAGATTCAGGGACGGTCACGCCGCACGTTTCCCGGGCAATGGTGTGTTCGATGTCAATGCGGCGAACGATTTTGAGGTCACCATGAACGAGCATGCGAAGCCGGCGGCAAGCGATCCGCTGTTCGATCCGCTGGCGCCCGACTTCATCAGGGATCCCTATCCGCATTACCTGCGCCTGCGCACCGTCGATCCGATGCATCTGACGCCGTTCGGCTCATTCGTCGCCAGCCGTCATGCCGAGGTGAGCCTCGTGCTGCGCGACAAGCGCTTCGGCAAGGATTTCGCTGAGCGCTCGAGGCGCCGCTATGGTCCGAACATCATGGAGGAGCCGGTCTTCCGGAATTTGGGTCACACGATGCTCCAGGCCGATCCGCCGGATCACACCCGGTTGCGCGGCCTCGTGGTCAAGGCCTTTACCGCGCGGCGCGTGGAGGACATGCGGCCGCGAATTCAGGAAATCGTCGATCAGACCCTCAATGCGATCATCGATCGCGGTCAGATGGACCTGATCGGGGATTTCGCCTTCCGTCTGCCGGTCACGATCATCTGCGACATGCTTGGCATCCCGGAAGAGCACCGCGAGGCGTTCCACAAGGGCTCGAGCGATGGCGTGCGAATCCTGGATCCTGTCCCCATGACGCCGGACGAGATCAAGCAGGGCAACGCACGCAACCTGATGGCGCAGATGTATTTCCAGCAGCTGTTCGAACTGCGCCGCCGCATTCCGGGAGACGACCTCACGACCCAGCTGGTGCTGGCCGAGGAAGACGGCAACAAGCTCACCAACGAGGAATTGACCGCGAACATCATGTTGCTGTTCGTGGCCGGTCACGAGACCACCGTCAATCTCATCGGCAACGGCTTGTTGGCCCTGCACCGCAATCCGGACCAGCTCGCCCTGCTCAAGGCGCGGCCGGAGCTGATCAGCAACGCGATCGAGGAGTTCTTGCGCTACGATTCGTCGGTGCAGATGACCGGGCGCGTGACGCTGGAGGATATCGATGATCTCGGCGGCAAGCGGATCCCCAAGGGCGAGACCGTGCTGTGCCTCCTGGGCTCGGCCAACCGCGATCCGGCCGTCTACCCTGATAGGCCCGACCGCCTCGACATCGCCCGCGAGAATGTCAGGCCGCTGTCGTTCGGCGGTGGCATCCATTTCTGCCTGGGCGCCCAACTGGCGCGCATCGAGGCCGAGATCGCCATCAACACCCTGCTCAGGCGGCTGCCGGACTTGCGGATCGACGACGTCGAGAACCCCGAATGGCGGCCGACATTCGTCCTGCGCGGCCTGAAGCGCCTACCGGCGAGCTGGCAGCGTTAACCTCCGTGCGCAACAGTCGCTGTGACATCGCCACACTTGCCCCTATATAAGGGGTTGTTCCGGCGCGGCTTAGGCTTCGATTAGGCTTTAGACGTAGGCTTGGGTTTGGCCCGGGTGCCGGTTTGGCCGAGGGGAGACCCGTGCAGACGACGCTGCTCGGATTAGCGATTGCCTTCATCATTGCGCTGCTGGCCGCTCTGATCGGGCCTTACTTCATCGACTGGAACCAGTTCCGACCCCAGTTCGAGGCGGAGGCGAGCCGAATCATCGGTGTCCCGGTGCGGGTTGCCGGCCAGCTCGATGCACGGCTGTTGCCGGCGCCGACGCTGCGGCTGCGCTCGGTCACCTTCGGCAGCAACAACGACCTCGGCAAATTGCGCGCCGACAAGCTGGACGTCGAATTCAGCCTCTCTTCGCTGATGCGCGGCGAATGGCGCGCCACCGAGCTCACGGTCAATGGCATGGCCGCCGATCTCGGCCTCGATGCCAAGGGTCGGGTCGACCTGCCATCCACGGCGAGCGGCAGCTTCAACCTCGCCTCGCTCGCGATCGAGCGGCTGAACCTCACCGGTCGCATCGCGCTTCATGATGCCGCCAGTCGCTCGACGCTGGAGCTCAGCGACATCGCATTTGCCGGCGACGTCCGCTCGCTTGCGGGCTCGGTGCGAGGCGACGGCAACGTCACCGTCTCCGGCACGCGCTATCCGTTCCGCGTTTCCTCCGGCCCGAGCCCCGACGGCACCGCCACCCGTCTCCACGTCAATATCGATCCCGGCGAGCGCGCGATCCTGGCCGATCTCGAAGGCGTGCTCGCCTTTGACGGCCGGCTGCCGAAATTCGACGGCGCGCTCACGCTCGCCGTGCCGTCAGCCAAGGACACCTCAAGGGACAAGCCGGCAGCCTCCGGGCCGACGCCGTGGAAGCTCACGACGAAGCTCAAGGCCGATCCGTCGCTCGTGAAGTTCGACCAGATCGAGGCGAGTTTTGGTCCCGAAGACACCGCGCTCAAGCTCGCCGGCGTCGGCGACCTCAAGTTCGGCGCTGCGCCCCTGCTGCGCGCGAATTTGTCGGCGCGGCAGCTCGATGCCGACAAGCTTGCGGCCAAGGACAATACCGAGCCGCTGCGCATCCTGCCGGCGCTGCGCGCGGGGCTCGCCGCCATTCCGCAGGCGCCGATCCCGGCGCAGATCTCGTTCAGCTCCGAGCAGATCATGCTCGGCGGCCGGCCGCTGCAGAACATCGCCGCGGAGCTGCAGACCGACGGCAGGTCCTGGACCTTCCAGCGGCTCGATCTGCGCGCGCCGGGTATGACGCAGGTCGCGCTCAACGGCGCCAGCCCCGGCGTTGACAGCTTTAGCGGCCGGCTCAGCATCGAATCCTCCGACCCCGATACGCTGGTGGCCTGGCTCCAGGGCCGCAGCGAGATCAATCGCCGTAGCACCAAGCCGTTGCGCCTGAGCGGTGACGTGACCGTCGCCGCCAATCATCTCGCGATCGAGAAGCTGAAGGCCGAGATCGAGGGCGGCGCTGTCGAGGGCCGCATCGCCTTTGTGCAGACCGCCGCGAACAAGGGCTCGCGGTTCGACGCCGAGCTGAAGGCCGACCGGCTCGACCTCGATGCAGCCGCAAGCTTCGTGCGCGGCCTCGCCGGGCCGCAAGGTGAATGGCCGGACGAGGCAAGGCTGTCGCTCGACGTCGGTCGCGCGATCTCGGCCGGGCAGGAGCTGCGGCCGTTTGCCGCCAAATTCGGTTACAGCCCGGCCGCGCTGTCGCTCGAGCAGTTGCAGTTCGGCCAGGCGAGCGGCGTGACGACGGAGGCGAGCGGCAGCTTTGATCGCGCGCATGCGACCGGCAGGCTGTCGCTGAAATCGTCGGCCTATTCGCTGGTGCAGCTCACCGCGCTGATCAACCCGATCGCGCCGGCGATTGGCGCGCGCTTCGAGCGCCTCGAGGCGCTGCCCGGTCCGACGCGCCTCAAGCTCGATCTGAGCCTGGACAAGAACGCCGAGCACGCCGATCGCACCAATGCGCGCGCCGCGCTCGATCTCGATGCGCCGCAGTTGAAGGGAACCGCGACGCTGTCGGCGCAGACATCGGCGGCGGCGATCAATGGCCTCGATCTCGACAAGCTGCGCAACAGCGACTTCACGCTGGAGTCGAAACTCTCTGCGCCGCAGGCGAGCACGCTGCTGATGCTGTTCGGCCTCGACCGCGCGGTCGCGGCAGGCGAGGGGGCTTCGCAGGTCGAAGCCAGGGTCAGCGGCGTCTGGGGCCGGCCGCTTCAGCTCAACGCGAAAATCGCCGGCGGCGGACTGGATGCGGACGCGCAGGGCAGCGTCGAAATGTCGACGCCGGATCCGAAGGCCAGCGTGAATTTACGCGTGCGCAACGCCAATGTCGCGCCGCTGTTCGGGATAAGTGCCGGCGAGAAGTCAGCGCAGAACGTCAACCTGTCCTCGCGCCTGACTTTGTCCGGCAACAGGCTGACTTTTGACGATCTCGACAGCACCGCCTCGGGCTCGCACCTGCGTGGCCGTGTTGCGATGACGCTGGACTCGGAGAAGAGCATCGACGGCGAAGTCGGGCTCGATACGCTCGATCTCGTGCCGGCGCTGGCGGTGGCCATCGGCGCGGCCGGGCGCGATGCAGACCAGCCGCTCGCGGCAGGGCTTCTCAACGGCTGGCGCGGCCGCATCGTCTTCCAGGCGCTGCGTGGCGGATTGCCCGGTGGCATCGAGATGCGGCCCTTCAGCGGCACGATCCGCAATGACGGTCAGTCGCTGGCACTGGATTCCCTGAAGGGCGGCATCGGCGGCGGCGAGATGACCGCAAGCATCGATGCACGCGATAGTCCGGGCGGCCTGTCGCTGAACGCGCGCATCCAGCTTGCCAATGTCGATGCGACAGTACTGCGTTATCGCAATCTCGCCGTCCCCAAGGGCCGCGCCTCGGTGCAGATGGCGCTGTCGGCCCAGGGCCGCAGCATTGCGGCGCTGACCGGTGCGCTCGCCGGCAACGGCACCGTGACGCTCGACTCGGCCGAGCTGACCGGGCTCGATCCGCTCGCCTTCGAGCTCGCGATCCGGGCCAGCGATAGCGGCCAGGTCGCTGATGACGCAAGGCTCAGGCACCTCGTCGAGGCGGCGCTGTCGGCAGGCCCCCTGAGGATCGGCTCGGCGCAGATCCCGTTCACGATCCGCGACGGCCGCCTGCGCGTCGGCGCGACCACGCTGGAGGCTAAAAACGCCCGCGCCATCGTCTCCGGCGGCTATGACATTCCCGCCGACCAGGCCGACATCCGTGCCAGCCTGACGCCGATCATGACCGGCCTGTCCGGCGCGCCTCCGGAAATCCAGCTGTTCGCGGCGGGGCCGCCGGACAAGCTCAACCGCACCGTCGATCTCACGCCGCTGTCATCGTGGCTGGCGGTGCGGACGATCGACCGCGAGACGCGGCGTCTCGATGCCATCGAGCGCGGCGAGCCGCCGCCGGCGACCGCGGCACTGCCGCGACTCGTGTCACCTGACGCTGCGCCCGAGCTGCCGCCGCCGGCCGACGTGCCGGTGCCCGGCCGCGATCCTCGCCGCACCCAGCCCAAGGCTAAGGTCGAGCCAAAGGCCGCACCGGCACCGCGGCCGCCGCTGGCTGCACCGGTTGTACCAAGCCCCTCGGTCTCAAGCCCGCCGATCGCGAGCCAGCAGGTGGCGCCGCTTCCGCCGCCGATCGAGGTCAGGCCGGCGCCCGGTCCTCCGCCGCCAAGGCCCAAGCCGAAGCCGCCGCTGATCCTGGTGCCGCAGTCCAATCCGTAAGATCCGCATGCCGGTGCAGGCGCGAGGCCCTGCACGGTCGTAAAGCTATCAGCGCAAATTTTAGGGAATTTTGCTCGGAAAAACTGATTTCCCGATTTTACCGAATTCTCGCGTTTGACGGCTAGCGTGGTTCCCAGAGGAATTCGGCGTCCTGTCAAGTGGACAGGACGGCCCGCCAAGAACTGGGGACATTCGCCATGAACGAAGCGAAATCGCTTCTGCAGGATCTGGATGACGCGATCGCGCGCGGCACCGACGAAAGCCGTGCACGTGCGTTGTGGCATGCGACCGACCTGTTGATCACCGGCCGCTACAGCGCCGACGAGATCAGCATGTTCGGCGAGGTGATCGGCAAGCTCGCGGACGAGATCGAGGTGGCGGCGCGGGCGCAGCTCTCCGATCTGATGGTCGCCTGCGACCACGCCCCGCTCAACGTGCTGCATCAGCTCGCCTTCGACGACGAGATCGCGGTCGCCGGCCCCGTTCTGCGCGAGTCCGACCGGCTCGACGAGAAGACGCTGATCGAGAACGCCCTGAGCAAGGGGCAGGATCACCTTCTGGCGATCTCGCAGCGCAAGTCGATCGGCGAGGCCGTGACCGACGTCCTGGTCAAGCGCGGCAATCAGGAGGTCGTCACCTCGGTCGCCAGGAACGAGGGTGCGCGCTTCTCCGGCTCTAGCCTGCTGCACATGGTGAGGCGCGCCGACGGCGATTCGATCCTCGCCGAGCAACTCGGCCTGCGCAAGGATGTGCCGCGGCACATCTTCCAGCAGCTCATTGCGAAAGCGTCGGAGGACGTCCGCCGCCGGCTCGCGAGCGAGCGGCCGGAGATGATGTCGCAGATCCAGAGCTCCGTGACCGACGTCACCGGCGACCTGCAATCGAAATTCGGGCCATCCTCGCGGACCTATTTCGTTGCCAAGCGCCTGGTGACGACGCAGCACCGCCAGGGCAACCTCAACCAGGATTCGATCTCGAACTATGCGCGCCAGCACCGTTTCGACGAGGTGCAGATTGGCCTGTCGCTGCTCTCGGCGCTGCCGGTCGACGTGATCGAGCGCGCGCTGATGGACCGCAATCGCGAGATGCTCCTGGTGCTGTGCAAGGCGCTGAATTTCTCGTGGGACACGACGATGTCGCTCTTGTTCCTCGGCGCCAAGGATCATCTGATCACCGCGCGCGACCTCAAGGACAACGAGCGCGATTTCGGCCGGCTCAAGATCGAGACGTCACGCAGCATCCTGAAGTTCTACCAGTCGCGCAAGAACAGCACCGCCGCCGATCCGGCCGCAGGCCGCAGCGCCGAACTCCAGATGCATTGAGCGTCGTCGGGAAATCGAGAGGGGAATATTTGCCATGTTGCCTCAATTCGGCACCGCAGCCCGCAAGAATCTTAACAAGAATCTCAACAAGAACCTCAACAAGCCACTCAACGCCGACGCCGGCGGGGCGAAACCGGACAAGGCATCGGTCGACGCGGCCTGGCTCGTGCTCGAGGCTGCCAACGATCTCGGCGACCACGCCGCCGTGGAGGCCTGCCGCCGGGTGATCGACGCTGATCTCAACGGCACCGCCGCAGGCCGCTCCGACCTCGACCTCGTGCTGGACTATTTCCGCTAAAGCATGATCCGGAAAAGCGTGAAGCGGTTTTCCCGCGCGACAAACGCTGAACGCGTTTGCGCGGAGATCATGCACAAACAATAACCTAAAGCGCGATGACGATTCATCCTAATCTCATCGCGCTTTAGATCGAGCGATCAGTCCCGTAGCCCGGATGGAGCGAAGCGCAATCCGGAACGGTCTTATCCGCCGGCACCAGATCCCGGATTTCGCTGCGCTCCATCCGGGCTACGCGCCCTTCTCGATAATGACAGGCTGTATGTGGGGTAGAGCGAAGCGAAACTAATCGCTTCGCTCTAGCTCATCGTGCTCCCGAGGAAAGAATGAAGCGGCGGTCGAGCTTTTGGACCGGACGGGCGTTCATGGGGTAGAGCTTGGCGAAACGCGCGATATCGTCTTCGGCAGCTTCTATCAGGTGCGCGAAAACGATCCAGTCGACCGTTTCGCTGCATGGCGGGGTCGTTAGTGACCCCTCGTAGTGAAAATAGGCCCGCTCAGCCGGCAGCAAGCCGTTGGGATCGATCGCGTGATCCGCAGGAACGGGCGGACCTTCCTCTTCCGGCATCGTCGAGACGATCCTGTTGAACACCGCGTTGCGCCTGCCTGGAGCGATGAAGACTCCGACCACCGCCAGTCCGCCGCCCTCTGCGGCATGAACGAAATGCGCCTCCATAGCGAAGGGCTTGCCTTCGAGATGGTGTTCGCTTGGGTGATGGAAGTGAAACTGCGTCAGCTTGTAGCTGCGCCCACCGATGTTGAGCCTGTCGCCGTCCGCGAAGCTGAGCTGAATGGTGTGCCCGTTGTTCACGATCGTGTCGGGGCGCTTGCTCCAGCGCAGGACGAGTGAGGACTGCCGGGCCGTGATGGCGCCGGTGATGTCAACGGGTGACTGTTGGTGCCCGATCCCGCAAGCCTGGTCGGCCGCATCGAGGCTGCCCCACTCGTCAGGTCCGGTTGCGCCCTCATAGCTCCAATGCGGGTGGTTCTCGGCTGCGAAACCGGCCGGCGCGCATAGTGGACAAGCGGCGAGTCCAGCGAAAGCCTTCAAGAGCTGACGACGATCCATGCGTGTGTCCCTCCAGGTGGAGCGGTCCCGGTCTTCCGTGCGTCGGCCGCTCGGCGCCGTTCAGCCATTTTGCCGCACTGCGTCGTGGGCATCGCCGACTGATCCCGGAAGGGCTGCGGCGGCGTTGATCTTGATCAATGGTTTGGGCCGAGAACCACATGCAATGGCCTGTTTCCGTCCGCGGACAGTTGGATCATGGCGATCTCCGGCCTCGTTTCGGTGCCTCACGGTATCGCGCTCAGGCGGAGATGGTGCCCGCGGCCTATCTTCCTGGGAGGGAGCACTGCCATGCGCGATACCGCTGACCGGCCGAGCGTGATGCACGCCCATCTGCGAACCCCGAGAGCCGCCGCCATCGCGGGTGTCGTGTTCTCGATCCTGCTATTCGCGGTATTCGTGCTGATGCGGCATTCGGTGCCGCGAGATCCTCTGGAAACGGGCGCATGGCTGCACACCGGAGCGACCAACGTCGTGATCGCGTTAAATCTGGTGCCTTTTGCAGGAATAGCCTTTCTCTGGTTCGTCGGTGCGCTCCGCGACAGGCTTGGTCAGCGCGAGGACCAGTTCTTCGCAACCGTGTTCCTTGGCAGCGGTTTTCTGCTCCTGGCGATGTTGTTTGCGGCCGCGGCTGTCGTCGGCGCGATCATCCTGGCATTTCACGCCTCGCCGGAAGTTCCGGTCGACTCGGTGACGTTCCATTTTGGACGCGCGCTGGCCTACGGAATGATCAACATCTACGTGGTGAAGACAGCATCCGTTTTCATGATCACGACGTCGACGATCGGCATCTACACCGGCCTCACGCCGCGCTGGCTGGCGCTTGGCGGATACGCGATCGCAGCGGTCCTTCTGGTCGGCAGCTACTATTTCGACTGGAGCATCGTGGTGTTCCCGGTTTGGGTTCTCCTGATCAGCGTCAGCATTCTCGCCGACAAGAATGCCGCGACGAGCGGACAGGTCCTATGATGCCGTAGCCCGGATGGAGCGAAGCGCAATCCGGGGTCTGGCGGCAGCGGACCCGACCATCCCGGATTTCGCTTCGCTCCATCCGGGCTACGCGTGCTGGTCCCGAAGACTGCCCATTCAAGCGCGCGCGATGAGATGCGCGCGCGAGGGCGAGGGCTCGAATGGGTCGGCGAAGTATTGCGTCTCGTGCGCCACCAGTCCCTCGCGGAATTCCATGATGCTCACTGCGTAGGACGGGATGTCATCATAGCTGAGCGTGAATTCAGTCACCCAGAGATCGCCGCTTCCAACGATGCGCCGGATCGCAAAGCGCTTCTTGTTCGGCTGCAAGAACCGGCTTTCCTGGATGTTGTGCCGGCCACGGATCCGTTCGCCCGATTGCGGATAGTCAAGCACGGCATCCTCGCGGTAGATGCCATGCTCGACGTCGAAATCTCCCGCGTCCGACGCATTCCAGTGACGCTCCAACGCAAGCCGCATGGTTCGGTCATCCATATGAACCTCCTGCATGGTGGCCGAGCAAAGCTCGGAAAAAATGCGCCCGGCTAGCGGGCGTGCTGAACGCGCGGCTTCAAGTCTATCAAGCCCCGATCCACAAGCGTGCGGTGGAAACGGCGTTTCCGTTCGGAGGCCGATGCAAAGTAGGATGTTCCGCAATCGTCGAGCAAGCTCGCACGCGTGGCGAATATCGGGTCAAGCGGGAGGCCCGCACGTCGCAAGGCGACAGTTCCAAGAAAAGCGATATCGAGGTCCGCGCCTCGTCCGGGCTCAAAGTGAGGGATATTCAAAGCCTCGATCGCATAGAATGTACGGAACGGACGCCGGGTGTCTTCCGGGCCTTCGAGGTGCCGATCGATCCTTCTCGTTAGCACGGGTTGATGGTCCCCATAGTGCATCACGAGAACGGGGCGCCCCGCAAAAGTGTTCGCCAGCTTCGCTCTGAGCTTTTGCCAGGTCGAGGCGGTCTCGACCAGGCGCGCGTAATATTCGGCATATCCGGCATCGGGAAGGCTCGCCAAGGCAAAGGCGCGCTCCCTCTCGAACTGCCCGGGCGGCACCAGTTGCCGATCATGCGGGCCGTGATTGAAGTTAGTCAGCACATAAAGAAATTGAGGGGACGGGTCGGCGGCAATCCTCTCGGCATGAGCATCCATCACCGCTTCCAGGAACATGGCGTCCGAATTCGTCGCTTCGAAACGTCTGATGTCGAAGGACGGCGGAAAATCGTCAATGAAGATGCGTTCGTCGATGCCGATCGAGCTATAAAACTCATCATAGTCGAGAAAGTCACGACGGCAGCTCGATGTGAGGGTCGTCTTGTAGCCGAGCGAGGCCAACGAGCGCGGCAGGCTGCTGTGGAATCGGCCTGCGCCTTTCCTGAAGAGGTAGTAGGCGCTTGAACCGAAGCTGGCGCTTGAAAGACCGGTCAGCAGGCTGAATTCCGACTGCCACGAGCCGCCACCGTAGATGTCCACGTTGAGGCGCCCGAATTCTCCCTCTGCCGGAGACAGGAGCGCTTCGACGACCGGCTCGATCGGCAGACCAAAAATGCACGGGTCGAAGATCGATTCGTGCTGGATGACGATAATGTCCGGACGCTCGCTGGAGCGCGCAGGCATTGCCTCCCTCAGCGGCAACGGTTCGTTTGCGATATCGCTCAGAGCCAACCCATTGAACTGCCGCCAGGACGCGGGGTCGATGAGCGAGGCCATGAAGGTGGAATAAAAGCATCGTCCTTGCGTCAAGGTCAGGCGCAAGGACGTGGCGCCCTTGATGGCGGAAGCCTTCGCGAAACCGATGAGTGCAAGGCAGAACAAGGGAATTCGAAAGACCACGGAAATCGGAGATCCGGCGGCGTAGACCAGAACCGCGATCGAAGCGAAAGCGAGCAGGATGCCGGCGACCAGAACACCCAGCATCATGCGTGGGTATTGCAACACGAAGAATGGGACCGTGCCTGCAAATGCAAGCGGCACATCGGAAACGATCAGCTTGAGTGCGCTGTGCTTGAATTTCACGATCGATACGCCGGCGATTGCGAAGGCCAGCATGCCGGACAGCAGGATCGCTCTCTCGAAATCGGCAACAAAGATCAGCAGCAGAGCTGCGTTGAGGAAGAGCGCCGCGATCGCAAACAGCAGGTGTTCAACGCTGCGTTCTGTCAGCGCAACGGCGCAGATAGTCGTCACAAGTGCCAGGGTCAAAGCCATGGCAACAGGATGCCCTGAGCAATCAGTTTCTTCAATTCGGCTCTCGGGCTATGAGCGCTGGCCTTTTGTCGAGTATCCCCAGCCAAAGGCTAGTTCGTGCAGCGCAGCAAACGCCACAGCCCGTGCGGACAAGCCGCGCTCTGTCCGCGCCAGTGTCTACACCGGGCCGTGCGAACCGGGTGGAACCATGTAGAGCGTCATCGCGAAGATTGCGTAGATGAAAAGCAGGAGAGCGCCGATGAACCACGCCGATCGGCCGCTATTGGTGATGAAACTCGTCACCACGGTGGAAATCATGACCATGGTCACTGCCCCGGGCCAGAATTGAAGGTCCATCGGCTGCGGCCCGACGACATAGCTGAGCAGTACGAGAACGGGGGCGACGAACAAGGCGATCTGGGCCGCGCTCCCGAGCGCGATGCTCACGCTCATATCGAGCCGGTTGCGGCGTGCCGCGCCAAATGCCACCGCCATCTCGGCCGCGGCGCCGACCAGGGCAACCACGATGAAGCCAACGAACGCCGGGCTCATGCCGAGCGTTTCGGCCGCCTTCTGCACGGACTCGACGAAGATCTCGCTGACCAGCGCGACCAGCACGGTCACGATTCCCAGCGTCGGAATTGCCACCGCGATCGGCAGCATCGGTCCGGCCGCTTCGCCATGCTCGCTGCTGGCGAACAGCTCCTTATGCGTCTTCAGCGAGAACAGCATGCTGAGGCCGTAGGCCGCGATCAGCAGGATCGCGAGGGAAACACTCAAGCGATGCACCGCCGTCTCGCTTCCGGGGAAGTTGAGGTCGGCCACGGCGGAGGGCGACAACAGGGCGATCGTGGCCATCAGCAGCAGCGCGGAATAGAGCCTGCCGCCGGCGCGGTTGTAGTCCTGCACGCGGTGTCGCAGCCCGCCAAGAAAAAAGGACGCGCCCAGCATGAACAACGAATTGGTCACGATCGCACCCGCGATCGAGGCCTTGACCAGCATGTATTCACCGGCATGCAGCGCCGTTACCGCGATGATCAGCTCCGTCAGATTGCCGAGCGTGGCATTCAACAGGCCGCCGACCGCATCACCGGTCTTCTCGGCCACGGCCTCCGTGGCGTGGCTGAGCAGGCTCGCGAGCGGAACGATGGCAATCACAGCCAGCACGAATAGAAGCGTATGCGCGTCCGGCGCGATGCGCTCGAGCGCGATCACCACGGGCACGAAGATGAGCAACCATAAGAGCGGGCTGTGCCGGATTTCCTTGAGCAGTGCGTCCATGGTCGATCCTTCACGATCGGATCTCGACGCTGAGGCCGGGAACCGGCTCAGCATTGATCTAGCTCAACGGTACGCGCGACAGCGAAATGCGTGAAGATTTGACCTCGGAGGTCATGCGTACGGCGTCGCTCGGCGAGTTGCAGCGAACGCGTGCCAGACCAATATGCAGGGAAAGGAAACGAAGAGGCTCGTCGCCGTCAGGCGACGAGCCTCGCGCGGGCCTCAATAGCAGGGCGGATAGGGATAGTAGCCACAAGCCCGGCGGTAGCCATAAGCACCATAGGCCGCGGCTCCCGCCGCCGCCGCACCGTAATAGGCGCGCCGATGCACTCTGCGGTTGACGCCTGCAACGCTCATGGGTGTCAGTGGCCGCCCGACGCGCGCCTCGGCGCGATCAACGGACACCGACAGGGCCTCCGTCGGCGAATAGCTGAACGACAAAGGGGCTGCGGTTAGGAGTGCGGCACTCACGATCAGTCCAAAAAGCTTGGCATGTCTAGTCATTTGCTCTCTCCTTGCAGGACATGAGAAGAGGTGACATGCGATGGGGGCCCGCCATTGATCGAAATCAATGCGGAACCAGCTGCGGTCAGGCCCAGCCTCGGTCTGGTCGTGGTCGTCACTGCCGGCGTCTATGACTTCGCGGGTGGAGGTCATCAGGACCTTGCCGGCAATATCGTGCGTGAGACGTCGCTGCGCGCGGCGGAGAATTAGGGTTGATTTCGTCGCGGCGCGACGCTCTGAGCAGTGGAGAGCTTTACATGATTCGATTCGCGTTCGCGGGACTTGCGATGCTGGTGCTCGCGGGCGCAGTCGCTGCGGAGGAGGACAACGGCCCTGCGCTGGTTGATCTCTTTGCCAGGACCTGTGGATTACGGCCGGCGTTGCCGAGCGAAATAGAACGCATCGCGTCAGGACTGGGCTTCGTCAACGGAGACGCTCCGGTCACGGCTCAAATGGAGCGCGGGCCCGGAATCGACGTTCTCTATTCGGCAAGATTGACGAAGCGAGGCCAGACTGTCGGTATGACCGCCTATTTCGCCGGTCCCGCCGATGGTCCGACCGTGACGTGCGCGCTGACGGCCGTCGGCGTGTCAGCCGAAACTCTGCCCGGTCTCATTGAGAAATCATTGAATGTTCACGACCGAACCGACGAAGCGATCGGCGACGACGATCGAGTTCGGGTGAGCTGGCGCGCAGGCGCGGCGGAAGCCGGCGACATGTTCGAAATGTGGGCGCACCGAAATCCGCCGCGGCGCGCCTCGATCCACATCGTGTATCGCAGCCACAAGCGGTGAACGAGCTCGGCGTAGCCTTGTCTTGAGGCAAGTCGTTTCGCTGGCCAGGCTGTCCCCACGCTTTAACCCCTGCGCTCCTGGTGCGCTACGGCCTTCCGGCGAAGGATCCGCCGAATGACTGACCCTAGCTCCAGCGAAGAAATGAGGAGTGATTTCGTCATCGCAGTTCACGCTGCACTGCGAACTATCAATGGACCCCTTGTTCCCGTCTTCTGAGCAGGTAGGAACGCCCTCCCAACGAGGCACGTTGAATGGTGGCCGATGCAAGCCATGGGAGCGAACTATGGCTGACAGCGCTGAGCTTCTACGCGGATGCCGTGTTCTCGTACTTGAGGATGAATACCTTCTGGCCGACGATCTCGAGCGAATGCTCAGAGAGCATGGCGCGGAGGTGGTCGGCCCCATTGCCGCCGTAAGAGAGGCATTTGACGCCGTGATGCGAGACGGCTTTGACATGGCGATAATGAATGTGACCCTGCAAGGTCAGAACGCCTTCGACTTGGCAGACGAACTAACGCGGCAAAGAGTTCCATTCATGTTTGTGACTGGCTTCGCAGCAAAAGCCATTCCCGATCGCTTTCGCAGTGTGAAGCTGCGAGAGAAACCATGTGTGGCCCGAGACATTGCCAACGATGTCGCGCATCTGTGCACGGAACGTGCGGCGCGGCGCGGCCTCTGAACCTGGTCTATGCCGGTGCCGCCCCACAGTTCACGCCAGCTAATCCCGGTAGCGGCAGAACTCGTCCCCGGGCCCTAGTTCAAGCGTGGTCCAGTTCTCGAAGGATTTGATCGCGGTGCGCAACGAATTGCGTTTGCGTGCAGACGAATGTTTCCAGGAGTGCGCGGGCCAAAGTTGTGTCATGCCCATGATGTTCGAGGTCTTCGATACGCTGTTCTTGATCGGAAACGTTCCGCTTGCCACACAACAGGTGGTGCTCAGCCTGTTCAAGATGTTGAAGTTGCCGGGCCCGATCCATCTTGCTCTCCTCGCACTAGGCGGGAGCGCAATGGTCTCTCAGCCACCGACGCCTATGGGCAGAGCCTCAGCCGGTGATGAACGATGGTAGCTCCGGTTACGGACCGGTCACAAGGGCGGAAAATCGGAAAGCGATAACGTGACGACGTCAGATCGAACGTGAACCGTTTCAAGTTCAACTTGATACCTGTTTCCCAGACCGAGCGTCTCCAGTTCCAACAGTCGCAAGATTGGCCTTCGTTCCAGTATTCACCGATTGACGCGAAACATTTTCTCGCTCCGTAACTTAGGTTAATCGTGGGGCCGACCAAAGAAGTCGCGTCATGGAACCGATCAGCCGAATATCGGACCGCATCGACCATAAGACTGCCCGGTCGATCTGCGACGAGGTGGGTGACAGGTTGCAACAGAACTTATCTCGCCAAACTTCGCCCCTGCCGTCCTATCTCGAACGTCTCATCGATGAGTTGCGCAAACAGGAGCGTCGTCAAAATGATGGCGTCGAAAGCTGGCGCGCCCTGCGCGCCCGTTGACTGGCGCGGCCGTGTGAGGGTGACGTCAGCGCGGAACGGAGCTGCCGCATTTCGAGGCAACTGCCTAGTTCATCTTCCTGCGAAACTTCTCCGCGATCTGACGTTGCAACTCGGCGTATTCTTCCGCGACCTTGCGCGCGTCTTCTGTACGATCTGGACGCTCTCGCTCCCGTGGCGGCTTCTTGTCGTCATCCTGATCCATCGGCACTCCTCCACGCCGCGCAACGGCAGAGGACCGAAATCGTTCCTATTGGCGCGATAAGGACACTTTTGCCATCGCTGGCTCTTCACGTTGCCGCCGATAATCGCCCTTGCCGGTAGTGCTGTGTTGGCTCAGGCCGCAAACACAAGAACCATGACCGAGCCCCAGGTTGTGAGCAGGATGTTCGCGATGGGGTAGGCCGGTGTATAGCCAAGCACGGGAACCGGGCTTCCCGATCGCTCCTGGAGGGCGGCCATTGCCGCCGTGACCGTTTGCGCCCCGGTCAAACCGCCGAGCAGAAGGATTGGGTTCATGCGCAAGACGAAATGACCGAAGCAGAATCCGACGATCTGCGGCAGCAGGGTCACTACCATGCCGCCGAGCAGCAGGCCGATGCCCGATTCCCGCAAGGCGGAGAGGAAGATCGGTCCGGCATGGATCCCGGTGAGCCCGACAAACGCGGCTAGTCCGAGTGACGTCATCAGGCTGATGGCGCCGTCCGGAATCCGACCGAAGCGCGGATTGAGCGTGCGGAGGTAGCCGACCAGAAGCCCGGCAAGCAGCGTGCCGACGCTCGTGCTCAGCGCGATCTTGATACTGCCGACAGGAAAACTCACGAGAACACCAAAGATGCCGCCGAAGAAGATGGCGAGCCCCAGCACCACGAAATCGATGCTAGTACTGGGGGCAACGATGACACCGATATTCTTCGCCGCGTTCTCCACGACCGGTTCGGGGCCGACGATGCGCAGCAGGTCGCCACGCTGCAGGACGACGCCGGGAGCAATCGGAAGCTCTTGGCCGCCCCGGCTCAACGAGCGCAGATAGAGGCCGCGTGTCCAGTCCTGCTGTGAGGCCTCCTGCAGGTTCATGCCGGCAAGCTTGGCATCGATCAGGAAAACGTCAGCGGAGATCAGGGGAATGTCGAGCAGCCCTCTGTCCTCGACCTCCTCGGCGCGGGCGCCGATCAGTTCCACGATGATCTGGCGCGGCGCCGATATCGTGATGACGTCGCCTGGCACGAGGATGGTGCCGGGCTCCGCCTGGAGGATGCGTTCTTCTCGGCGAATCCGATGGATGAACAGGCGGTACTCGGGCAGGCGGGCTTCGGCGGCCGCGACTGTCGATCCGGCGAGGGGAGAGTGCTCGTCCAGCCGATAGGCACGCAGCTCGAATTTTCGCCACGCGGACGCCAGACCCGGCTTCGTGCGGGTCATTCCCAGCGACTGCTCGAGCTTGAGCGCTTCTTTCCGCAGGTCGATCTTCAGGAGTGCCGGCGCGACCACCGTGCAGAACGTGATCACGCCCGCATAGCCGAAGATGTAGCAGACCGCATCGGCGACCGCGATGTGCGAGACATAGAGGGCACGCTGCGCTTCGGGCGCCGAGAGGCCGTTGACCGCGTCGGTCGCCGTTCCCATCGCCGCACTTTGACTGAGCGCCCCCGACATCAGTCCTGCTGCAAAGCCGGGATCGAGCCCGAGTATTCGTCCCACGACAATTGCGGCTGCAAGGCCGGTGAGGCACACCACGACGGCGAGCAGCATCGGCTTCAGCCCGTCGCGCTTCATCGCCTGCACGAATTGCGGACCGACGGAATAGCCGACTCCGAACAGAAACAGCAGAAACAGGAAGGATTTGGTCATGCTGGAAACGGGCACATGCGCGAAGTCGCCGACCACCAGGCCGGCGAACAGCGAGCCCGTGACCGGGCCGAGACTGAAGGCTCCGATCTTGAAGCTTCCGATCCAGTAGCCCGCGGCGATCACGAGGAACAGCGCGAGCTCCGGATAACGGACGAGAAACTGCTCCAGCCAGGTCAGCATCTCGGGCAGCCGGTTTCTATGCCATCAACATGACGAGCACCATGCCCCAGATCGTCAGCAGCGTGTTTCCAACCGCGTAGGTGACGGTATAGCCAAGCCCCGGAATCTGGCTCCTGGCGCGATCGTTGATCATGCCGAGCGAGGCAGTGGTGGTGCGTGCGCCGGAACAGCATCCGAGCACGATGGCGTCATGGAATTTGAACAGGTATTTGCCGACGTACATTGCAAGGATCAGCGGCACGGTTGTTACCGCGACGCCCCAGAGGAAGAGGCCGATGCCAAGCGCCTTCAGGCCGGCAACGAAGCCCGGTCCCGACGAGATTCCGACCACGGCAATGAAAACATTCAGGCCGACGGAGTTCATGAACCAGACGGTAGGTGAGGGGATTCGGCCAAAGGTCGGCCGCACGGAACGCAGCCAGCCGAAGAACAGTCCTGAGATCAGCGCACCGCCGGAGGTGGACAGCGTGAGCGGCACGCTGCCAATCTTGTAGACGATCGCGCCGACCAGCGCGCCGATGGCAATGGCGGCACCGATAAAGGCAACATCGGCAACATCGGTTGCCCGATCCGGCCGGCCAAGCATCTTTGTTGCGGCCGCGACATCGGGCGTGCGTCCAACGATGGTGACGATGTCGCCCCGGTTCAGCTTGGTGTTGGGGAGGATGGGGATCTCGACCGCGATCGCGCCCCTCGTGATCTTGCGCAGGAATACGCCGCGCGATGCCGGACTCTTCGCCAGTTCCTCCAGGGTCTTGCCGTCGACGTCCTTGCTGGTCACGTAGACGTCGACACCTTCGATCGGCATGGCGAGCAGCTCGCGATCGTCGACTTCCTCCGCCTGTTCGCCGATCAGCTGGACGAGCACGTCGCGCCGGCCTGCCACGGCCACGACATCGCCCGCGTGAATCACGGCATCGGCGATGGCGTCGATGATCTTCCCGTCCTGTCGCAGCCGCAGGATGAACACCCGCTGATCGGGGACCAGCGCCTCGGCCTCCTGCACCGTCTTGCCGACCGCCGGGCCGCGTTCACGAACGCGGAATGCACGGACCTCGAACTGGTGCCACGCGGTGCCGGGACCGCCCAACTGCTTCTTGCCGCCGTGCTCCTCTTCATATTTCTTGCACGCCGCTTCGAGATCGATGCCGAGCAGGGCCGGGCCAAGCAGGGCGAGGACGATCGCGGATCCGACGGTGCCGAAGATATAGGTGACCGCGTAGGCGACGGGCATGCCGTCGAGGATTTTCTTGGTTTCTTCCGGCGACAGCCCGAGCCGGTTGATGGCATCGGTCGCCAGCCCCATGGACGCCGAGATCGTCTGCGAACCGGCATAGAGTCCGGCGGCCGAACCGACATCGTAACCGGCAATCTTCGCCCCGACATACGCGGCGAGAAGGCAGAACACGCAAACGACGGCGGCGAAAATCGCCTGGGGAACGCCGTCCTGCGCGATGCCGCGCACGAATTGCGGCCCGACGCCGTAGCCAATGGCAAACAGGAACATCAGGAAGAAGAATGGCTTGAGCGGGCCCGTGATTGTGATCCCGATCTGGCCGATGATAACAGCGGCAATCAGTGTCGCGGTGACGGCCCCCAGTCCCAGGCCCTTGTAGGTGAAGGAGCCGAAATAGTAGCCCAGGGCCAAGGATAGGAAGATCGCGATTTCCGGATAGCTCTTGAGCGTCTGAAAGAACCAGTCGACCATGATTGCACCCCTTCATGCCATCGGCACGCGCCCGCTTCGCTCCGGCGCCACGTCCCGGATTGAAGACCCAGCGACGAGAGCTGAAGCCGTATCGGTCAACATGAAGAGACGGTTCGAAAGGGGAATATTGATTTATATCAATCGCAGCTATTGAGCCTTGCGGCATTTGCGACCCACCGACGAAACGGCCTCGCCGCTTTGCAGGATGACGGCGCTTCGGAGCGTTATCGCCGCCTGGGCCTTGAGGTAGATCAAGGGACACCGCCGGCTGCTGATCATCCTGAGTGCGATCGCGCGGGCGAACTTGCACAGCTCGGGGAGTGTCACATGGCCGATATCTTGACCTTGAAGAAATTCGAGGCGCTGAGTCCGTTCGAGATCAAGGACGAACTGATCAGTCTCGCCAAGGCAACGTCGAAACGGACGCAATCGGCGTTCCTGAACGCCGGCCGCGGCAATCCGAACTGGGTGGCCACCACGCCGCGCGAAGGTTTCTTCCTGCTGGGACAGTTCGCGATCACCGAAAGCAAGCGGGTCATGGAGCACCCGGCGGGGATTGGCGGCATGCCCCAGGCAAAGGGCATTGCTGCGCGGTTCGAAGCTTGGCTCGCCAAGCATTCCGACATGCCGGGCGCGAGCTTCCTTTCGGAGATGCTACCGTTTGCAGTCAAGAAATTCGGCTTCGACCCGGACGCCTTCGTCCACGAGCTCGTCGATTCCATCATCGGCGACAATTATCCGGTGCCGGACCGCATGCTGGTGCACAACGAAAAGATCGTGCACGAATATCTGATGTGGTCCGTTTGCGGCGAGCCGCGGCCGGCCGGCAAGTTCGACATCTATGCGGTCGAGGGCGGCACGGCGGCGATGTGCTACCTCTTCAAGTCGCTGAAGGCCAACCGCCTGTTGCTACCCGGCGACACCATCGCGCTGGGAACGCCGATCTTCACGCCCTACATCGAGATGACGCATCTGGAGGATTACGACCTCAAGGTCGTCCAGATCAGGGCGCCGCAGGAAAACAAATTCCAGTTCACCGACGAGGAAATCAAGAAGTTGGAGGATCCGAAGATCAAGGCCTTCTTCATCGTCAATCCGGCCAATCCCTCCGGGATGGGCGTGAGCCCGGAGACGATCGCCAAGCTTGGCAACCTGGTCAAGACCAAGCGCCCCGACCTCATGCTGCTCACCGACGACGTCTACGGTACTTTCGTTCATGGTTTCCGCTCGCTGCTGGGCGAACTCCCGCACAACACCATTGGCGTCTACTCCTATTCCAAATATTTCGGCTGCACAGGATGGCGGCTTGGCGCGATCGCCATTCATGAAGACAACATCTTCGACAAGATGATCGCGAAGCTGCCCGACGACGCTGTGAAGGCGCTCGACAAGCGTTACGGGCCGCTGACGCTGGAGCCGCGCAAGCTGAAATTCATCGATCGCATCGTTGCCGACAGTCGCGACGTCGCGCTCAATCACACTGCAGGCCTGTCGCTGCCCCAGCAGGTGATGATGAGCCTTTTCTCGCTCGCGGAGATGATGGATGCGAAGAAGGCCTACCAGGCTGCCTGCATGGAAATCGTCAACAAGCGGCTGTGGGCGCTGCTCGATGGCCTTGGACTCGCCGACAAGCTGTCGCCCAATCCCAGCTACGACGCATATTACGCCCTGATCGATTTCGAGTTCTGGGCCCGGAAGAACATCGGAGACGAAGCCGTCGACTATCTGAAGAAGCACATTCATCCGCTCGATCTTGCATTCCGTTTGGCGGAAGCCCACGGGATCGTGCTGCTGAATGGTGGCGGTTTCGATGCCCCCGAATGGTCGCTTCGTGTCTCCCTGGCGAACCTGCCGGACGATGTCTACGACGATATCGGACGGGGCGTTCGAACGATTGCCAGAGGATACCGGGACACATACGAGGCGGCGAAGGGCGGCTAAAGGAACGCGGCTACGGCAACGCCCGGATAGGGCGTTGCCCGTGCGATACTTTTGGATCGATGATCTTCCAGTGGCGATCATAGGAGGCAATGATGCCAATCCAGTTCGTGATGGACCGCAACGGCGATAGCCGTTATTCCTTCAACTCCGGCGACGCAGAGGAACTGGCCCAGGCGGAACGGCGGTTTTACGAGCTGACCGGGGTTGGCTTCACCGCGGCGGTCAGGACCAGTCAAGGTCAGGTATCGAAAGTCCGATCGTTCGACCCCACGGCGGAAGAAACACTCTTTTTTCCCAGGCTGATCGGCGGTTAGTCGCCTCCTATCATGTTTCGATTTCGACCATTGCCGTTGGGTAGCCGCTCCCGGATGAGAGCGACGAGAGCCCTTTTCATCAAGCACGGCTGGGAGACCACGCCCGAGGGGCGGTCGCTACGGATGCTGCGAGATTGGCTGTCGCAGGCGCAGCGAGAGCAGTTCGCAAGTAAGGGTTACTTCGATGTGGTCGGAGGAAACACCGGAAATCAGTACAGGATCTATACCGGCACCTCGGTCAATGTATGCGAGATTGACAAAAGAGGTCGCCTCCGCGAGGGGCTATGTTTCACGACGATTGGTGATCTCCCGATCGGCGACGTGATGCTTGCTCAGAAAATCGCACTGGAAGCATGCGAAGACGAGGTGCGCGCCCTGGCCAGGTGGTTCATTCCCAAAAGTCACCATTTTCGGCAAACCCAATCTCTCGGCTGACGGCGCGGATCGTGGTTGTCTCCGACCAGTGCCGAAGTCCATTGATGTCATCCCAGATCGAAACGCGATAGGAATTTCGGTCGCGTCGAGGTGCCCAAGTTGGGCGAAGCATGGGCAACTGCCGAGTCCTCGATGATGACATCGTGCCGGTGATTTGCCCGACGTGTCAACGGATTTTCCGAATATGCAGGCGGCGGCGCCGGACACCGCCGGCTACTTTGCATGGGGTTGTTTTCGAGATTTTGATTTTGAGGGGCCGGAGGCCCATCCAGCGCGAAGAATTACCCCGCGCCGAGCGCGACCGCGACGTTGTAGGTCGCAAGGCTCGCGGCATAGGCCAGCGCCAGCATGTAGGCGAAGGTGGTCGCCATCCATTTCCAGCTTCCGGTCTCGCGCCGGATCACCGCGAGCGTGGAGGCGCATTGCGGGGCGAAGATGTACCAGGCGAGCAGCGACAGGGCGGTCGCCAGCGACCATTTGGTCGCCAGCACCTGGCCGATCTGCTCGGCCGCTTCCTTGCCGCCTTCGATCGCATAGACCGTGCCAAGGGCTGCCACCGCGACCTCGCGCGCTGCCATGCCCGGGATCAGCGCCACCGCGATCTGCCAGTTGAAGCCGACGGGCGCGAGCAGCGGCGCGATGGCCTTGCCGAGGATCGCAGCGAGGCTGTAGTTGATGGCGGGGTCCGCTGCGCCAGCCGGCGGCTGCGGGAACGAAGCCAGGAACCAGATCAGCACCATCATCGAGAAGATCGTGGTGCCGGCGCGCTGCAAAAACATCTTTGCGCGCGTGAAGATGCCGATCGCGATCGATTTCAGCCGCGGCATCTTGTAGTCGGGCAGCTCCAGCATGAACGGAGCCGGCGCATAGTCGCGCAGCATGAAGAACTTGATCAGGAACGAGACGAGAAGCGCGCTGATGATGCCGGCGGCGTAAAGGCCGAACATCACGAGGCCCTGGAGGTTGATGAAGCCCCAGACCTGTTTCGCCGGAATGAAGGCGGAGATGATCAGCGTATAGACGGGAATGCGCGCCGAGCAGGTCATCAGCGGTGCGATCAGGATCGTGGTCAGCCGGTCGCGCCGGTTGTCGATCACGCGCGTCGCCATGATGCCAGGGATGGCGCAGGCAAAGCTCGAGAGCAGCGGAATGAAGGCGCGGCCGTGCAGGCCAGCGCCGCCCATGATGCGGTCCATCAGGAACGCGGCGCGCGCCATGTAGCCGAAATCTTCCAGCAGCAGAATGAACAGGAAGATGATGATGATCTGCGGCAAGAACACGATGACGCTGCCGACGCCGGAGATCACGCCGTTCTGCAAGAAGCTCTGCAACAGCCCAGTGGGCAGGGTGTCGTGCACGTACTGCCCGAGCGCATCGAACGAGGAGGACAGGAGCTCCATCAGCGGCTGTGCCCAGGCGAACACCGCCTGGAACATCACGAACAGGATCAGGGCGAGCACGATGAGGCCGCCGACGGGATGCAGCACCACGGCGTCGATCCGGGCGGTCCAGGTGTCGGGCCGGCTCGGCAGGCTGACGGAGGACGCGATGATGCGGTCGGCCTCGCGCTGCGTGGCGCGCAGCTCGGCGACGCTGAGCGGCCGCCACGTGTTCTCTTGCGGCTCGGACTGAATCTGCGCCGAGATCTCATCGGTCAGCTTGAGCAGGTCGGCAGTGCCGCCCTTGCGCACCGCGATCGAGGTGACCACGGGCACGCCGAGCGCGTCGGCCATCTGCGCCACGTCCACGGTGATGCCGCGGCGGGTCGCGATGTCGAACATGTTGAGCACCAGCACGATCGGTCGTCCGGTGCGCTTGAGCTCGAGCAGGAGACGGATGGTGAGGCGCAGATTGGTGGAATCGGCCACGCACAGCACGAGGTCGGGCCTCGCCTCGCCGGATGCCTTGCCGAGCACGATGTCGCGGGTGATCTCCTCGTCCGGGCTGCGGCCGCGCAGCGAATAGGTGCCGGGCAGGTCGACCACCGAGACCTGGCGTCCCAGGGGAGTAACGAAAAAGCCTTCCTTGCGCTCGACGGTGACGCCGGGATAGTTCGCGACCTTCTGCTTGCTGCCGGTCAGCGCATTGAACAGCGAGGTCTTGCCGCTGTTCGGCGTGCCCACCAGGGCGAGATGCAGCAGGGGAGATTCCATGGGATCGAAGGCGTGGGTCAAAGGTCCGGTCGCTCGTTACGCGACGATGATGGCCATGGCTTCGCGGCGCCGCACCGCGATGGTGACGTTGTCGACGCGCACCGCGATCGGGTCACGGCCGACGATGCCCTCGTGCAGGATCTCGACCTTGGCACCCTCGACGAAGCCGAGCTCGATCAGGCGGCTTTCCAGCTCGACGTCCGACAAAGCCGAGCCCGCACCGCTGGCGGAAAGATGCTGGATGACGCCCGAATAGCCGCGTTCGGCCAGCCCCAAGGGCAAACCCGAGGGCAAACTCGAGGGCAGCTGCGTGGACGTCTGCGGGCGCGTGATCTTGTCGTCGGTCATGCCCTGTATTTTCAACGGCAGCGAGAGAGGTCAAGCGCACTCACGCAGCCGGGACCGCACCTTAGAGTGATTATAAAGTGCGGGCCTCGCGGCGGAGTTTTGTCGAATGCCTTCGAGCGCTCTATTGCGCCGGGACCTTCTGCTCGGGCAGGACGGCCATAGCGCGGTTCTTGAAGTAATCGAGCACGAACAGGCGGATCGCGGACGACAGGTTGCCCTGCTGGCGATTGCTGTCGATCTCGCCGACCAGCTCCGACAGCGTCATGTTGCGCAGTCCGGAGATCTCCTTCATGCCGTTCCAGAAGGCCTCTTCCAGGCTGACGCTGGTCTTGTGGCCGGCGACGACGATCGATCGCTTGACGACGGGCGATTTCATGGCTGTTCCTCGCGCTCGATCCGATGCTGATCCAGGCGCTCCTTCGCTTGGGCCTCGCGCTTCTCCTCCGCCGATCGCTCGGCCTTGGTGCGGCCGAACTTCGTCCGGTTGGCCTCCGCCTGCTTCGCCGAGGCTTCCCGTTCGGCGCGCTTCCGGAAGCGGTTCAGGTTGATGACGTTCCCCATGCCGCGTCTCCATCAGCCAATCCTCGGCAGGCGGGATGAAATCGTTAGAAATGATGCACTGCGTTGTGTTCCATGAGACTTGATCGCCATTTGGTCCTCGTCAATCGGCCTCTGATACCATCAAACAATCAATTTCGCCCGGTCGTGGGCAAATACCGCCTAGCACGCGCCAAGGCCGGAACATTGACGGTAATCAAATCCCCTTGCTCGGATCTTATATTTCTTGCCGTTTTTTCCTCCGTATCTTTACGGAGGCCTATCGAAATCCGGCAATTCAGCCGGGGTGGGTCATCTTTTCGGGCTGGACCAGCCGCTCGAACTCGTCCGCCGAGACGAAGCCGAGTCGGAGTGCCTCTTCCTTCAGCGTGGTGCCGTTGGCGTGCGCCGTTTTCGCCACCTTGGCCGCGTTGTCGTAGCCGATCTTCGGCGCCAGCGCCGTCACCAGCATCAGCGAGCGCTCCATCAGCTCGCGGATACGCTTCTCGTCGGCACGGATGCCCGAAACGCAATGCTCGGTGAAGGAGCGCGCGGCGTCGGCCATCAGCCGGATCGAATGCAGCATGTTGTAAGCGAGCACGGGCTTGAAGACGTTGAGCTCGAAATGGCCCTGGCTGCCGGCGACGGTGATTGCAGTGTGATTGCCGAACACCTGGCAGCACACCATGGTCATCGCCTCGCACTGGGTCGGATTGACCTTGCCGGGCATGATCGAAGAACCGGGCTCGTTCTCGGGCAGGATCAGTTCGCCCAGCCCCGAGCGCGGGCCCGATCCCAGCAGGCGGATGTCGTTCGCGATCTTGAACAGCCCCGTCGCCACCGAATTGATGACGCCGTGCACGAGCACATAGGCATCGTTCGACGCCAGCGCCTCGAACTTGTTGGCAGCGCTGGTAAAGGGCAGTTTCGTGATGGTCGCGACGTGCCTGGCGAACAGTCTTGCAAAGCGCGGCTTTGAGTTGAGACCCGTGCCGACCGCGGTGCCGCCTTGCGCCAGCGGATAGAGATCCTTCACCGCGACCTTCAATCGCGCAATGCCGCTTTCGACTTGTGCGGCGTAGCCGGAAAATTCCTGGCCGAGCGTCAGCGGCGTCGCATCCTGGGTATGGGTGCGGCCGATCTTGACGATCTTTGCGAACGCCTTCTCCTTCTTGCGCAGCGCGACGAGCAACTCGGAGAGCGCTGGAATGAGATCGGCCGTGATCCGGCCGGCGGCCGCGATGTGCATCGCGGTGGGAAAAGAGTCGTTCGACGACTGACTCATGTTGACGTGGTCGTTGGGATGAACCGGCTTCTTGGCGCCGAGCTCGCCGCCGAGCAGCTCGTTGGCGCGGTTGGCGATCACCTCGTTGAGGTTCATGTTGCTCTGGGTGCCCGAGCCGGTCTGCCACACTACCAGCGGAAAGTGGTCGTCGAGCTTGCCCTCGACCACCTCGCGCGCGGCGCGGATGATGGCATTCGCGCGGCGCTGGTCGATGAGGCCGAGCTCGCGATTGGTCTGGGCTGCGGCCAGCTTGACGATGCCGAGCGCATGCACGAGCGAGATCGGCATGCGATCTTCCCCGATGCGGAAATTCTGCCGTGAGCGTTCGGTCTGCGCTCCCCAGTAGCGGTCGGCGGGGACCTCGATCGGACCAAAACTGTCGGTCTCGATACGGGTGGAAGAGCGGCGTGAGGTGCGGGTCGTCTTGTCCATGAGCACATCCATTCTGCCGCGCGGAATGCGCACAGCTTTTCGATGCTCATCTATATAGGTGGTTTGGCCGCGCTTGGCTCTCGCGCGGCGCGACCTCAATCATTTCTTGCGGAAGCGATCCAGCCGCACGACCTCGGCGCCGCCTTGGTTGGGCGCGGTGGGTTCGTCCTCGGCTTCCGTCTTCTCGGGAGCCGGCGCGGGGACCGAGACGGCCGAGGGAGCAGGGGCTGTGGGGAGTGCCGCGGGCGGCACTTCCGCCACATCGGAGGTGTCGAACTGGAGGCCGAATTTCACCGACGGGTCGAGGAAGCTCTTGATCGCGCTGAACGGCACCACCAGCCGCTCCGGGATGCCGCCGAAGGACAGGCCAACCTCGAAGCGATCATCGAGCACGGTCAGGTCCCAGAACTGGTGCTGGAGGATGATCGTCATCTCGTCGGGGTATTGCGCGAGCAGCCGCGGCGACAGCTTTACGCCCTCCGCCTTCGATACGAAGGTGATGAAGAAGTGATGCTCGCCCGGCAATCCGTGCGCTGCGGCATCGCTCAGCACCTTCCGCAGCACGCCGCGCAATGCGTCGCGTGCCAGCACGTCGTATCGGATATGATCGGTCGCCATTATGGATCCTGACTATCGGTCCTGTCGCATTTCCCGAGCCGGTGCCGCGCCGACTCGCCAAGCCGCAATGGTACCGCGCCCGACCGGCCAGCAGGAGTCCCCGCCCGCGAGAAAATGGTCGGGAGAAAAATGGAAGTGGAGGCTTCTGTTGCCAGGTGCCTCCGAACCCCGCCTAGCGGAGCTTAACCCGCTAGGGCTTTAGAGTGGTCTTTCAAACTGCGTTACGCAGCCTGAGCAACCGGAGCAAAGTTGTCGTTGGCAACTATTGCAGTAGCCCGATAACGGCGGAACAATACCGGGAAAAAGTACGCCCTTTACGCCCTCGTCGATCCTATTTCGCCCCCGCCAAAGCCCGCTCTGGGATAGCCCGCTGGTGGGCTTTGGTGGAGGCGCCGGGTACCGCCCCCGGGTCCGAATGGTTTATTGCGACGACCGTTTATTTCCATAGCCGGCAAGCCGGCACCCCCAATATAGGGGGCAAAGGTCGGGAAAGACAGGGGTTTGGCGAGAGTTCCTTTGGATAGGTGCTGGCCGCCCAGAAGGCCGGCCCTTGGCGCAGGCATACCCGGCCCCTTAAGCTGCCACGATGTCCTCGGATTCCGCACCGGCCGTTCAAGAGCCGGATATCCTCGCCAAGACCGTCCCACCGGGCCTCTTCGCCCTGTTCACGGCATTTGCCAGGATGTCGCTGGCCGGGTTCGGCGGCGTCCTGGTGTTCGCGAGACGGGCGATCGTGGAGGACCATCGCTGGATGACGGCGGACGAGTTCAACGAGACCTTTGCGCTCTGCCACTTCCTCCCCGGTCCCAACATCGTCAACCTGTCGATGGTGTTCGGCTCGCGCCTGCGCGGGCTTGCCGGTGGCGTCGCCGCCTTCGCCGGGCTGCTGGCGCCGCCGACGCTGATCATGACGGCTCTCGCTGTGCTCTACGCCCATTTCGGCGAGCTCGAGGTTTTGCGCCGGACCCTTGCCGGGGTGTCCTGCGCGGCCGTCGGGCTGCTGATTGCGGTGGTCTTTCGCATGATGACGCCGCTCCTGAGGCGTGCCGACGCGATTGCCCTCGTCCTGATGGCAGCCGTGTTCGTCGCGATCGGCGTGCTGCGGCTGCCGCTGCAAGCGGTGCTGCTGGTCGCGATCCCTGCCAGCATCGCCGTCACGGTTGTCCTGCGGCGGAAGGTATCAGCATGAACAGCGAGAACCCGATCTGGGCGCTGATCTCGACCTTCGGCCTGATGTCGCTGTTCGCGGTCGGCGGCGCGGCTGCCGCGGTGCCGGAGATGCACCGCATCGCCGTCGACGTGCATCACTGGATGACCGACAAGCAGTTCGCCGACGCCTTTGCGATCTCGCAGCTCTCGCCCGGTCCGAACGTCCTGATCGTCACGTTGATCGGCTATGCGGTTGCCGGCATTCCCGGCGCGCTCGCGGCAACGCTCGCGATGTGCCTGCCGACGGCTCTGCTTGCCTACTATGTGAGCCGCCTCCTCAACCGTCCCAGCCAATCGCGCTGGCCCGCCATGATCCAGGTTGCACTGGTTCCGCTGTCGATCGGCCTGATGGCGGCAAGCGCTCTGATCCTGGCTCAATCCACCACTCACACCGTGATTGCCGCGCTGCTGATGGCTTGCGTTGCGGTGCTTGCCTCGGTGTCGCGCATCAATCCGCTCTGGCTGTTGCTTGCCGGCGGCGTCTTGGGTTTTGCTGGCGTTGTGTGATGAAAGTCGCTAGGCAATGATGCTGGTGGTGGGGATCCAATTCCATCCAATAGAACAACAAGGCTCGTGACTTACGGGGTCGCGGAGGAGACATGCATGGCCGACACAATGGGCCACTCGGCGACAACGACTCGAAACACATCGGTCGCAATCGGCATCGTCCTTTTGGCGCTCGCGCCGCAGATCTTCGAATTCATCTGGTCGGTCGGGACGATATTCGGATGGGGTAGCGGGCGCGGCCCGGCGACCGTCCTGATCAGCCACGCGACCGCGCTTCTGGCGGGGGCGCCCGGCGCGGTGTTCGGGGCGTTCGGCGCTGATGCCAAGAAGGCGCTGTCCTCGGACGTTCTGCTGGCGCTGATCTACTCCTATCCGCTGTTTGCGGTCGCAATCCTCACGCTCTTCATGACCATCCGCGCGCCGCAGGATTATATCGGCGGTATCGTTCTGATGGCGGTGGCGCTGTTCGCATTGTGGGCGTCGAGTGACTTGCAGGGCATGCGCGGCTTCTCCTTCGGAGCCGGCACGGCGCCGCGCATGTTCGGCGGGCTGCTGGTCGCGTTGGCCGCCGCCATCGCGCTGACGGGACTTCTGACCGAGGGGGCGGGGCTCTCGCATTATTCCTGGCGCGGGCCGTTGTTCGTGATGGCGGCGATTGTCTTCTTTGCCTTGGCGATCCGGCCTCTAGGGCTCGTGGTTTCGGCATTCGTCAGCTTCCTGATTGCAGCGATGGGCTCGCATGAGACGAAGTGGATCGAGGCCTTCATGGTCGGGGCCTGCCTGACGATCGGCTGTGCGCTGCTGTTCCCTTACGTGCTCGGATTGCCGATGCCGATGTTCCCGCGATTCCTGGTCCAGTGAGGGCATGATGGTCGATCTCTTTGCCAACCTCGCTCACGGTTTTGCCGTCGCATTTTCGCCGATCAACCTCCTGATGTGCCTGATCGGTGCGCTCGTCGGCACGCTGGTGGGCGTACTGCCGGGTATCGGCACCATCGCAACCGTCGCGATGCTGTTGCCGATCACGTTCGGATTGCCGCCGGTTGGCGCCCTGATCATGCTTGCCGGCATTTATTACGGCGCCCAATATGGCGGCTCGACCACCTCGATCCTCGTCAACATCCCCGGCGAAGCGACCTCCGTCGTCACGGCGATCGACGGCCATCAGATGGCCAAGCAGGGCCGCGCCGGTCCGGCGCTGGCGATCGCGGCGATCGGTTCGTTCTTCGCTGGCTGCGTCGCAACCGTCCTGATCGCCGTTCTCGGCGCCCCCCTGACCAAGCTCGCGCTGGCATTCGGTCCGGCCGAATATTTCTCGCTGATGGTGCTCGGCCTGATCTTCGCCGTGGTGCTGGCGAAAGGTTCTGTGCTCAAGGCGATCGCCATGATCGTGTTCGGCCTGCTGCTGTCGATGGTCGGCTCCGACATCGAGACCGGTGCCTCGCGCATGGCCTTCAATATTCCGGAGCTTGCCGACGGCCTCGGCTTCGCGACGGTGGCGATGGGTGTGTTTGGTTTTGCCGAGATCATCCGCAACCTCGACGCCGGCGCCGAGATGAACCGCGATCTCGTGCAGCAGAAGATCACGGGATTGATGCCGACCAGGAAAGACCTGGTCGACTCCGCGCCCGCGATCGTGCGTGGCACGGTGCTCGGCTCGATCCTCGGCATCCTGCCCGGCGGCGGCGCGGTCATCGCATCCTTCGCCGCTTACACGCTGGAGAAGAAGATCGCGAAGAATCCCTCGCGGTTCGGCCGCGGCGCGATTGAAGGCGTAGCTTCGCCGGAGAGCGCCAACAACGCTGCGGCGCAGACCTCCTTCATCCCGCTGCTCACGCTCGGCATCCCGCCGAACGCGGTGATGGCGCTGATGGTCGGTGCGATGACCATTCACGGCATCGTGCCGGGCCCGCAGGTGATGCAGAAGCAGCCGGACCTCGTCTGGGGCATGATCGCCTCGATGTGGATCGGCAACCTCATGCTGATCATCATCAACCTGCCGCTGGTCGGCATCTGGGTACGCCTGTTGCGCGTGCCCTATCGGCTGATGTTCCCCTCGATCGTGATCTTCTGCGCGATCGGCATCTACTCGGTGAACAACGCGCCGGTCGACGTCATTCTCGCAGGCGTGTTCGGCCTCGTCGGCTACTGGCTGATCAAGCACGATTTCGAGCCGGCCCCGCTGCTGCTCGGCATGGTGCTCGGACCGCTGATGGAGGAGAACCTGCGCCGCGCGCTGCTGATCTCGCGCGGCGACTGGAGCGTGTTCGTGACGCGTCCGCTCTCCGCCGTGCTGCTCGCGATCGCGGCCGCCCTCCTGGTGCTCACGGTTTTGCCGGTGTTGCGCGCCAAGCGCGACGAGGTGTTCACGGAATCGGAGAATTGAGGCCGGCGGTTGCCAACTTGGCCAGTACTATCAAGAAGGTAGGGCAGGGGCGGGACGCAAGTTCCGCCCCTTGTCGTTTGTCGGCGGAACGCTCACTTTTCCGGGTATAATCTGCGCGAAGCAGCGAATCGCTGCTGTCGCAGCACGGGGCTGGCCGCTAAGTTCGCCGTCCCCCCAAAAGGCCCATAGCGCACGCATGCACCAATATCAGGACCTGCTCGAGCGGATTCTCTCAGACGGCGTCGAGAAGCGCGACCGGACCGGCACCGGCACGCTGTCGGTGTTCGGCCATCAGATGCGCTTCAACCTTGCGGCCGGCTTTCCGATGCTGACCACCAAGCGGTTGCCGCTGAAGGCGATCGTGCATGAGTTGCTGTGGTTCCTCAACGGCGACACCAACATCAAATATCTGCGCGACAATGGCGTCACCATCTGGGACGAATGGGCCGATGCCAACGGCGATCTCGGCCCGGTCTACGGCCATCAGTGGCGCTCCTGGCCGACGGCCGACGGCCGCAGCATCGACCAGATCGCCAACGTCGTCGACATGATCAAAAAGAACCCGGACTCGCGCCGGCTGATCGTCACCGCCTGGAATCCGGCCGACGTCGAGAAGATGGCGCTGCCGCCATGCCACCTGCTGTTCCAGTTCTATGTCGCGAATGGCAAATTGTCGTGCCAGCTCTATCAGCGCTCGGCCGACGTCTTTCTCGGCGTACCCTTCAACATCGCCTCCTACGCGCTGCTCACGATGATGGTCGCGCAGGTCACGGGGTTGAAGCCCGGCGACTTCGTGCACTCGCTCGGTGACACGCATCTCTATTCCAATCACCTGGAACAGGCGCGGCTGCAACTGACGCGGACGCCGCGTCCGCTGCCGGTGATGCGGATCAATCCGGACGTGAAGGACATCTTCTCCTTCCGCTTTGAGGATTTCGAGCTCGTCGGCTACGACCCGCATCCGCATATCAAGGCGGAAGTCGCAGTATAGATGTCGCTCAACATCCGCCGCGCGCGCCCAGGCGAGGCCGGGCTCGTTCTCTCCTTCATCCGCGAGCTTGCCGAGTACGAGAAGCTCACGCACGAGGTGGACGCGACGGAAGCGATGATCGCGGAGGCGCTGTTCAGCGCGAACCCGCGGCTCTTTTGCGCGATCACCGAATGGAATGGCGAGGCTGTCGGGTTCGCGGTGTGGTTCGTGAATTTCTCCACCTTCAGTGGCCGCCACGGCATCTATCTCGAGGACCTCTACGTGCGACCGTCGCATCGCGGCAAGGGCATCGGCAAGGCGCTGCTTACTTATCTCGCGAAGGACTGCGTCGAGAATGGCTGGTCGCGGCTGCAATGGGCGGTGCTGGACTGGAACGCGCCATCGATCGCGTTCTACAAGTCGCTCGGCGCCGTCATGATGGATGACTGGACGCTGTGCCGCGTCACCGGTGACGCCTTGACGCGGCTTGCAGGGAAGGCGCCCTGATGGAGATCGTCTTCGTCGTCGCCATCGCGGAGAACGGCGTCATCGGCGCCGGGAATGCGATCCCGTGGCGGCTGAAGTCCGACATGCAGCGCTTCAAGGCACTCACCATCGGCAAGCCCGTGGTGATGGGCCGCAAGACCTTCGAGTCGCTGCGCCGGCCGCTGCCCGGTCGCACCAACATCGTCATCACCCGCGATGTGAGCTTCCGCGCGGCGGGCGCCGTCGTGACCACGTCCTCGGCGGACGCCTATGCGATCGCACGTGGCGATGCCCTGCGGCGCTCGGTCGCCGAGATTGCGGTGATCGGGGGGGCCGAAATCTATCGCCAATGGCTCGATCGTGCCGATCGCCTCGAAGTCACCGAGGTGCATGCGCGGCCCGAGGGCGACACTGTTTTCGAGATCAACAAGGCAGAATGGGAGGAGGTCGCGCGTGTCCGTCATCCGGCCGCAGGCGACGACAGCGCCGATTTCTCCTATGTGACATATCGTCGGCGGCCGCAACATTAACCGCTTTCACCAA
This sequence comes from Bradyrhizobium sp. UFLA05-125, assembly GCF_059803515.1. NCBI lineage: Bacteria > Pseudomonadati > Pseudomonadota > Alphaproteobacteria > Hyphomicrobiales > Nitrobacteraceae > Bradyrhizobium > Bradyrhizobium sp. UFLA05-125. The sequence goes on along the minus strand of NZ_JBANBJ010000032.1, from coordinate 54,656 downwards.
TGTTTACATTGACATTTCCCCAGCGCGGCATAGCTCGGAGGCGGTCAGGCGTGCGTTGTAAGGGGGCAAAGCGTCCCCTATAAAGCCGGACCGGACAAAGCGGGCGGGGGCAATTCCAGACCCTGCCGAGGAGACTGTCGAATGCCGTGGAAGAATCAGGGCGGTGGCCCGTGGGGCTCGGGCTCGAAAGGGCCATGGGGCACAGGCCCGCAACCGGTCGGGCCGCGGCCGCCGGATCTGGAAGACCTTCTGCGACGCGGCCAGGACCGGCTCCAGCAGCTCCTGCCCGGCGGCTATTTCAGCGGCCTCGGCATCAGCGTCATCGTGCTGTTCATCGTCGCGATCTGGCTCGCCTCGGGCTTCTTCCGCGTGCAGTCGGAAGAACTCGGCGTGGTCCTGCGCTTCGGCAAGCATGTGCGCACCGTGCAGCCGGGCTTGAACTACCATCTGCCCTATCCGATCGAGACGGTGCTGCTGCCCAAGGCGCTGCGTGTCTCGACCATTTCCATCGGCATGACGCTGATCGATGATCCCTCCCGCCGCGGCCGCACCATCCGCGACGTGCCGGAAGAGAGCCTGATGCTGACCGGCGACGAGAATATCGTCGACGTCGACTTCACCGTGCTGTGGCGCATCAAGCCCGACGGCGTTGGCGACTTCCTGTTCAACATCCAGAACCCCGAGGGCACCGTGAAGGCGGTCGCCGAAAGCGCGATGCGCGAGGTGATCGGCCGCTCGCAGATCCAGCCGATCCTGACCGGCGCCCGTAATACCACCGAGCAGGGCGTGCAGGAATTGATGCAGAGGACGCTCGACGGCTACGGCTCCGGCATTCTGATCACCCAGGTGCAGATGCAGAAGGTCGACCCGCCTGCGCAGGTCATCGACGCCTTCCGCGATGTGCAGGCCGCGCGCGCCGACCTTGAGCGCAAGCAGAACGAGGCGCAGACCGATGCCAATCGTATCGTGCCGGTAGCCCGCGGCCGCGCGGCGCAGATCCTGCAAGACGCCGAAGGCTATAGGGAACAAGTGATCGCCGAGGCCAAGGGCCAGAGCGCGCGGTTCTTGAAGGTGTACGAGGAATACAAGAAGGCGCCGGACGTGACGCGTGAACGAATCTATCTGGAGACGATGGAGCGCGTGCTCGGCGGCTCGGAAAAGCTCGTCTATGACGGCGCCGCGACGGGACAAGGCGGCGTCGTGCCCTTCCTCCCGCTCAACGAGCTGACGCCGAAGCGGCCGCCGGCCACCTCCGGCCAGCAGGGCGGAGGCACCCGATGAGGTCTCCGGTTACAGGCATCGTCTCGCTGATCGTCCTCTTGCTCATCCTGATCGTGGCCTACAGCTCGGTCTTCACGGTGCAGCAGACCGAGCAGGCGCTCGTGGTCCGTCTCGGCGAGCCCGTCAAGGTCGTCACCGAGCCAGGGCTGAACTTCAAGGCGCCGTTCATCGACAGCGTGATCAGCATCGATAATCGCATCCTCGATCTGGAAAACCCGTCGCAGGAAGTGATCGCCTCCGACCAGAAGCGGCTCGTGGTCGACGCCTTTGCGCGCTACCGCATCAAGAACGCGCTGCGCTTCTACCAGAGCGTCGGCTCGATCCAGGCGGCTAACCTTCAGCTCACGACGCTGCTCAACGCGGCGCTGCGCCGCGTGCTCGGCGAGGTCACCTTCATCACGGTGGTGCGCGACGAGCGCGAGAAGCTGATGGGGCGCATCCGCGAGCAGCTCGACCGCGAGGCCGACGGCTACGGGATCTCGGTCGTCGACGTCCGAATCCGCCGCGCCGACCTCCCGGAGCAGAACAGCCAGGCGGTCTACGACCGGATGAAGACCGAGCGCCAACGCGAAGCGGCCGAGTTCCGCGCGCAGGGTGACCAGAAGGCGCAGGAGATCCGCTCCAAGGCCAATCGTGAGGCGACCGTGATCGTCGCGGAGGCCAACTCGCAGGCCGAACAGACCCGCGGCGCGGGCGATGCGGAACGCGCCCGGCTGTTCGCGGAAGCTTACAGCAAGGACCAGGACTTCTTCGCCTTCTTCCGTTCGATGTCGGCCTATGAGACCGGGCTGCGCTCGAGCGACACCCGCTATCTGCTGCGGCCGAACTCGGACTTCTTCCGGTACTTCGGTAGCCCAAGCGGCAAGGCGGGCGCCGAAGCGCAGGCGGCGCCGAAACAGTAAAACGAAGCAAGGGGCGGCGCCAACGCCGCCCCTTCGCGGAACAAGAACGGCACAAGGGGAGGTTCCAGTCCGATGAGGTCAATAGCGTTTGCCGACTTCCTCATCGGCTTGGGCATCCTGTTTGTGCTGGAAGGCTTGATGTTCGCGGCGAGTCCCGCCTGGATGCGCAAGGCGATGAAAAGTGCGCTTGCAACTCCCGATCACATCCTGCGTGCCGTGGGCATCGGCTCGGCCGTGGCCGGCCTGATCCTGATCTGGTGGATCCGACACCACTGAGCCCGGCACTTCCAACGCGAACGCTAAAGTGAAGCGAAGTCGCCGGTTTTTCGCCGTATTATCCGGGTCTTGAGGCCCGTTAACCTCCGTGCTTGCGCCGCCACCCCGTTCGAGCGCAGTCTGGAGAACGAATCCTTAATTCTCTTTCGGAGATCACAATGACCGCTGCCACCATTGCCAAGACCCGTTTGCGCCATTGCGTGCGAATTGGGCTGGCTGCGATCGCCATCGGCGCGTTCAGCGCATTCGGCTCGCCGGCTTATGCGCGCGGACCGGAAGGCATCGCCGACGTTGCCGAGAAGGTGATCGATGCGGTCGTCAACATCTCGACCTCGCAGACCGTCGAAGCCAAGGGCGGCGGCACCAACACCATGCCGCAACTGCCGCCCGGCTCGCCCTTCGAGGAATTCTTCGACGACTTCTTCAAGAATCGTCGCGGTCCCGGCGGCGGCAGCAAGGGGGGCGACAGAGGGGACAATGGTCCGCCGCGCAAGACCAACTCGCTCGGCTCCGGTTTCATCATCGACACGTCCGGCATCGTCGTGACCAACAATCACGTCATCGCGGATGCCGACGAGATCAACGTCATTCTCAACGACGGCACCAAGATCAAGGCCGAACTCGTCGGCGTCGACAAGAAGACCGACCTCGCTGTCTTGAAGTTCAAGCCGCCGAAGCCGCTGGTCTCGGTGAAGTTCGGCGACTCCGACAAACTGCGTCTCGGCGACTGGGTGGTCGCGATCGGCAACCCCTTCAGCCTCGGCGGCACGGTAACGGCTGGCATCGTCTCGGCCAAGAACCGTGACATCTCGTCAGGCCCGTATGACAGCTACATCCAGACCGATGCCGCCATCAACCGCGGTAATTCCGGCGGTCCGCTGTTCAACCTCGAAGGCGAGGTCATCGGCGTCAATACACTGATCATCTCGCCCTCCGGCGGCTCGATCGGCATCGGCTTCGCCGTGCCGTCGAAGACGGTCGCTGGCGTCGTCGACCAGCTTCGCCAGTTCGGCGAACTGCGCCGCGGCTGGCTCGGCGTTCGCATCCAGTCGGTCACCGACGAGATCGCCGAAAGCCTCAACATCAAGCCGCCACGCGGCGCGCTGGTCGCCGGTGTCGACGAGAAGGGCCCGGCAAAGCCCGCCGGCATCGAGCCCGGCGACGTCGTCGTCAAGTTCGACGGCAAGGACGTCAAGGACCCGAAGGATCTCTCTCGCGTCGTCGCCGATACGGCGGTCGACAAGGAGGTCGACGTCGTCGTCATCCGCAAGGGCCAGGAGGAGACCAAGCGCGTCAAGCTCGGCCGCTTGCAGGATCCCGACAAGGTCCAGGCGGCAGTGAAGACCGATGAGCCGGCGCCGGAGAAGCTGGTGACGCAGAAGGCGCTTGGTCTTGATCTGGCGACACTGAACAAGGATTTGCGCGCCCGCTACAAGATCAAGGACACCGTCAAAGGCGCGGTCGTGACCAATGTCGACGCCAATTCCGACGCTGCCGAGAAGCGGCTCTCGGCCGGCGACGTCATCGTCGAGGTGGCGCAGGAGGCCGTCTCCAGTGGTGCCGACGTCCAGAAGCGCATCGACCAGCTCAAGAAGGACGGCAAGAAATCGGTGCTGCTGCTCGTCTCCAACGGCGACGGTGAGCTGCGGTTCGTGGCGCTGAGCGTGCAGTAGTCGCGGCGCAATCCCGTAGGGTGGGCAAAGCGAAGCGTGCCCACCGTCTTTCTGACATCGCGGTAAGAGTGGTGGGCACGGCGCAAGTGCGACTTTGCCCACCCTACGGCCGCTGAGCGTGCAGCAAAAGAGGCTACGCCTCCACGAACTCCTCGCGCTTGTACCCTTGCGCATAGAGCAGCGCGGTGAGATCGCCGTGATCGATCCGCGCGGCCGCCGCAGCCGCCACGGCGGGCTTGGCGTGATAGGCGACACCTAGCCCTGCCGCCTGGATCATCGCGAGATCGTTGGCGCCGTCGCCGACGACCAGCGTATCGATGTCGTCGAGATCGAACGACTCCATCAGGTCGACCAGCGTCGCGAGTTTCGCCGCGCGACCCAAAATTGGTTCCTTCACTTCGCCGGTGAACTTGCCGTCGCGCACGATCAGCTTGTTGGCTCGGTTCTCCTGGAAGCCGATTTTCGCGGCGACCGCGTTGGTGAACAGCGTGAAGCCGCCGGACACGAGACAGGTATAGGCGCCGTGCGCGCGCATGGTTGCGACCAGCTCGCGGCCGCCCGGCGTCAGCGTGATGTGCTTGGCGAGCACATCGTCGACCACGCTAACGGGCAGGTCCCTCAGCAGCGCGACGCGCTCGCGCAGGGCGGGCTCGAATTCGATCTCGCCGCGCATCGCACGCTCGGTGATCGCAGCGACATGCGCCTTGCCCCCGACGACATCGGCGAGCTCGTCGATGCATTCCTGGCCGATCATGGTGGAATCCATGTCGGCGAGAAAAAGTCTCTTGCGCCGGAAGCCGGCAGGCTGCACGACGATGTCGATCGGCAGGTCGCCGCGCAGCTCGCGCAACCGATGTTCAATGGCGTGACGATCGCCTTCGAGGTTATCCTGCGCGCCGAAGGGTATGTCGACCGCGACGCCGTCGAACAGCCAATGCGCAGGCGCGGCCGAGGGCAGCACGGCACGTGCGCCGTCGACGATCGTGCTGTCGAGCGCGGGACTATTGGGGTTGCTGATCAGCGTGGCGACGAGGGACATTTGAGGTTTTCGTGAGCGAGGGGCAAGTGAGCAAGGCCGTGCTTATCGCAGGCCCGACCGCCAGCGGCAAGTCGGCGCTGGCGCTCGAGCTAGCGCTGAGCGCCGGCGGCGTCGTGATCAATGCCGATTCCATGCAGGTCTATCGCGATCTGCGTGTCATTACGGCGCGTCCCACGCGGGATGAGGAAGCGCAGGTCCCGCACCGTCTTTATGGCCATGTCGACGCGGCTCTGAATTTTTCGGCCGGCGCCTGGGTCGCGGATGCGGCGGCAGAGCTGGCCGAGGCGCGGGCGCAAGGCCGCCTGCCGATCTTCATCGGCGGCACCGGGCTCTATTTCAAGGCGCTGACGAGTGGCCTCTCGACGGTGCCGCCGATCCCCGCCGAGGTCCGGGAGGGCGTACGCGCGCGGCTCGATCAGGGCGGCGTCGAGGCGCTGCACGCGGAACTCGCTAGCCGCGATCCGGCCGCCGCCGGGCGGCTGAATGTGCGCGACCGCACCCGCATCGCACGCGCGCTCGAAGTGGTCGAGGCGACCGGCCGCTCGCTGCTCGACTGGCATCGCGAGAGTCAGCCGCCCCTGTTGCCCAAAGACAGTTTCAGCGCCCTGTTCCTCGCCCCCGAACGTGATGAGCTCTATGCCCGCATCGATGCCCGCTTCGACGCCATGCTTGGCGCCGGCGCGCTCAACGAGGTCGAGCTGCTCGCCTCGCGCAAACTCGATCCGTTGTTGCCGGCGATGAAGGCCCACGGCGTGCCCACGCTGATCCGGCACCTCCGTGGCGAGATCAGCCTGGACGAGGCGGCGGCGATCGGCCGAGCCGACACCCGCCATTACGCCAAACGTCAGTTCACCTGGTTCCGGCACCAATTGCCGGAGTTCGAATGGGTGAAGCCGGAGGAGGCGAGGAGGTGGCTCACGGCTGCCGTCGGTGCGGCGCGGCAAGCGGAATGACGCGCTTTTGTGCCGGCGCAGCAAATTCTCTCTCGCCGAACCGCCGGAACGCCGCTACACTCCTCGAAATCGCGCGAAAATGGCCGCATTGCCTTGACATCCGGGCTTTGGCCGCTATGGTTTGCGCAACCTTTGGGAAGCCGAGCCGACTTCATGCGTAATATTATTACCAAACTCCTTATCGTCGTCGTACCCAGGCGCATCGCCGGGGATGGCTAGCGGCCATCCAAAACCGAGCGGTGCGCATGGGGCCTCTTGGGGCCCTTTTTTATTTCCCGAACCAGACCTCGAAGAAGCCGCTGACAACAGCGCATCCGGAGCAAGACAATGACCGAGAACAGCCACGATCCGAACCAGATGACCGGCGCCGCGATGATCGTGCGCGCGCTCATCGATCATGGCGTGACGGATATTTTCGGCTATCCCGGCGGCGCGGTGCTTCCGATCTATGACGAGATTTTCCAGCAGAGCGAGATCCAGCACATCCTGGTCCGGCACGAGCAGGGCGCGGGCCATGCCGCGGAAGGCTATGCGCGCTCGACCGGCAAGCCGGGCGTCGTGCTGGTGACCTCCGGCCCCGGCGCCACCAACATGGTGACGCCGCTGACGGATGCGCTGATGGACTCGATCCCGCTGGTCTGCATCACCGGCCAGGTGCCGACCCACCTGATCGGCAATGACGCGTTCCAGGAATGCGACACCGTGGGCATCACGCGCCCCTGCACCAAGCACAACTGGCTGGTGCGCGACGTCAACGATCTTGCCAAGGTGCTGCACGAGGCGTTCTACGTCGCGACCTCGGGACGGCCGGGCCCGGTGCTGGTCGACGTGCCGAAGGACGTGCAGTTCGCGACCGGTACCTACCATCCGCCGCGCAAGTCCGACGTGCACGTCTCCTACGCGCCGCGCGTGAAGGGCGACGCGATGCAGATCCGCAAAGCCGTTTCACTGCTCGCCAATGCCAAGCGGCCGGTGATCTATTCCGGCGGTGGCGTGATCAATTCCGGGCCTGAGGCCTCAAAACTGTTGCGCGAACTGGTCGAAGTCACGGGCTTTCCGATCACCTCGACGCTGATGGGCCTGGGCGCTTATCCGGCGTCGGGCAAGAACTGGCTCGGCATGCTCGGCATGCACGGCACTTACGAAGCCAACATGACCATGCATGATTGCGACGTCATGCTGTGCGTCGGCGCGCGCTTCGACGACCGTATCACCGGCCGGGTCGATGCGTTCTCGCCGGATTCGAAGAAGATCCACATCGACATCGATCCGTCCTCGATCAACAAGAACATCCGCGTCGACGTGCCGATCATCGGCGATTGCGGCAACATCCTCGGCGACATCCTCCAGGTGTTCAAGGCGGAGGCGAAAAAGCCCGACATCAAGCCGTGGTGGCAGCAGATCGCGCAATGGCGTGCGCGCAATTCGCTGTACTTCAAGAAGAACAACGACGTCATTCTGCCGCAGCACGCGATCCAGCGGCTGTTCGAGCTGACGCGCGGCAAGGACGTCTACATCACCACCGAGGTCGGCCAGCACCAGATGTGGGCGGCGCAGTTCTTCGGCTTCGAGGAGCCGCATCGCTGGATGACGTCGGGTGGTCTCGGCACCATGGGTTACGGCCTGCCGGCCGCGGTCGGCGTGCAGGTGGCCCACCCGGACAGCCTCGTCATCGATATCGCGGGCGATGCTTCGGTGCAGATGACGATCCAGGAGATGTCGACGGCCGTGCAGTACGAGCTGCCGATCAAGATCTTCATCCTGAACAACCAGTACATGGGCATGGTGCGGCAGTGGCAGCAACTGCTGCACGGCAACCGACTGTCGCATTCGTACTCGGAAGCGCTGCCGGATTTCGTCAAGCTGGCGGAAGCCTATGGCGGCGTCGGCATTCAGGCGCATAAGCCCGCCGATCTCGACGGCGCGATCAAGGAGATGATCTCGGTCAAGCGCCCGGTACTGTTCGACTGCCGCGTCGCGGCTCTCGAAAATTGCTTCCCGATGATCCCCTCCGGCAAGGCGCATAACGAGATGCTGTTGCCGGAGCAGGCCAATGACGAGGCCACGGCAGTCGCGTTCGCCGGCGGCAAGGCGCTGGTGTGATGCGATGTTCGACCTGAAGGAGCTAGAGCGCGCACATGCGATCGTGGGGCAGGCGGTGCCGGCGACGCCGGCACACGCCTGGCCGCTGCTTGCTGAGCGGCTCGGTACCCGCGTCGTGGTCAAACATGAGAACCACACGCCGATCGGCGCCTTCAAGGTGCGCGGCGGGCTCGTCTATCTCGAGCGGTTGAAGCGCGAGCGGCCAAACACGCCCGGCATCATCTCGGCAACGCGTGGCAATCACGGGCAGAGCCTGGCGTTTGCGGCAAGCCGCCACGGCGTGCCCGCGGTGATCTACGTGCCGCGCGGCAACTCGGTCGAGAAGAACCGGGCGATGAAAGCCTTTGGCGCCGAGCTCGTCGAGCACGGCGAGGACTTTCAGGCCGCCCGCGAGCAAGCCGAGCGCCATGCGCAGTTCGCCGGCCTGCACATGGTGCCGTCATTCCACCCGGACCTCGTGCTGGGCGTTGCGACCTATGCGCTGGAATTGTTCCGGACGGCACCCGACCTCGACATTCTCTATGTGCCGATCGGCCAGGGTTCCGGCATCTGCGGTTGCATCATGGCGCGCGACCTGCTCGGCCTGAAGACCGAGATCGTCGGTGTGCAGTCGACCGAGGCGCCGTCATACGCGCTGTCGTTTGCGGCGGGCACAATCGTGACGACGGAGACCAGCAACACGCTCGCCGACGGCATGGCCACGCGCATTCCCGACGCGGACGCTCTCGCACTCATCCGCAAGGGTGCCTCGCGCATCGTGCAGGTTACCGACGACGAGGTGGGCGCGGCGATCCGCGCCTATTGGACCGACACGCATAATCTCGCCGAAGGCGCCGGCGCGGCAGCACTTGCGGCAGCGCTGCAGGAGAAAACCAAGCTCGGCGGCAGACGAGTGGGTCTCGTGCTCTCGGGCGGCAATATCGATTTCGATCTGTTTCGCCGTTGGGTCGGGACGGACGCGCCGATCGCCCGGCGGGCGACGGCGTGACGAAGAGAATAGAGGGGACGACAATGAACCAGCCCGCATCCGCCTATTTCCTCGAGGATCGTCACGATCCCAACGAGACGCATACGCTTTCGGTGCTCGTGCAGAACGAGCCCGGCGTGCTCGCCCGCGTCATCGGCCTGTTCTCGGGACGCGGCTACAACATCGAGAGCCTCACGGTCTCCGAGACCGAAGCCCAAAAACATCTCTCGCGCATCACCATCGTCACCACGGGCACGCCGATGGTGATCCAGCAGATCAAGCACCAGCTCGATCGCATGATCCCGGTCTATCGCGTCGTCGACATGACGCAGACCCGGCGCTCGATCGAGCGCGAGCTGGCGATGGTGAAGGTGCGCGGGGAGGGCGAGCATCGCGTCGAGGCGTTGCGGCTGGCGGATGCCTTCCGTGCTCGCGTGATCGACGCCACCACCGAGAGCTTTGTGTTCGAGATCACCGGCAATACGGACAAGATCAACCAGTTTATCGACCTGATGCGTCCCATCGGCCTTGTCGAGGTGTCGCGCACCGGCGTTGCCGCGATCGGTCGCGGGCCTGAAGGGATGTGAACCATGCTGGCGCGCGACTGGTACTACAACGAGCGCAACCGGATGGGCATCGAGCCCGCGGTCGCCTCGATCTACGACAACTACGATGACGCCGATCTGCGCGCGCGCGCCGCGCTGAAGATGCTCGGCGTACAGCGCGGCTGGCGCATCGCCGACATCGGCTGCGGCAACGGCGTGTTCGCGACCGAAGCCGCGCTGATGGGGGCCGAGGTCGACGCCATCGATATCTCGCCGGCGATGCTGGCGCTTGCCGAGATCTATGCCCGCGATCGCAAGGCCAAGGTCGCGACGCAGTCGGCGGGCCTGCTCAGCTTTGCCTACCGGCCCGAATCCTACGACCTGATCGTCAGCGAATTCACGCTGCATCATCTGCCGGATTTCTGGAAGGCAGTGGCGCTGTCGCGCATCTATCGTGCGCTGAAGCCGGGCGCGAGCTTCTATTTGCGCGACATCGTCTTCGTTTCGATGCCGGATGCGGCCGAGCGCGATGTCGAGCAATGGGCCGACTTCCAGATCAAGAACCACGAGTTTTCGCGCGAGAGCGTCGTCACGCATATGCGCGACGAATACTCGACCTTCGGCTGGGTGATGGAGCGGATGCTGACCGACGTCGGCTTCACGCTGATCTCGGCCGATTACCACGCTCCGATGCACGGCACCTATCTGCTGCGCAAACCCAACCCCTCCACGTAAGCGCCGGCGAGCAAGGCTGAACGACAAGAACACGCAACAGAACAGAGCCCGAAGAAGAACAACAATGAAGCCGGCCGACATCCTCATCGCCGTCATGGTGGCGATCGTCTGGGGACTTGCCTTCGTGGCGAGCCGGCTGGCGCTCGACGAATTGTCGCCGGCGCTGATGACGGCGCTGCGCTTTTCGATCGCCGCCGTGCCCTGCCTGTTCATCCGGAAGCCGAAGATCGCCTGGCCGCTCTTGATCGCGATCAGCTTCACCCTGTTCCTCGGCCAGTTCCTGTCGCAGGCCTATGGCATTGCCCATGGCGTGCCGGTGGGGCTCACGAGCGTCGTCGTGCAGAGCCAGGCGCTGTTCACCATCGGCTTTGCGGTGCTTGCCTTCGGCGAACGTCCGACGCCGGTGCAGACGCTCGGCATTGCAATTGCCGCGGTCGGCCTTCTCTTGATCTGCGGCACCGTCGGCTATGAATTCAGCGTCAGTGCCTTTGCGGTGCTGATGATCTCGCCGATCTCGTTCGCAATCGGCAATCTCCTGTTGCGCGGCGCCCGCGGCATGCCGATGTTCGACCTGTTCGCCTGGCTGTGCCTGACGTCCGCGGTGCCGCTGTTCGCGCTGGCGCTGATCGCCAATGGTCCAGCGCCGACCTGGCAAGCGCTGACGCAGATGTCGCTGACCACGGCCCTCTGCATGCTGGCGCTCGGCGGCATCTCGACGAGCATCGCCTATTGGCTGTGGGGCCGGCTGCTGCGCGACCATCCGGCTGCGCAGGTCGTGCCGTTCGCGCTGCTGGTGCCCTTCGTCGGCTCGGCCGCCTCCAGCATCGTGTTCGGCGAGCGGTTCGGACCGCTGCGGCTGGCCGGCATGCTGACCGTGATCGGCGGTATCGCGGTGATGCTGTTGACCAGGCGCCAACAAGTCTTGCCGAAGACAACGTGAGGTAAGGATGTCGCAGTCGCTTCTCTATGCCTTCATCGTCTTCGCGGTCGTGATGTACTTTACGCCCGGACCGAACAACATCATGCTGCTGTCGTCGGGCCTGACCTACGGCTTCCGCCGCACCATTCCGCACATCGCCGGGATCACCATCGGCTTTGCTTTCATGGTCGCGACTGTCGGTCTGGGGCTAGGGACGGTCTTTCTGGCCTATCCAATCCTCCAGACTCTGCTGAAATATGCCGGCGCCGCCTACCTGATCTATCTGGCGGCCGTGATCGCCTTCTCCGGCCCGGTAAAGTCGGGCGACGACAACGGGCGCGGCCCGATGACCTTCTTGGGCGCGGCCATGTTCCAGTGGATCAACGCCAAGGGCTGGGTGATCGTGATCGGCACCATCACCGCCTATGCGGCGATTGCCCAATTCCCCATCAATATCGCGATTCAGACCGTGATCAGCCTGATCGTCGGCACGGTCTCGACCGTGGTCTGGGCCCTGTTCGGGAGCGCGCTCCGGCCTGTCCTGACCTCCGAGCGGCTGGTCCGCGCCTTCAATATCCTGATGGCGGTCCTGCTGCTTGCCTCTCTCTACCCCGTTTTCATGGATGCATGATGTCGCGGATTTCCATGCAGAAACGGGTTTCCTTCGGGGCGGAAAATGCTCTAGACAGCCCCCGAAATCCGCAAATTTCACCTTCGGACCCTGACCATTGGCCGATTTTCGGCCCTCAATGAGGAAACGACTATGCGTGTTTATTACGATCGCGACGCCGACCTGAACCTGATCAAGGGCAAGAAGGTCGCCATCGTCGGCTATGGCAGCCAGGGCCACGCCCATGCGCTCAACCTGAAGGACTCCGGCGTCAAGGAGGTGGCGATTGCGCTGCGCAAGGACTCGGGCTCGGTCAAAAAGGCGGAAGCCGCCGGCTTCAAGGTGATGGAAGTCGCCGAGGCCGCCAAATGGGCCGACCTCGTCATGATGCTGACGCCGGACGAGCTGCAGGGCGACATCTACCGCGAACACCTGCACGACAACATGAAGAAGGGCGCAGCGCTCGTGTTCGCGCACGGCCTCAACGTCCACTTCAACCTGCTCGACCCGCGCGCCGACCTCGACGTGCTGATGATCGCCCCGAAGGGACCCGGCCACACCGTGCGCTCGGAGTATCAGCGCGGCGGCGGCGTCCCCTGTCTGATCGCGATCGCCAAGGACGTCTCGGGCAACGCCCATGACCTCGGCCTCTCCTACGCTTCGGCAGTCGGCGGCGGCCGCGCCGGCATCATCGAGACCACCTTCAAGGAAGAATGCGAAACCGACCTGTTCGGCGAGCAGGTTGTGCTCTGCGGCGGCTTGGTCGAACTGATCAAGGGCGGCTACGAGACCCTGGTCGAAGCCGGCTACGCCCCCGAGATGGCCTATTTCGAGTGTCTCCACGAGGTGAAGCTGATCGTCGACCTGATCTATGAAGGCGGCATCGCCAACATGAACTACTCGATCTCCAACACCGCGGAGTATGGCGAGTACGTCACCGGCCCGCGCATCATCACCGACGAGACCAAGAAGGAGATGAAGCGGGTTCTCAACGACATCCAGTCAGGCAAGTTCTCGCGCGACTGGATGCTCGAGAACAAGGTCAACCAGACTTCGTTCAAGGCGACCCGTGCCAAGCTCGCCGCACACCCGATCGAGGAAGTCGGCGCGAAGCTCCGCGACATGATGCCCTGGATCAAGAAGGGGGCGCTGGTCGACAAGTCGAAGAACTAACCACTGTCATTCCGGGGGCGCGAAGCGCAACCCGGAATCTACCTCTGGATTCCGGGTTCGCGACTGCGTCGCGCCCCGGAATGACGGGGAGCAATTGCTTCACCCGCCAAACCAAATCTTAAACCTTCGCGACTACAACCGGCGCGAGATCGCAAGCCGCGGTCTCGCGCTTTCCTACTCGGCGCCAAGCGCTGGTGCTTCATTCAAATTCTTCGATGTTGAAGCGCAGCCTGAAGATCAAGAACTGACGCTTAAAGCACATTCTTGATCTCGCGTGATTTCTGAGGATCTCACCTCGCCCTCCAATCATCAAAAGCCAAACCACTTCAGAGTCTAAGATTCGGCTCTTCATCCGGACTGTGATCATTCGCGCGAATGCACGAGGACGGCTTCGTGTGGCACATCATCTTAAGAGCTGACGTCTGATCGATATTCTTGCCGGCCATCGCAGATGCGAACGACAGACGCCTAAACCGGCGCGATCGGCCTCGGGCGTGAGATCGCGGCCATCGCGATCAGCCGCAGCGCGATCACGGCGAGAAGAGGGACGAGGAAGGCCGCATAGAGCGGCATTGCCGGCACCCGCTTGCCGAACGAGACCATGAACTGGAAGCAGAGATAGTAGCCGCCGACGAGGTGCAGGGCGCGCCAGGCACGGGCGCCGAGCAACTCGGCCGTGCGGTCGAAGGAGGTCGCCGCCATCGCGATGATGACGGCGTAGCCGATCCCGCCGAAGAGGTAAGACGCGGCCGAGGTCGCTGCGGCAAAACCGGCCGGATCCATCTTGGCGAAGACGATGATCGCAACCGCATGGAGGCCATGGGAGACGGCAAAGCCGAGGCCGAGATAGCGCCGATTGCGGCGCTGCCATCGCGTCCACGCGTTGGGCCAGAGCCGCGCCATGGCGGCGGCGCCGAAGGCGAGGCAGAACAGGAGGAGCGAACTGCGTGCGGTGAAGCGGATCGCCATCCGCACGCCCTCGACCTCGAACTGCCGCATCGTGGCGATCCAGAGGCTGAGCGCGAGCAGGCTCAGGCTGAGCAGCGAGAGCAGGCGCCAGCCCTCGAACCAGCTTTGACGTTGCGACATGACGACGGCCTCCTTCATTGTGTAATCACTGATTACATTTGGGGAGTCTGTTTTGGTCAATAGTGTAATCGCCGCTTACATTCACGTTCGGGTGATGCTAGGAGTTTCCGATGCCCGCCCGCGAAACTCCGAAGCGCCGCTCTCGCAATGCCGAAGCCCGGCCCTACCATCACGGCGATCTCCGCCGCGTGCTGATCGACGCTGCGCTGCAATTGGCGGCTGAGGGCGGCGACGTCTCCGTCCGCGAGGCGGCGCGGCGCGCGGCGGTGTCACCGGGGGCGCCGTTCCGGCATTTTCCCAACCGCGACGCACTGATGGCGGCGGTGGCGGAGGAGGCGCAGCGCCGGTTTCGTGCAGAGATCGATACGGCGCTGGCGCATGCGCCGCCGGCCGATCCGCTCGCTCGCTTGCGTGCCTTCGGCCTTGCCTATTTGCGCTGGGCGATGCGCAACCCCGCCCATTTCGAGATCATCTCGACGGGGCGCTACTTCGCCCATGGCAGCTCGCCCGAGCTCACCCGCGATAATGCAGAGCTGATCGCGCTGAGCGAGCGCATGCTGGGTGAGGCGGCCGAGCACGGCCTGTTGCGACAGGGCGAGCTGAAGCCGATCCAAATCGCCGCCCGCGCCCTGGTCTACGGTTTCGCCCGGATGAATCTCGACGGTCATTTCCCGCGCTGGGGCGTGGAGGACGGCGACATCGAGAAGATGGCCGAAGCGGTGATCGATGTCTTCATCGCTGGGATCGCCAGGCCCAAACGCGGCAGCTGACGCTGTCTAACCCTCATGGTGAGGAGGCGCGTAAGCGCCGTCTAGCGGACGATGCTTCGCATCGCCGCGAGAACCATAGAGGCCCGGCAGCCGGCCTCCCCTTCGAGACGCCTGCTTCGCAGGCTCCTCGGGGTGAGGGGATCGAGTAGGGCGCGCGCTTTGTTCGCCGCCCGCTAACATTAAGCGAAGGTCGGATGGCGCGTCGCGTTGCTTGCTCGTGACTGTTCCGTTACAATTTTATGACACGGCGCTCTCCGGCGGCGCCGGACGCCTGGCCGCCAGCAGGCCGGCCAGATGGCTTGGCATCACCGCGCCGGAGCGTGTTCAGCGTGTCGTCGATGGCGTCCGCGCCCAACCCAGGTCCTTCCGCCGCCACCGCCGTGCTGGCGAGCGTTGCCGCGATCGGCATCTGGCGCCTGCTCGCCGTCGCCGCGCCGCACCTGGCCGCACTTGCGCTGATGTACGAGACCGAGACCGACTTCAGCTCGCGCCTCGGCTTCGTGCTCAGCTGGGGCATCCTCAATTTCTTCTGGATCACGCTGCTCCGCCGCCCGGCGCTGTCGGGCGCGCTGTCGCTGACCATGGTCGTGGTGCTGGTGTTGCTGTCGCGGCTCAAGCACGACGTCGTGCAGATGACGGTCAACTTCATCGACCTGATGATGATCGACCGCGACACCGTCGCCTTCCTGTTCACGATCTTCCCGAACCTGCGCTGGTCGGTGATCGGCGCCTGCCTCATCATCCTGCCGCTGATGTATGCGCTGTGGTGGCTCGATCCGTTCCGCATCCGCCGCCTGCCGGCGTTTGCCTGCAAGCTCGCCTGCCTCGCCGCGCTGGTCGGCTATTCGCTGTACCATCCGGACGAAGCCTGGCGCGGCTATTACGACGACGGCTATCTCTCGAAGTTCTTCCGCTCCGGCGTCACCGCGGTCTCCGACTTCGTGCAATACGGCTTCATGGAGTCGGCCGCGTCCACCGGCGAGCATCTCAACGTGCCGCTGGTCGATGCCTGCCACCCGGCGGGGCGGCGGCCGAACATCATCATGATCCATGATGAATCCAGCTTCGACATCCGCGCCGCGCAAGGCATCAAGGTGCCGCCTGGCTATGGCAGCCATTTCAAATCCTGGGACGGCAAGCAGCGCATCTTCCTCGCCGAGAGCAATGGCGGGCCGAGCTGGTTCACCGAGTACAACGTGCTCGCCGGCCTGTCCTCGCGCTCCTTCGGCCGCTTCGCCTATTTCGTGACGCGCATCGCCTCGGGGCGCGTCGAGCGCGGGCTGCCGCTCAGCTTGCGCCGCTGCGGCTACGACACGATGTCGCTCTATCCGGCCTACGGCGCCTTCATGAGCGCGCGCAGCTTCCAGATAACGACCGGCATCGAGCGCTTCTATGATGCGAAGGACCTCGGCGCGAAGGACGTCGAGCCTGATTCCTTCTTCTACGACAAGGCGCTGGAGTTGATGGGCCAGCAGCCTCCCAACAAGCCGCTGTTCAGCTTCATCTATCTCGGCGCCAATCATTTCCCTTGGGAGACGCGTTTCCGTCCCGACCTGATGCCGGGCTGGCGCGCGCCGGGGAATGCGCCCTCGATCGACGAATATCTGCGCCGGCAGGCGATGAGCGCCGAGCAGTACCAGGCCTTCCTGGCCGGCCTGAAGAAGAAGTTTCCGAATGAGCCGTTCCTGATCGTGCGCTATGGCGATCATCAGCCGGAATTCGCGCCGCAGATCCTCGAGCCGGGTCTCGACGAAGGCAGCCTCGGCAAGAAGCTCGACGACTATGATCCGCGTCTCTACGCCACCTACTATGCGATCGACGCCATCAATTTCGAGCCGGTGAGAAGCGACGCCGTCATGGACACGATTGACGGTGCCTATTTGCCGCTGGTGATTCAGGAAGCCGCCGGCATTCCGCTCGATCCCTCCTTCGTCGCGCAGAAGGATGTCATGCTACGCTGCAGGGGCATCTTCTATGGCTGCAAGGACGGCGCGGAGGCACGCCGCCTCAACCGCCTGCTGATCAACGCCGGCATGATCCACGGGCTGTAGCGCGCGTATTCGACGTGTGGCGCTTCAACACGGTCATTGCGAGGAGCGAAGCGACGAAGCAATCCAGAGTCTCTCTGCGGAAAGATACTGGATTGCTTCGCTTCGCTCGCAATGACGATGCGGATGCAGGTGTGCAATTTCGCTCGCAAATCCACGTTGCCAACCTAGCCCGCTCACGTCGGTTTGAAGTCTCGCGCATTTTTCAAACTAAAGTCTGAGCCGAAAACGCCTGCAATCACCGACTTGTAACTGGCGCGGCGCTGGGCTTCCAAAACATCGTCACGATTGCTTCGATGATGCGACGCGCTGCCGCCAATGTCTTTTCGGCGGCACGATGCCCATCCGTGATCCAACTTTCCTTGCAAGGAGTATCGTCCATGCGAGCGCTTGATGCTGCGCGTCTTGCATTTATCCTCATCCTCATCAGTCCCGCCGTTCATGCCGCCGAGCCCGCGCATGACCACGACATCAAGGGCCTCTATCTCATGACCGACTATCCGTCGGTCACGGTGCGGCCGGGGACCACCACCAACATTTCGTTGCGCTTGCAGGACTACGGCCTGTCGCCTGAGCGCTATCAGCTTTCGGTCGCGGGCGTGCCTGCGGGGTGGACCGCAACGCTGCTTGGTGGCGGGCAGCCGGTCGGCGCGGCGATGCCTGCGCCCGACTCCAGTGTCGCGTTGCAGCTCAGGCTCGACGTCCCCGCAAACAGCGATCTCAGTCCGCAGACGCTCACGGTGAAGGCGCAAGGGCAGGGGACGAACGCGGAGCTGCCGATCGCGGTGTCGCTCGCCAAGGAACTGCCGGCCAAGCTCAGCGTGAAATCGAGCCTGCCATCGCTGCGCGGAAGTCCGAAATCCAATTTCGACTACACGCTCTCGATCAAGAACGACTCGGGCCGCAATCTCGTCGCAAGTTTTGCCGCGGAAGCGCCGGCCAATTTCGAGACCTCATTCACAGAGGCCTATGGCACGCAGGAGCTGTCTTCGATCCCCATCGACGCCGGCCAGTCCAAGGACATCAAGCTGAAAGTGCGGCCGCCCAGCACGATCGATGCCGGGCATTTCCCCGTGAAGGTGACGGTGAAGGCCGAGGACGTCTCTGCGTCCACCCAGCTCGCGCTCGACGTGGTCGGCCAGCCGCAGCTTCAGGTCTCCGGCGGCGACGGCCTGTTGAGCGCCCGCGCCGTCGCAGGCCAGCAAAGCTCGATCCCGATCGTCGTGACCAACACCGGCACGGCGCCCGCCGAGAACATCGCGCTTGCGGGCACTGCGCCGAGCGGCTGGAAGGTGACGTTCGAGCCGAAGGCCATCGAGCGCCTCGTCCCCGGCAAGGACGCCGAGGTGCAGGCGCTGGTGACGCCGAGCGACAAGTCGCTCGCCGGCGACTATCAGGCCACGATCCGCGCCACCTCACGCGGCGAAAACGCCTCGAGCCAGTTCCGCGTCACCGTCGGCACCTCGACGGTATGGGGCATGGCGGGCGCCGGTGTTATCGGCGTCGCGCTGTTGTTGATGCTGGGTGCGGTTGCGAGGTTCGGACGGCGATGAACAGCAATTCGCAGAACCAGACAGTGACTCCCGACGCTGTGATCAGCGCGCGCGGCCTGACGCGGCGCTACGACAAGACGGCGGTCGTGGACGCCATCGATTTCGATATCGCAAAGGGCGAAGTGTTCGGCCTGCTTGGCCCGAACGGTGCCGGCAAGACCACGACCATCCTGATGATGCTCGGCCTGACCGAGATTTCCTCGGGCTCGGTCAGCGTGCTCGGTTTCGATCCGGCGCGCCAGCCGCTACAAGTTAAGCGACGTGTCGGCTATCTGCCGGATGCGGTCGGCTTCTACGACCAGCTCACGGCAGCCGAAAACCTCGCTTACACTGCGAAGCTGATGGGCCTGTCGCGGGCTGAGCGGGCGCGGCGGATCGCGGCGGCACTTGCGCGCGTCGGGCTTGCCGAGGTCGCGGAGCGGCGGGTCGCCACCTTCTCGCGTGGCATGCGCCAGCGGCTCGGGCTTGCGGAGATCATCGTCAAGCGCGCCGAGATCGCGATCCTCGACGAGCCGACAAGCGGGCTCGACCCGCAGGCCACGCTGGAATTCCTCGCGCTGATCGGCGAGCTCAAGGCCGAAGGCATCACGGTGCTGCTCTCGTCCCACATGCTCGATCAGGTGCAGCGCATCTGCGACCGCGTCGCGCTGTTCCAGGCTGGACGCATCGTGCTGATGGGCTCGGTGCCGGAGCTGTCGGTCAAGGTGCTCGGCGCGGGGTTTGTGGTCGAGGTGGAGGCCGAAGGCGCGGGAATCGCGCGAAGGCTCGCGATGATTCCGGGCGTGACTCAGGTCGAGACGCTTGCCGCCGATCGCTTCCGCATGACCGCCGAGCGCGACGTGCGGCCGGACGCGGCGCGCGCGGTGGTCGCAGTCGACGGCGCGCTCAGGCGGCTGTCGGTCAACGAGCCGAGCCTGGAGGCAATCTATGCGCGCTATTTCCAGGCCCAGCCCACGGGAGACGTTCGTCATGCGGCGTGAGGGATCACCGTTCCAGGGCTTGTCCACGGTCTTCGTCAAGGAGCTGGCGGACCACATCTCCAGCGTTCGCATGCTGATGCTGCAATTGCTCATCGTCTTCACGGCGCTCGCTGCTCTCTACGAGGCGATCAACAGTCTCAGGCAGAACACGGCGGAAGATCCCTTCCTGCTGCTGCGCCTCTTCACCACCGACCAGGCGCCGCTGCCGTCCTTCGTCGCGATCCTCGGTTTCCTTATTCCGCTGATGGCGATCGGGCTTGGCTTCGACGCGGTCAACAGCGAGCACAACCGGCGGACCTTGTCGCGCATCCTGGCGCAGCCGATCTATCGCGATGCGCTGCTGATGGGCAAATATCTCGCAGCCCTCGCCACCATCGGCATCAGCCTTGCGGCGCTGTGGCTGCTGGTGATCGGTCTCGGCCTGATCTTCCTCGGCGTGCCGCCCGGCGGCGAGGAGATCGCGCGGTCGCTGGTGTTTCTGGTCGTGGCGATCTTCTATGCCGGCGTCTGGCTCTCGCTCGCCATGCTGCTTTCGATCGTGTTCCGCTCGCCCGCGACCGCTGCGCTGGTTGCCCTCGGCATCTGGCTGTTCCTGACCGTGCTGTGGCCGATGCTGGCGCTGGCCCAGGCCATCGCGCCGCCGGATCCGCGCTATGCGATGCTCGGCCTCAACGATCCGGTGACCGCAGTGTGGACGCAGGAGCTGTTGCGGCTGTCGCCGAACGATCTGTTCGGGGAAGTAATGCTGGCGGTGCTCTCGCCGACCACGCGTGCGTTGGGGCCGGTCTTCATCGACCAGCTCCGCGGCGCAGTGATGGGCGCACCATTGCCGTTCGGCGAAAGCGTCATGATTGCCTGGCCGCAGACCGTGGGCCTCGTCGCCGGCACCATCGTCCTGTTTGTCTTCGGCTACGTCCTGTTCCAGCGGCAGGAAGTGAGGGCGTGAGATAGCCGCGAGCAAGGTGAGAGGGGAGGGAACGGAGAGAGCCTGCGTTGGGCTTACGCTACCGTTTGCTGACTTTCTCCCAGAGCCACTTCGCCACCGCATCGGGCGATGAGTTCGCGTCATTGCCGCTGGCACGCAGATTGGCTTCGCGCATGTCGGCGATGTCGATCCGATCGATCAGCGGCTTCAGCGCGGCCTTGAGCCGCTCGTCGTTGGCGCGCTTGGGGGCGAGCAACAGAATGGCGTCGTAGGGCGGGATCGCGTTCTTGGGATCGTCGAGCGCCACGAGGTCGTATTTTGCGATCAGGCCGTCGCTGGTGTAGCCCGCAATGACGTCGACCTCGCCGCTCGCGACCGCTGCATACATGAAATCGGGCTGCATCTGCCGCTGGGCGCGGAAGACGAGGCCGTAGGCGTCGCGCAGGGCCGCCCATTCCGGGCGCGAGAAGAATTCGTAGTCGCCGGCAATCGACATGTCTTGCGCATGCGCGGCGAGGTCGGCGGCGGAGTGAATGCCGAGCGCCTCGGCGCGCTTGCGCGGCATCACCAGCGCATAGGCGTTCTCGAATCCGAGCTCGCCGAGCAGCGTGATGTTCTCTTTGGCCAGCGCGGTCTTCAGCTCCTCGATCAGCTCCTTGCGCGGCTTGATATCCGAGCGGTGCAACTGATTGGCCCAGAGCGTGCCGGAATAGTCGACATAGAGATCGATGTCGCCGGCCTTCAATGCCTCGAAGGCGACGTTCGAGCCGAGGCCCGAGCGCGTCGTTGCGGGCAGGCCCGCGGCCGCCAGGCGATCCCGAATCAGGGCCGACAGCACGTATTGCTCGGCGAATGTCTTGGCGCCGACGACGTAAGCCGGCGACGAGCGCCCGAGCGAGGGCACCAGCGTCGCGGCGACCAGCGCCGCAATCCCGACGCCGCCGAGCGTCGTGCGCAGGCGGCTGCGATTGCGCAAGCCGGTTTCGATCAGGCCGAGCAGTTGGTCGACGGCAAGCGCCAGCACGGCCGAGGCAAAACAGCCGAACAGCACGAACACCCAGTTCTGGGTTTGCAGGCCGGCGAAGATGTAATTGCCGAGGCTGGTCTGCCCGATCGGCGTCGACAATGTTGCCGTGCCGATCACCCACACGGCGGCGGTGCGGATGCCCGCCATCATCACCGGCAGCGCCAGCGGCAGTTCGACCATGGCAAGCGATTGTCGCGGCGTCATGCCGACGCCTTGGGCGGCTTCAAGCAAGGCTGGATCGATGCCGTTCAACCCGGTGATGCCGTTGCGCAGCACCGGCAGCATGGAATAGAGCGCCAGCGCCAGCATCGCCGGCAGGAAGCCGAAGGCCGAGAAGGATATGCCGAACCAGGCGAACGTCGCGGAGGCCGCGAGCAGCAGCAGCGGATAGAACAGCGCAAGCAGCGCCAGCCCCGGCACGGTCTGCACGATGCTCGCGAGCGCGAGCAATATGTTGCGCGCTACCGGGCGGTTGCGGCAGAGGATCGCGAGCGGCAGGCTCACGATAAGCCCGAGCGCGAGCGCGGCAAGACTCACCCGCACATGATTGCCGAGATAGTCCGGCAGATGCGCCAGCGCCTCGCCCCAGCGCGGATCGGAGAAGAGGCTCATGCCGCACCACCCTGCGGCAGCCGCTCGTTCAGCCGCGCGACCTGGCGCCGCGGCGTGCGCAACAGCTCCAGCACATACGCATCGTGGCTTCGTCCGAGCTCCGCGGGCGTGCCCTGTGCGAGCAGCTTCCCGGCGCGCATCACCGCGATGCGGTCGGCAAGCAAGATCGCTTCCGTCATGTCATGGGTGATCATGATTGTGGTCAGGCCGAGCTTGTGATGCAGTGCGCGATAGTCTTCGCCGAGCGCGTCGCGAGTCAGGGGATCGAGCGCGCCGAACGGCTCGTCCATCAGCACGATCCGCGGCCGTGCCGCGAGCGCGCGCGCCACCCCTACGCGCTGGCGCTGTCCGCCGGACAGGTCTTGCGGCAATCGATCGCGATGCTGGATGCGGTCGAGCCGCACCAGGTCGAGCAGCTCGTCCACGCGTGCGGCAATTTCCTCCTGCGGGATGCTCAGCAGCTTCGGCGTGATGCCGATATTGTCGGCGACGCTCAGATGCGGAAACAGCCCGCCGCTCTGGAAGACGTAGCCAATGCGCCGCCGCAGCGCGACCGGGTCGACGCGGCTGATATCCTCGCCCTCGACGTTGATCGTGCCACGGTCGGCCTCGATCAGCCGGTTGGTCAGTCGCAGCAGGGTGGTCTTGCCCGAGCCGGAGCCGCCGACGATGGCCAGAAACTCGCCCTCGGCGACGTCGAGCGAAACGCCGTTCACGGCCATGACCGGGCCGAAGCTTTTCGCGACATGCGCGTAAGCGATCACGGGTTTGGAGGCCATCGGTACCGACCCAGCCTTGCACTCCCGCAAGGGGAGATTGATGGAGGCGACCCCGCATGCGTACCACGCTTGGCCGCTCGATTGAACTTGCCGGCGCAAGCGGGTAAGGCATCCGCCAAGAGCTGGGAGGAAATCGGCATATGACAACGCCCACGGCGGTGGCGCTCGAGGATACGAAAGTCGCATTCCGGCTGGGCGACGGGCGCGTCTATACCGCGGTCGAAGAGGCGCGGCTCACCGTCGGCCAGGGTGAGTTCGTCGCCATCGTCGGCCCGACCGGCTGCGGCAAATCCACGCTGCTCAACGTCGCCGCGGGGTTGCTGAAGCCCGCCGCCGGCAGCGTCAAGGTGTTCGACCGGCCGCTTGCCGGCCTGAACCGGGATGCCGGCTATTTGTTCCAGGCCGATGCGCTGTTCCCCTGGAAGACGGCCATCGACAACGTCGCAATCGGCCTCGAGATCAAGGGCACGCCACGCCCCGAAGCGCTAGCACGCGCGCAAAAATGGCTGACCTTGGTCGGGCTCGGTGCGTTCGCTGGCCGCTACCCGCACATGCTCTCAGGCGGCCAGCGCAAGCGCGTGGCGCTGGCTCAGGTGCTGATCCGCGATCCAAAAATCCTGCTGATGGACGAGCCGTTTGGCCCGCTCGATGCCCAGACCCGGCAGGTCATGGGCAATCTCCTGCTCGAGCTCTGGAGCGCCGACCGCAAGGCGGTGCTGTTCGTCACCCATGACCTCGAGGAGGCGATCGCACTCGCCGACCGCGTCGTGATCATGTCCGCGGGACCGTCCTCGCGCATCATCGGCGACTGGCGCGTAGAGCTTGCACGCCCGCGCGACATTTTCGAGGTGCGGCTGGACAAGGAGTTCCATGTGCTCCATCGCGAGATCTGGAGCGTGCTCAAGGACGAGGTGATGAAGGGCTACGCACAATCCACCCAGGCGGAGGCGGTCTGATGTCGCGCCTCACGCTGCTCTCGCTGCAAATGCTGGTCGCCGTGGTTGCAATCGTGCTGTGGCAGGTGCTCTCTACCGTTCCGGTGTTCGGAAAGATCCTGTTGCCGCCGTTCTTCTTCTCCAACCCGGCCGACGTGTTCAGCCAGATCGTCAAATGGTTCGCGAGCGGCGTGATCTGGAAGCATCTCTGGATCACGCTCTGGGAGTCGATTCTCGCCTTCGTGATCGGCTCGCTCGGCGGCGTGCTGGTCGGCTTCTGGTTCGCGCGGCAGCCGTTGGTCGCCGCCGTGTTCGATCCCTACGTCAAGATGGTCAACGCCCTGCCGCGCGTGGTGCTCGCGCCGATCTTCGCGCTGTGGCTTGGCCTCGGCATCTGGTCCAAGGTCGCGCTCGGCGTGACGCTGGTGTTCTTCATCGTGTTCTTCAACGTCTATCAGGGCGTCAAGGAGGTCAGTCGCACGGTGCTGGACAATGGCCGCATGCTCGGCATGAGCGAGCAGCAGTTGATGCGGCACGTCTATTGGCCCTCGGCGCTGTCGTGGATGTTCTCCTCGCTGCACACCTCCGTCGGCTTTGCCGTGGTCGGCGCCGTGGTCGGCGAATATCTCGGCTCTGCCGCCGGCCTCGGCTATTTGATTCAGCAGGCCGAAGGCGTGTTCGACGTCGCTGGCGTGTTTGCAGGGATGTTCGTGCTGTCGGCCTTCGTTCTCCTGATCGACATGGGCGTGACGATGGTCGAGCGCCGGCTTCTCGTGTGGCGCCCGTCCGCCGCGGACGGGCGAGGCTAGTGATGTGATGGTGCGATCGTTGCCGGACCCGCGCAGGGATGCGGGCCCGGACATGTGCGTGAGCCTCTCCAGCTCAGTCCAGAAGCTTGGTGTCGTCGGGCGCCTGCGGCGGTGTCTTGATCGCGATCGCCTTGACCTGTCCGCTGATCGGCTTGGTGCCACCATGTGGCGTCCCCTTCGGGATGATCACGAGGTCGCCCGGCTTTACCGTTACCTCCTTGTCGCCGAGCCAGATCGTCCCGGTCCCGTCCAGGATGTACTGGATCTCGTTGGTGTTGGGGTGCAGATGCTTGGGCACGTTGCCGACCTGGATCGAGACGGTGGCGCCGTCTGCGGCCATGAACATCTTGGAGCGGTAGCCGACCTCGTTCGCTGGCCCGAGCGCATCGCCTTGCATCTCGCCGGTGTGGATGAGTTGCGCGGTGATGTTCTCGGCAGCCCACGCCGGCTGGAACAGGTAGGTCACGCCGCACCCTGCGGCGAAGGCGGCGGCGAGTGAGGCGGCGATTGCGATGCGGTTCATGGATGATTCTCCCGATAAAGGGTTGTTGTTGTGTCGTCATGCTATTGCGCCGAAAGTCCGATGGCCAGTGCGCTGGCCAGCGCTTCTCAAGCCAGTTCCGCTGCTCTAATGTGCCGCCAGCCGAACGGAGGAAACCAATGAAGAACACGATTGCCAGGCTCGCGGGCGCGCTGCTCGCGCTTACACTCACTACCGGATTCGCCGCAGCGCAGAGCAAGGTCACCATCGCGGTCGGCGGCGGCTCCTGCCTGTGCTACCTGCCGACGGTGCTGGCAAAACAGCTCGGCGAGTACGAGAAGGCCGGCGTCAATGTCGACCTCGTCGACCTCAAGGGCGGCTCGGATGCGCTCAAGGCCGTGCTCGGTGGCAGCGCGGACGTCGTCTCCGGTTATTTCGATCATTGCGTCAACCTCGCCGCCAAGAAGCAGGAGTTGCAGTCTTTCGTGGTCTATGATCGCTATCCCGGCCTTGTGCTGGTGGTCGCGCCCTCGCATACCAACGAGATCAAGTCGGTAAAGGATCTCGCCGGCAAGAAGGTCGGCGTCAGTGCGCCCGGCTCCTCGACCGATTTCTTCCTGAAATACCTCCTGAAGAAGAACGGGCTAGATCCCGCCGGCACCGCCGTGATCGGCGTTGGCCTGGGTGCGACCGCGGTCGCGGCCATGGAGCAGGGCCAGATCGATGCGGCCGTGATGCTCGATCCCTCCGTCACCGTGCTCCAGGGCAGCCACAAGGACCTGCGCATCCTCAGCGACACCCGTACGCAGAAGGATACGCTCGAGACGTTTGGCGGCGAATATCCGGGCGGCGCGCTGTACTCGACGGCGGCCTGGGTCGCCAGCCACGAGAAGGAGACGCAGGCGCTGACCAATGCGATGCTGAACACGCTCGCCTGGATCCATTCGCACTCGCCGGAAGACATCATGGCGAAGATGCCCGAGGAGATGGTCGGCAAGAACAAGGAGCTCTATCTCGCCGCGCTGAAGAACACGATCCCGATGTTCTCCGAAACCGGCAAGATGGACCCGAAGGGCGCAGACGCCGTGCTTGCGGTCTTCAGTGTCGGCTCGCCCGAGGTTGCGAATGCCAAGATCGACGTCAGCAAGACCTTCACCAACAAATTCGTCGAGCAGGCCAAGAAGACCACGGGGATGAATTCCAAGTAAATGCCAAGCAATTGACGTGAAGCGCTGATATGCAGGTGTCATGACGTCTCCCGCCATTCATCGCGTCACGACGCTTGATCTCACCGTGGAAGCGCAGGCGTGGCCGTTCGCACAGGAACGGAGCGCCGACATCGCGGGCCATTTTGCCGAGAAGCAGCGCGAGCGACCGCAGATCTGGAACGGCCGCATCCTGCTCGGGCGCGATCCCGTGCTGGCGGGCGGCCATTTCTCTGCGCGCTATTTCGAGGCAGATTTCGCCAGCTTTCTCGCCTGGCGCGATTGGGGTTTTCCCGACAAGGCCGTATTCAACGGCTTTGGCATGGGCGCGCTGCGCGCCAGCGATGGTGCCTTCGTGCTGGGCGTGATGGGCGAGCATACGGCAAATGCGGGGCGCATCTATTTCCCGTCGGGCACGCCGGACCTCGATGACATCAAGGACGGCGCGCTCGACATCCCCGGTAGTGTGGTGCGTGAGGTCGAGGAGGAGACCGGTCTCACGGCTGCCGACTACCAGGCCGAAACGCATTGGCATTGCGTGGTGTCGGGACCCGCGATTGCCCTGATCCGGATCCTGGACCTGAAGCTTCCGGGTGAAGCGATCCGCGCCCGGATCGAGGCCAACCTCGCCGCGCAGGAGCATCCGGAGCTTGCCGGTATTCACCTGGTCCGCGGGCTCGGTGATCTGACGCCGACCATGCCGCGCTTTGTCACGGCCTTCATCGAGCAGCAGTTCGGCGCGCGCTGACGCCTCAAGCCCGCGACGCTATTCGGCTTGACATCGCATCTCCCAGCCCATGTGATGGGCGAAAAGCAAAAGCAAGAAGACTGCAACGCACAATCGCCCAGGGAGGTTTTGATGCGCATGCGCATGGCTGCCCGCTTGGTACGTCACTTAGTACAAGGGCTGATGGTCGCGATCGCGGCGACGGGTTTGGCGGTGTCTGCCCAGGCCCAGGAGAAGAAGATCAAGATCGGCGTGATTTTCGACCTGACGGGCCCGCTCGCCGGCGGCGGCTCCGAGCTCGAGTATATCGGCACCAAGATCATCCTTGACCAGTTTTCCAATACCGGCGTCGAAGGCTACAAGGTCGAGGCCGTTTACGCCGATGCCCAGAGCAAGCCCGACGTCGCCATCAACGAATCCGTTCGCCTGCTCGAGCAGGAGAAGGTCGACATGGTGCTCGGCTTCTTCTCCTCCGCGCAATGCGTTCCGGTCGCGGCCCGCGTCGAACAGTTGAAGAAGTTCATGTGGATGACGACCTGCATCTCGTCCGCCGTGTTCGCCGACAAGAACTACAAATACGTGTTTCGCCCGCAGGCGAGCGGTGACCAGTTCGGCATGATGACGATGGACTTCATCGCGCAGAATTCCAAGGAGAAGTTCGGCAAGGAGCCGAAGGACCTGCGCGTCGCCATTATCCACGAGGACGGCTCCTACGGCGTCGACGTCGCCAAGGGCAACGAGGCCGGCGCCAGGAAGGCCGGCTTCAACGTCGTGCTGAAGGAGGGCTACTCCGCGACTGCGCCCGACCTTTCGGCGCTGGTCACGAAGCTCAAGCGCGCCAAGCCCGACGTGATTTTCCACACCGGCTACAATCCAGACATCACGCTCCTGCTTCGCCAGGCGCGCGAGCAGGGTCTGAAGTTCGGCGCGCTGATGGGGCATGGTGCGGGCTACGGCGTCTATGAGAAGCTGAAGGAGGGTATGGGGGCTGACGCCAACTACATCTTCAACACCGATCCGATCTCGATTTGGCTCGCCAATCAGAAGACCATGGACCCGAAGCTCACGCCCGTGATCAAGATGGTCGGCGAGGAGTTCGACAAGCTCAAGCCGGGCGTCGCAATCCGCTCCGCCCATGTCGGGATCGGTGCGTCCAACACCTACGTCTTCATGGCGGATGTTCTGCCCCGTGCGATCAAGAAGTATGGCGGCGTCGATCCCGACGCTTTGCGCAAGGCGGCGCTCGATACCGACATCCCCGAAGGCGGCACCATGCTCGGCTTCGGCGTGAAGTTTTTTGGCGAGGGCACGCCGATGGCGGGCCAGAACGAGCGGTCGTTCCCAGTCGTGATCCAGTATCTCGATGACAAATCCTATGTGGTGTGGCCCAAGAGCCAGATGCAGCGCGAGGCCGTGCTGCCGCTGCCGAAGGGCACCACCTACAGCAACCAGTAGCGCGAGACGCGGCGGAGGGATGCGGTGCTGGAAGTTAGCGGGCTGGTGAAACGTTTTGGTGGCTTCACGGCCGTCAACAACGTCTCCTTCAGGGTCGATCAGGGCGAGATCCTCGGCCTGATCGGTCCCAACGGCTCGGGCAAGAGCACCATCTTCAACATGCTCTCGGGCACGCTGACCCCGACTGCCGGCTCGATCCTGTTCGCGGGAGTCGAGATCGCGGGGCTCGCGCCGCACCGGATCATCAATCGCGGCATCGGCCGCACCTTCCAGATCCCGCGACCGTTTCGCCGCCTGACGATCTTCGAGAACGTCGCGCTCGCCGGCTATTACGGGCAAGATCGCCATAGCCGGGCCAAGGCCGAGGAGGCCGCCGAGCGCGCGCTCGCCATGGTTGGTCTGCCGACCGATCGGCGCGCGAGCGTCGATGGTCTGGGGGCCGCAGGGCTCAAGAAGCTCGAGTTGGCAAAGGCGCTCGCCACGGGACCAAAGCTGCTGCTTGCCGATGAAAGCCTCGGTGGCCTTGATGAAGCCGAGATGGACCAGGCCGCGGACATGCTGCGAAAGATCCGCGACGATCTCGGCATCACCATCATTTGGGTCGAGCACATCATGGGCGTTTTGATGCGCGTGGTCGACCGGGTGATGGTGCTCGATCACGGCGAGAAGATTTCGGAGGGGCTGCCGAGCGCAGTCGCCAGCGACGTGCGGGTGATCGAGGTCTATCTCGGCACCGACGCCGAGACCACGCAAGCCGCGGCCGCCGAAGCGCGCCGCCGCGCCGGAGGGTAAGCCATGCTGGAGCTTCGATCCGTCGACGCCGGCTATGGCAGCTTTCAGGCACTCTTCGGCGTCAATCTCGACGTCAAGGCCGGTGAGGCAGTCGGCGTGATCGGCCCGAACGGTGCTGGCAAGACCACCTTGATGCGGGTGATCTCGGGCCTGATCCGCCCCGTGCGCGGATCGATCAAGATGGAAGGCGTCGATGTCCTGACGACGCCGGCGCACCGCATCGTCAGTCTCGGCATTGCGCATGTGCCGGAGAACCGGCGGCTGTTTCCGCAACTGTCGGTCGACGACAATCTCAAGATGGGCGCTTTCATGAAGGAGGCACGCCACAAATACGCCGAGCGGCTCGAGATCGTCTTCGAGCTGTTTCCGCGCCTGAAGGAACGCCGACACCAGATGGCCGGCACCATGTCGGGTGGCGAGCAGCAGATGTGTGCGATCGGGCGCGCGCTGATGTCGGATCCAAAACTCCTGCTGCTTGACGAGCCCTCCGCGGGCCTCGCCCCCGTGGTCGTGCAGCAGGTGTTCGAGCTCGTGAAACGCATTCGCGCGAGAGGTCTGACGGTTCTGATCGTCGAGCAAAACGTCCAGCAGGTGCTGCGCGTGGTCGACCGCGCGTATCTGATCGAGGCTGGATCGATCCGCGCGTCCGGCAGCTCGGCCGCCATGCTGGCGAGCGACACGGTCAAGGAAGCTTATCTCGGGGTTTGAAGGAGCGGGCAGGGCAGATGCAGGCATTTCTTGATATCTTCGACATCTATTTGCTCGAGGCGGTGATCAACGGCATCCTGCTCGGCGGCGTGCTGGCGCTGCTCGCGCTCGGACTGAACCTGATCTTCGGGGTCATCGACGTGACCTGGATCTGTTATGCCGAGCTCGTGATGATCGGCATGTACGCCATGTACTTCATGGTCCAGTACTACGGCCTCAGCTATTTCATCGCCGCGCCCTTCACCATCCTTCTGGTCGCGCTGCTCGGTGCGGCGCTGCATTATCTCGTCATCGCGCCACTTTTGACCGCGCCGCCGATCAACCAGTTGCTTGCAACCGGCGGCGTGCTGTTCGTGCTCCAGAGCTTCGCGACCGTCGCTTTCGGCATCGATTTCCGCAATCTCGGCATCCGCCTGCCCGTGCTCGCCCTCGGCGACATGAATTTCAGCTATGCCCGGCTGTTGTCCTTCATCGCGGCGCTGGTCGGCATGGTCGCCGTCTATCTGTTCATGACACGCACCTTCACGGGCACGGCGATCCGCGCCATCTCCCAGGACCGCCAGATCATGGCGCTGATGGGCGTCGATACGAAGAGGATCTACATCGTCACCTCGGCGCTCGGCGGCGCGCTCGCAGGCCTCGCCGCCTGCCTCCTGGTGCTGCAATACGACGTACATCCCTTTGTCGGCCTGTCGTTCGGGCCGATTACCTTCCTGATCTGCGTGCTCGGCGGGCTCGGCAATTTCATCGGCGGCTTCATCGCCGCCTTCGTCTTCGCTGAGATCATCTCGCTTGGCGGACTGTTCTCCGACCTGGAATGGGGCTACGTGCTGGCGTTCGCCTTCTTCATCGTCATGATGTTCATCCGGCCCGCCGGCCTGCTCGCGAGGCGCCGATGACGAGACCGGCGCAGCTTGCCGCATGGGCGGTCGGTCTTGCGGCGCTCGTCATGCTGCCGTTCGTTTATCGCGATCCCTACCACCTGCACATACTGGTGCTGATCCTGATCTGGTCCTTTGCCTACACATCCTGGTCGATGATGGGGCGGTTCGGTCTGGTGTCGCTCGGCCACGGTGGCTTCATGGGGATCGGCGCCTATGTCACTGCGCTATTGTGGAATCATCTGGGGCTATCGCCCTGGATCGGCATTCCCGTCAGCATGGTGGCGGCCGGTGCGCTGGCGCTCATCGTCGGCTATCCCTGCTTCCGCTTCCGGATCACCGGACACTATTTCGTGCTGGTGACGCTCGCGCTCTCCGGAATCGTGCTCCAGGTCATTACAGCCACGCGCGACTGGACCGGCGGTTCACTCGGCTATACGCCCAACCGCGCGGCAGGCAACAGGCTTTGGGCGCTCCAGTTCGATGACAAGACGACCTGGTATCTGGTCGCGCTTGCGGTCTGGGTCGCAGGACTCGTGGTCTGGCACTGGATCGATCGCGGCATGGGCCGGTACGCGCTGGAGGCGATCTCGGAGGACGAGGACGCTGCTGCCGCCGTTGGCGTCAACGTCACCGCGGAGAAGCTGAAGATCACGCTGGTCAGCGCGCTGATGACCGCGCTTGCGGGCGCCATCTACTGCCAGTACCAGATGTTCATCACGCCTGATACGGTGAGCGGCATCGCGGTGTCGCTCCAGATGGTGTTCGCAGCCATCGTCGGCGGCCTCTTCGTCTCGCTCGGGCCGACGGTCGGTGCCATCATCACAATCCTGCTCGCAGAATCCTTGCGCATCGGATTTGGAACCAAGGCCGTCGGCTGGGATAATCTCGTTTATGGCGTGCTGCTCGTCCTTTTCATCATATTCCTCCCGAAGGGCATTCTTGGTAGCCTGCTGGAACGATTGAAGCCGCAACGCAAACCGTCTTCGAGCTCATGAACAAGAAACCGTCCAAAACGCTCGCCGCAGGGCTCGCCGAATTCATCACACCCTTCCGTTACGATGGATCGGGCAAGTTTCACCTGAAGGGCCACAAGACGAACGAGAACGGCGGTCTCGACAAGGACGAGGCGCAAAAAATACTCGAGGTCAACAAGAAGCATCTCGCCGATTTCCAGGAGAAGCTCTACGCGCAGGACCGCTGGTCGGTCCTGATCATCATCCAGGGCATGGACGCGGCCGGCAAGGACAGTGCGATCAAGGCGCTGTTCGAAGGCATCAACCCGCAGGGCTGCGAGGTTCATGCGTTCAAGGCGCCGACCAGCCACGAGCTCGACCATGATTTTCTCTGGCGCCACGTCGTTGCGCTGCCACCGCGCGGCCTGATCGGAATATTCAATCGCTCCCATTACGAGGAATGCCTGGTGACGCGCGTTCATCCGGAGGTTCTTGCCAAGGAGAAGCTGCCGCCCGGGCTCGTCACCAAGAACATCTGGCGCGAGCGGTTCGAGGACATCTCCGGCTTCGAGCGCTACCTCGTGCGCAATGGCACTGTCGTGCTGAAATTCTTCCTCAACCTGTCCAGGGAGGAGCAGCGCCAGCGCTTCCTCGACCGGCTGGAGGATCGCTCCAAGCAGTGGAAGTTCTCGATGGACGACATCAAGGAGCGTGCGCTGTGGCCGCGCTATCAGGCGGTGTATCAGGATATCGTCCGGCACACCGCGACACCCCATGCACCCTGGTATGTCGTGCCCGCCGATCACAAATGGTTCGCGCGCGTTGTCATCGGCTCCGTCATCGTCGCAGCGCTCGAGCGACTTGATCTGCAGTTTCCTCGGGCCGACAGGGCTTCGCTGCGGGAGTTCAAGGCTGTGCAGCACGCCTTGGAGGGTGAAGCGAAGGTAGGGAGGAAGCGGGCAAGGTGAGGGGCAACGGCAGCAAGAACGTCAAAAACGTCAACTTCGCGCTGCAGGGCGGCGGAGCGCACGGCGCGTTTGTGTGGGGCGTGCTCGACCTCGTACTGGAGGATGGAAGGCTCGCAATCGAGGCGATCAGCGCGACCAGCGCCGGCGCAATGAATGCGGTAGCGATGGCTTCGGGCATGGCGCTCGGCGGTGCCGATGCCGCGCGCGAGAATCTGCATCGGTTCTGGTACGAGGTTTCGCGCATGGACATGGTGTACGACCTGTTCTCGCCGCTCAACCAGTGGATCCAGGCTCTCAAGCTGCCGCCGGAGTATCATCCGGTGCACTCCTTCATCCATACCCTGACCCACACGGTGCCGCCGAACGTTCTCAACCCCTTCAATTTCAATCCGTTGCGCGCGCTGTTGCAGCGGGTCGTCGATTTCGACCGGCTGAATTCCTCGGCGGATGCGCCCCAGCTCTTCCTCACGGCCACCAATATCCGCACCGGCAAGATCAAGGTGTTCCAGCCGCCCCACTTGAGTGCGGACGCCGTGCTCGCCTCGGCCTGCCTGCCGCCCTATTTCCAGGCCGTCGAGATCGATGGCGAGCATTATTGGGACGGCGGCTATCTCGGTAATCCTGCGATCTTTCCCCTGATCTATCGCAAGGGCAGCCACGACGTCATCATCGTACAGGTGACCGCGATCCGGCGCGACGAGCTGCCGGCGAGCGCCGCCGACGTGCTCCACCGCATCAACGAGATCAGCTTCAATTCGTCATTGATGCGCGAGATGCGCGCGATCGCCTTTGCGACGAAGCTGATCGACAATGGGGAGCTCGACAAGGACACGCATAGCCGCATGTACATGCACTGGATCGGCAACGATCAGTTGATGTCGCAGCTCGGGACTGCGACGCAATTCCACCCGGAATGGAGCCTGCTGTGCCGCTTGCGCGACGAGGGCCGCGACGCGGCGCGGGGCTGGCTCGACAGGCACTTCGGTCAGATCGGCAATGCTTCGACCGTCGATCTGACCGAGATGTTTCTCTGAGCCTTCCCCAACGCAGGGAATCGCCGAGAGGTTGGCCCGGTCAATACCCGCGACCCCACCAGTAGCAGAAGCGCTCGACGTTGGCGGCAAGGCCGTTCTCGTAGTTTGCCCACTTCTCGTATTTCGGCAGCTTGACCTCCTTCATCGCGGTGTCGAAGCATTTGCCGGCATCAGCAGCCTTCTTCACCTCGGCGGAGAGATCTTCCATGTAGGCGATGTCGTCCTGCACGTCCTTCTTGGTGCCGAGGCGTCCGCCGGCATTGGGATGCCCGGGGATCATCCGCTCCCAGTCGAGCGAAGCGAGCTTCTTGAGCGAAGCGATATATTCCAGCGGCGAGGCGTTGTCGGGGATGTTGCGGAACTGGATTGATTCGATCGGCGCGAAGTCGACGACGAAGACCAGCTTCTCCTTCGGCAGCCGCATCACCAGCGAATTGTCCGAATGATTGCGGCCGACATAGATCAGCTCCAGCGTGGTGCCGCCGAGCTTGATGGTCTTCTTGTCGTCGACGACCTGATCAGGCATCACGACATCAGCTAGCAGCGCGTTCTGCTTCTTCAAGTCGAGCCAGCGCTCCTTCAGCCGCCGGTGCGCGATGAAGGTGGCGCCGAGGTCCTTGAACGCCTGGCCGCCCGCGGCGTGGTCGTAGTGATGATGGCTGTAGATGACGTATTTGATTGGCTTGTCGGTGACGGCCTTGATGGCGTCGATATAGGGCTTTGCAGGACGCTCATACGAGATCGGATCGGTGGCGATCACGCCCTGCGGGGTCACAACGAACATCGACTGGTGACCGCCGTAGCGGAAGATGTAGACGTTCTCGGTGCCCTCGACCTTCCTGGTCGAGACCTGCGGGGAATTTTGCGCGGATGCGGAGCCAATTCCGGTGAAGATCGCGGCTATGACGGCGAGGCGATGGACGATTTTCATCTGTGATTTTTCCGGCTGAAAATATCGGCGCAGGAGGAAGATGCTCTCGTCGATACAAACGCCGGTGGAACCGGTTTATTCCGATCATGGAACGTGCGCGCCATCACTTCACATTTGCCCACTGCGTCATCGTTCCCGCTTGACAGTTCTATGTCACGGGAGGAGCATGCGTATGGTCGCCGAGCGCGACGCGTAACGTCCATGTCATGAGCAAGGGGAGGTCTATGACACCACCTCCGCAAATCCAGCCGCGTTAAGTGCGATGGAGCTCGTTCGGACTATCGCATAGCGGCGAAATCCGCGAACGGCACGCCGGGTCAAGGTGAAGTGGGCCGCATCAGTGAGGCATGGCCCCTTACCGGCCCGGCGCTGTATTTTTGCGCATGCCCCAGCTTCTGTCGGCGATGAGGGCGCGGCCTTTCCCGGGCGAAACGCTGGACGTTTTACGTGCCGGGCAAATCACAGTGGTCTACGTTGCTTTGGAGACGGGGGCGCGGTCGCGCACGCGTCGACGGCGTGTGTCATGCGTCGCAGCAATGCCAAGAGAATGTCGCCGCGACGGCAAACTTCCGACACAGCACCAGAGCGAATAGCGATTATCCGACATGACTCGTACACAAAGGCGGTGCCGGTTCTGACACCGCCTTAGCCATTTCTGGGGACTCATCGTGTCGCAAAGACTGTCTTCGGCGCTTCTCGCTGCCTGCGTCTTCCTCGCGATCTCAACTCTTTCCGGTGCTCGCGCCGAACCGGCGCCGCCTGCGACCGGCAATGCTGCGACCCTCTCCCCTGAGCAGGCCCGGCGCGCGCTGGACACATTGCAGGACGATCAGAAGCGTGCCCGGATGATCGATACGCTGCGCGCAATCGCCAGTGTATCGGATCAGCCGCAGGCCACGGCACCCGCGCCCGAGCAGAAGCCGTCCGCTTCGCTGTCAGCCGACGGTCTCGGCGCGCAGCTCCTGCTGACGGTCTCGGAAGAGATCGGCGAGATCTCGCGTCAGGTTGCCGACGTGGCGCGGACACTCACGCATTTTCCGTCGTTCTACTATTGGATCGTGCGGACCGCGAATGACCCCGCCGCCTACAATCTGCTGATCGAGATCGCGTGGAAGCTGGCGTTGGTATTCGGTTGCGCCTTCTGCGCCGAGTGGCTGATTTTCCGCCTGATCAGGCGTCCGGTCGCATTCCTGGAGGCGCGCGTGCCGCAGACTCCGCACGTGCCCACGCAGGCGCTCCCCATCATCGAACCGCCATTGTCCGTGGCCGCCGAGCCTGAGCTGCATCGCCGCCGCGCCAGTCTGGCCCAGGCATGGCAGCTCCTGCTCCGTCTGCCCTTCGTGCTCGGCCGCCTTGTGCTCGAGTTGCTTCCGGTGTTCGTCTTTGTCGGCATCGCCACGACATTGCTGGGTACCGAGATCGGCGAGCCGGCAACCGTCCGCCTCGTCATCCTCGCCGTCGTCAATGCCTATGCCTTCTCGCGAGGACTGATCTGTCTGGTCCGGGCGCTGGCGAGCCCCTTCGGCCTCTTCCCGGTTCGCGCCGAGACCGCAGCCTATATCGAGATCTGGGCGCGGCGCATCGTCGGCGTCGGCGTCTCCGGCATTGCCTTTGCCAATGTGGCGCTGCTACTCGGGCTGCATCGGGCCGGCTATGCCGCCCTGCTGCGCATGGTCATGCTGATCGTGCATCTCTTCATCGTGGTCATCATCCTGCAATGCCGCCGTCCGGTTGCCGAGGCCATTCGCGCGCCGGCCGGCCGGCACGGCCTTGCGGCAAGGGTACGTAATCGCGTTGCCAGCTTCTGGCATTACCTTGCGATCGCGCTCGATCTCGCGCTATGGGCCGTCTGGGCGCTCAACATTCAAAACGGCTATTCGCTGCTGCTCCAATATTTTGTCGGCACCATCGTGGTTGCGTTGATCACGCGCGTCGCCATCATGGTGACGCTGAGCCTGATCGACCGCGGCTTCCGCATCAATCCGGAGATCCTCCAGCGCTTTCCCGGCCTCGAGATCCGCGCCAACCGCTATCTGCCGTTGCTGCGCAAGATCGTCTCGAGCGTCATCGCCTTTATCGGCCTCGTAGCCGTACTGGAGGTCTGGGGCGTGGATGCCATCGTCTGGTTCTATGGCGGTCAGATCGGCAGCAGGCTCTTGTCTGCGGTCGCGACCATCGGCGTTGCCGCCGCAATCGCGGCCGCGATATGGGAGGCCAGCAACGCGCTGATGGACCGACAGATCAACGCCTTGTCGCGCGAGGGCCATTATGCGCGCGCGGCGCGTCTGCGCACGTTTCAACCGATGCTGCGGACGGCATTGCTATGCTTGATTGCCACCGTCGTCGGTCTCACTGCGCTGAGCGAACTCGGCGTCAATGTCGCGCCGCTCCTGGCGGGGGCAGGCATCGTCGGCATCGCCATCGGCTTCGGCTCGCAAAAGCTGGTGCAGGATCTCATTACCGGCCTGTTTCTCCTGCTCGAGAATACGGTCCAGGTCGGCGACACCGTCAGCGTCTCCGGGCTGACTGGCGTGGTCGAAAACGTCTCGATCCGCACCCTTCGCCTGCGCGCCGGCGACGGATCCCTGCACATCGTGCCATTCAGCGCGGTGACCACCATTACCAATTCAAGCCGTGGCGCGGGCAATGCATCCGTCAGCGTCAATGTCGCCTACAAGGAGGATACCGATCGCGCCGGACAGATCCTCAAGGACATTGTCGATGAAATGCGTCGGGAGCCCGAATTTCGCGCCGCGATCCGCGGCGATCTCGAGCTCTGGGGCATTGACAAGGTGGACGGTTCGATGGTGTCGATCGTCGGCCAGATCCGTTGCACCGACAGTGGCCGTTGGCCAGTTCAGCGCGAGTTCAATCGCCGCATGAAGTTACGCTTCCAGGAAAACGGAATCGAGATCGCGTCCTCTGCACAGACCATCCTGATGCAGCTTGCCGGGCCGGCCGACGTGGCGTCGAACTTGACCTTACGGCGGGCGACCGGCTGATCTTCGTCCTTGCCTCCTGAACGGCGACGTCGTTCACTCCTCCCCACAAACATGTCGCCGGTCAACGGCGGGCGGAAGCGGGAGACCGGGAACGATGGGTGCATTGTCGGCGGGATTGCGCGGCTCCGTCACTGCGATTTGCACACTGATCGGACTTGTTGCGTTCGCCGCACCAGGGACGACGCAGCCATTCCCGTCACGGCCCATTACGCTGGTGGTGCCGTTTGCGGCGGGTGGGCCGACCGACACGCTGGCGCGGATTCTCGCCGAGCGGATGGCGGCCGATCTTCATGCAACCATCGTGGTGGAGAATGTGGTCGGTGCGTCCGGCAGCATCGCAGGCGCGCGCGTGGCGCGGGCAACCCCTGACGGCACCACGATCACTATCGGTCATTGGGGTACGCACGTGCTGAACGGCGCGGTCTACAAGCTCAGTTACGACGTGCTTGCCGATTTCGAACCGATCGCTCTGGTTGCCAGCGGGCCCCAGCTCATCGTTGGCAGGAAGACTCTGGCAGCCAGTAATCTCAAGGAGCTGATCGCCTGGCTGAAGGACAATCCGAACAAGGCGTCGGCCGGGACGGCCGGCGCCGGCTCCGGCGCGCACGTCGCCGGCGTGTTCTTCAAGACCAGAACCGGTACCGAATTCCAGTTCGTGCCCTATCGGGGCGCGGGGCCGGCCATGATCGACCTCGTGGCCGGCCAGATCGACCTGATGTTCGATCAGGCGTCGAATTCGCTGCCGCAGATCAAGAACGGCGCGATCAAGGCGTTTGCAGTGACTTCGCCGACGCGACTTGCCTCTGCGCCTGATATTCCGACGGTCGACGAAGCAGGACTCCCCGGTCTCTACATTTCCTACTGGCACGGTTTCTGGGCGCCGAAGGACACGTCCAGGGAGGTCGTCGAGCGGCTCAACGCCGCAATCGTCGCCGCGCTCGCCGATCCCACGGTCCGTCAGCGCTTTGCAGAGCTCGGTCAGGAGATCCCGCCACGCGAGCAGCAGGCTCCGGCTGCACTCGCAGCGTTCCAGAGAGCCGAGATCGACAAGTGGTGGCGCATCGTGAAGATCGCCGACATCAAGGCGGAATAGGCGCAGCATTAACCTTTGCGGCCGGCGCTGCGCGGCAGCCGACTGCATCATTCTTCGTCACTCGCGCGTCGCTGCGGTGCGAGATCACAATTGGGTCTTGACCTGCAACGTCCTTGATCTCAATCAAGGGGTGGCCGACAATGTTCGTTCTCTCATAAGAAACTCTCGGGGGAATTCGTGAATAGACCTGACCGGGTCGGCACCCACTCAACGCCTTCCAACTCGCCGCGTGGCATGACTCTGCTTCGCGATCCCTTGCTCAACAAGGGCACCGCCTTCACCGAGCAGGAGCGGGCCGCGTTCGGCTTGCGCGGCCTGTTGCCGGCGTGCGTGCTGACGATGCAGGACCAGGCGGAGCGTGTCCTGATCAATCTGCGCAATCTGCCGAGCGACCTCGAGAAGTATGTTGCGTTGAACTCGTTGCACGATCGCAACGAGGCGCTGTTCTTTCGCGTCGTCTGCGACAACATCGATGAGATCCAGCCGCTGATCTACACCCCGACGGTCGGCCTCGCCTGCCAGAAATTCGGCCTGATCTTTCAGCGTCCGCGCGGCATGTTCATCTCCTCGCGCGACCGCGGTCAGATTGCCGAAATTTTGCAGAACTGGCCCTATCCGGCGAAGCTGATCGTTGTGACCGATGGTGAACGGATTCTCGGTCTCGGTGATCTCGGTGCAAATGGCATGGGCATTCCGGTCGGCAAGCTCTCGCTCTATTCGGCCTGTGCCGGTGTGCATCCGGAGCAGTGCCTGCCGATCGTGCTCGACGTCGGCACCAATAATGAGGAGCTGCTGCACGATCCCTATTATCTCGGTTTGCGCGAACGGCGCCTGACGGGCGAAGCCTATGATAGTTTCGTCGACGAGTTCATGCAGGCCGCGCGCAAGACGTTTCCGGGTGTGCTGATCCAGTTCGAGGATTTTGCCAACCACTCCGCGTTCAAGCTTCTGCACAGATACCGGGACGAAGCCTGCGTCTTCAACGACGACATCCAGGGCACGGCGGCGGTCGCGCTTGCCGGCTTGTTCTCGGCACTGCGCGTCAGCGGCGGCAAGCTCAGGGATCAACGCATCCTGTTTCTGGGTGCTGGCGAGGCGGCGACCGGCATCGCCGATCTCGTGGTCTCCGCAATGATGGCGGAGGGCGCCTCCGAAGCCGAAGCACTCAGCCGTAACTGGCTGGTGGATTCCCGCGGCCTCGTCGTCAAGGGACGGGCCGGCCTGTCCGGTCACAAGCTGCGCTACGCCCATGACCATGGGCAGATCGCCGACTTCCCCGCTGCGATCGAAACGCTGAAGCCGACCGCGATCATCGGCGTCGCGGCAGTCGGTGGCGCATTCACGCCGGACGTCCTCAAGGCGATGGCGAAGCTCAACGCGCATCCGATCGTGTTCGCGCTCTCCAATCCGACCTCGAAGGCGGAGTGCTCGGCCGAGGACGCCTATCGCTACACCGAGGGCCGCGCGCTGTTCGCCTGCGGCAGTCCCTATGACCCGGTGACGCTCAACGGCAGGACCTTCGTCCCGCGCCAGGGCAACAACTCCTACATCTTCCCGGGCGTTGGCCTCGGCGTGATCGCCAGCGCTTCACGCCTCGTGACCGACGAGATGTTCATGGCCGCCGCGCATTCGCTCGCCGATTGTGTCGGCAAGGACGATCTCGACCAGGGCAGCCTCTATCCGGCGCTGCCCCGCATCCGCGAAGTCTCCGCCCGGATCGCCGCCGCGGTCGCGCAAGTGGCCTATCAGCGCGGCCTTGCGGAAGGGCCCGCGCCCAACGACGTGATGGCCCTCGTCCGGTCGCAGATGTACGAGCCGCATTACTGAGGGGTTTCGCCCCGCGGGGATCGGTCAGCACCACGGCTCCATCTGAGGTGGAAACGCCGTTGCGCTGCGCGTCAGTATATGCGACGATCTGTAACGTTACAAGAAATCTTCAGCCGCAAGGTCAGACACCATGGACGATCGTTTGCCCGAACTGGGCGACCTCGAGCGCGAGGTCATGCAATTGGTTTGGGCTCACGGACCGGTGACGGCCGAAGTCGTGCGTGAACGGTTGCCGCGACGTCTCAAGGAATCGACCGTCCGCACCGTCCTGCGCCGGCTGGAAGAAAAAGGTTACGCGCGGCACACCGTGGACGGACGGACCTACGTCTACCAGGCAGTCGAGCCCCGCGCGCGCGTCGCGGCCAAGGCGGTCCAGCGCATCGTCGACTGGTTCTGCAACGGCTCGATCGAGGAGGTGCTGGTCGGCATGGTCGACAATGCGATGCTCGATCAGCAACAGTTGCGCACGCTGGCTGACCAGGTGGCCAAAGCGAAAAAGGTGAGGGGAGTGAAGAAAGAATGATCGCAACTCTGGCAGAGGCGGCGCTGCGCTCCTTTGTACTGGGAGGCGTCGTCTGGTTTGGTCTTTATCTCTTTCGCGTGCGCAATCCGCACGTGCATATGACGGCGTGGGTCGTCGTGCTGCTGGCCTCGCTCGCGATGCCGTTCGTGATGCACTGGCCGACGCTCACCGTCACCCGCCTGGCGTTGCCGGTGGCAGCGCCGGACGATGTCTGGCCGGCCGAAGCGCCGATGGCCGAGTCCTTGCCGTCCGCCGCGCACGGCGCAGCCCTGGCGCCGCTGGCGAAGAGCGCGGCGCCGATCAACTGGTGGGCCATCGCCACGATGACCTATGCCGGCGTCGCCGGCTTGCTTTTGCTGCGGCTCCTCGTCGGCCTCTGGTTGACCTTTCGTCTGGCGCGGGCCGCAAAGCCGATGGGCGGCCCCCGGGTGGTCAACGCCGAGGTGCGCATCAGCTGCGACGTCGGCGGTCCCGTCACCTTCGGGTCGACCATTCTCGTGCCGCCGCAGTTTCTTGATTGGGATGCGCGCAAGCGGCTCGCGGTGCTCGCCCATGAGGGCGCGCATGTCGCCAACCGCGACTTCTACGTCCTGCTGCTCGCCTCGCTCAATCGCGCCGTGTTCTGGTTCAGCCCGTTCTCGTGGTGGCAGCTCGCGCATCTGGCGGAGCTTGCCGAGATCATCAGCGATGTCCAGGCGATCGAGGCGATCGAGGACAGGCTGTCCTACGCGGAGATCCTGCTCGACGTCGCGACCTCGGTGAAGCCGCGTCCGATGGAGCTCGCGATGGCGCGGGCATCGACGGTGCGCGCCCGCGTCGAGCGCATCATTGCGGCGGCGGCGATGCCCGCCGCAGTCGGCTGGCGCAAGCGAATCTGGATCGCGGCCATGATCGTGCCCGCCGTGATCGTCTCGACCGGCATGATCGCCTATCGCACGCCGGAAGCGAGCCCGACCGTGGAGGATGCCGGCGAGACGGGCAGCGGTCAGCACTACCGCGCGTTCGTCAATTTCTACGCGCTTGGCCCGACGTCGGTGTTCGCCATCTTCCGGGACGGCGATGAATTGTTCGGGCAGTGGACCGGGCAGCGCAAGCTGCGACTGACGGTGCAGGATGGCATGGCGTCCTATGTTGCCTCGTTCGGCAACATTACGTTCCCGGTCGATGCGGAGCGCCGGTCTTCGGAGTTGATGATGCGGGTGAACGGTCGCGACGTCCGCGCCACACGCCTCGCAGAGATGCCGGCTCCTGCCGCCGATGCAGCCTCGCTCGATCAGTATGCCGGCTGGTACAAGGTCGCACCCAACCGTGTGCTCACCGTCAGGCGCGACGGCAATCGGCTGCTGGCGCACGAGACCGGCCGTCCTGCCTTTGCCTTGATGGCCGAAGGGGCCGACGCGTTCTCGATCAAGGGGGACGATCTCGTGGTCTTCCTGCGCGACGACCAGGCCCGGGTGGCGCGCGTCCTCCTGCACAGCGCGGCATCAGGCCCGCGCTTGGCGGGGCGCATCGATGCGGCCGTCGCGGGCAGCATCGAGGCCGACTTCGTGCGGCGGATCGCAGAAGTTCCCGAGCGGTTCAGGGACCAGGTCCCGGCGCCGGGCAGCAAGGAGATGATCCTCCGCGGGATCGACGACATGCGTCGCGGCACGCCGAACTACGACGCCATGAGTGCGCCGCTGGCCGCCAAGATCCATCGTCAGGTCGGTGAATTGCACGCGACGTTTCTGGCTCTGGGGCCGGTGGAATCGATCTTCTTCCGCGGTGTCGGCCCCGGCGGCTACGACATCTATGGCGCGAAATTCGAGAATGGCACCGCCGAGTTCCGCCTGCTGATCGACCCGGACGGCAAGGCCGATGACGTGATCTTCCGGCCCGACGGCAACGAC
The DNA here is from genome assembly GCF_059803515.1 of Bradyrhizobium sp. UFLA05-125. Lineage (NCBI taxonomy): Bacteria > Pseudomonadati > Pseudomonadota > Alphaproteobacteria > Hyphomicrobiales > Nitrobacteraceae > Bradyrhizobium > Bradyrhizobium sp. UFLA05-125. The sequence continues at coordinate 11,481 of NZ_JBANBJ010000032.1, read as the reverse complement.
GAACTCGGCGGCATCGTCGCCTGTTCGGAACAAGCCGCGGTTCGCGGCCAGGCCGGCACCTCGCCGATCAGGATCATGTTCTACAACGACACCGGCGACGACATTCAGCTCTTCAACCTGGATGCGGACGGCAATCGGCGCGTGCAGACAACCATCGGCAACAGCATGACGTCGTCCTTCCTCACCACGGTCAACAGTCCCTGGGTGATCGCCGACCGGTCGGGACAATGCCGCGAGATCCTGCTGCCGGGACGGCAGACGCGCTTCTACAACGTCGACGCGCCGCATCCCGGTGCGCGGCTCGGGCGTGTGGCGCGTCGGAACATGCCGATCGCCAACGGCGAGGAGATGCTGCGGCAGTACATCGAGAGCGTCGGTAAGGGCAGTCCGGACTATGACCACATGACCACGGAGGTCGCCGAGCAGACTCGTCAGCAGCTTCCGTTCGACCAGGCCATCCTGACCCGGCTCGGCGCATTGCGCGCGATGTCGTTCCGCGGCGTCACCGCGCTCGACAGCGACATCTACATCGCGCAGTTCGCCAACGGCTCGGCGGAATGGCGGATCGGAGTCAAGAACGGCACCATCACGAAAATTGCGCTGGGGCCGAATTTCTAGCAACGCACGGATGCCACCTGGGTGGCAGCAAAGAGCGCGAACGAGAGCATCAAATGAGACGGCGCCAGTTTGTTTCGCTTCTCGGTGGAGCTGCACTGGTGCCGCTCACCACGTTGCCGGTGTATCCGGAGCCACCCGACGACTCCGGTGTTCCGGCCGCGCGAGGCGACGGCTGGCCCATAGCCTCCGCTAATGAGGATAAGCTCGTCGACCGCGCTGCACTGGGCAGGATGACCGAAAGGCTCACGGCAAGCGCTGCGAACATCCATTCGGTGGTGGTCGCACACGGTGGCAGGCTGGTGTTCGAGCGGTACTTCAAGGGTACCGACGAAATCAACGGCCGCCGGGTGGAAAACCTCGCCTTCGATGCCGATACACTGCACAACGTGAAATCGGTTTCAAAGAGTATCGCATCACTCGCCGTCGGGATCGCAATCGATCGCGGGATCATCGGCGGCCTCAATGAGCCCATCTTCAGTTTCTTTCCCGAGTTGGCCGATTTGCGTACCCCCGAAAAGGAAGGCATCCGGCTATCGCACCTGCTCACCATGTCCTTGGGTCTGAAGTGGGTGGAAGCGATCCCAAGCAACGAGAACGACAACGACGAGGTGCGCATGCATACGGCGCCGGATCCTTGTCGCTACGTCCTCGGTCTTCCGGCGACGGCTCTGCCAGGACAACAATTCTTCTACAACACCGGCGCGCTTACGCTCCTGTCGGCCATCATGCGCAAGGCCACCGGACGCCCCCTCGACGAGTTTGCGCGTGAGGCTTTGTTCGAGCCGATGGGCATCACCCACGTCGAGTGGACTCGGGTCAAGGGCGATAGCGATGCTGGAGGGGGATTGCGTTTGCGGCCGCGCGATATGGCAAAAATCGGCCAGCTCGTTCTCGCGGGCGGCCGGTGGAACGGTCGCCAGATCGTTTCGAAGGCATGGATCGACGCCTCGATGACACCGCAGCTGCCACGGGCCCCTACTTCTACGGCTATCTCTGGTGGCTAGGTCGCTCCCAGATCAATGGGCGTGACGTCCACTGGGTTGGCGCGCTCGGTCGAGGCGGGCAGTCGATCCGCATCGTCCCGGAGCTCGATCTCGTCGTCGTGGTGACTGCGGGATACTACCAGGACTACAGCCCGCAAGCGTTTCAATTGCAGCTTGGCGTTTTCAAGGATGTCGTGCAGGCGATTTCGCCTTCCGGCTGAAGGCCTTGATTTGCGGCGCGAGGTTGATGAGCACACGTCGCGGACCGCTCAATCGGAGCTTGCAGCCGTTAAGCGCAAGTGCTACGATCTGTAACATTACAGAGCGTCATGGTCGCTGAGCCTTGGCACAATGGTTCGGTTGACTGACATATCGGGCATCCGCCATGAGCAATTCTGCAAAGGCTGAAGCCGCGCTGGCGCTCCATCGTTTCGGCATGGGGCCGCGACCGGGGTCGATTGCCGCGATCGAGGCCGACCCACGCGCAGCACTGATCGCCGAGCTCGACCGGCCGCTGCTGCTGGCAGCCGCCGCGAGCCTACCCTCCAGCGCCAAGGCCTACCGCACCGTCGCGGACGCCAACGCCAAGCGTGCGGCGCGGGCCAAGCAGGAAGCCAAGAAGCAGCAGATGGCCGCGGCTCCCGTCATGGCGGAGGGGCAGGACACGAGCCAAGGAAACAACCAAACGCAGAAGCCAGGACAGACTCGAGCGCAGGGTCAGGGCGCGGAAGCTACCGAGATGGCAGCCAAGAAGGCCGCCGACACCGTTCCCGATCCGGGACGGCCGATCTATCTCGAGGAAGCAAAGGTGCGCACGGAGGCGGCGCTGGCTGCGGAAATCGGCTTTGCCGAGCGGCTGGTGTGGTTCTGGTCCAACCACTTCTGCATCTCCGCAAACAAGATCCAGAGCATGTCGGGTGCCTATGAGCGCGAGGCCATCCGCCCGCACGTGCTGGGCCACTTCAACGATCTCCTGCATGCTGCCGAAGGCCATCCGGCCATGCTGTTCTATCTCGACAATCTCGGCTCGATGGGCGCGAACTCGATCGCCGGCATCAACCGCAGCCGTGGCCTGAACGAGAATTTTGCGCGCGAGATCATGGAGCTGCACACGCTCGGTGTGCGCAGCGGCTACACGCAGGATGATGTCATCAGCTTCGCCAACGTTCTGACAGGCTGGACTCTGATTCCACCCGGCAACGATCCCGAGCGGGGCGGAGAGTTCACCTTCAACCCGCGGCTCCATGAGCCTGGCGGGCAGACGGTGCTCGGCAAGCTCTACGACCAGGACGGGGTGGAGCAGGGACGCGCCGTGCTGCGCGACCTCGCGGCCCATCCTGCGACGGCGACACACGTCGCGACCAAGCTCGCGCGCCACTTCGTTGCCGAGACACCACCACCATCGCTCGTCGAGCAGATGGCGAAGACATTTCGCGAGACCGATGGCGACCTCAAGGAGATCGCGAAGACGATGGTGTCTTCGCCCGAGGCCTGGAGCGAGCCGCCGTCCAAGCTCAAGCGTCCCGGCGAATGGGTCGTCGGTATGGTGCGCGCGACCGGCATCACGCAGGCCGATCCGACGCGCTTCACGGGAGGACAGGAACTGCTCGGCGAGGCACTGTGGCGGCCATCGGCGCCGATGGGCTATCCGGATGACGAGGCGAGCTGGATCGACGGCGTGGGCCGGCGGCTCGACGTCGCCAACTATTTTGCCGAGCGGATGGCCGGCCAGGCCGACCCGCAGGAGATCATCGAGACCGTCTACGCATCGCAGGTGTCGTCCGAGGTGAAACAGGCGGTCAATCGCGCCGAAAGCCGGCAGCAGGCGCTCGCGCTCCTGTTCATGTCGGCAGACTTCCAGAGGAGGTGAGCATGAGCTTCGCCAACCACCTGCCGACACGGCGTGAACTGCTGATCGGCTCGGGCGCGCTGTTTGCGTGGAGCCAGATGCCGAAGCTCGCGCGCGCCGAAGGGCGCGATCCGCGCCTGCTCGTCATCATCCTGAGGGGCGCGCTCGACGGCCTCGGCGCGGTCGCGCCGGTCGGCGATCTCGACTGGATCTCCTTGCGCGGCGAGCGCGCACTGGTACTCGACGGCAAGACGCCGGCGCTGCCGCTCGATTCCTTCTTCGCGCTCAATCCGGCGATGCCGAATCTGCATCGGCTGTACAAGAGCCAGCAGGCGCTGATCGTGCATGCCACGGCGACGCCCTATCGCGAGCGCTCGCATTTCGACGGCCAGGACGTGCTCGAGAGCGGGATCGCAAAGCCCGGCGCGATCGGCTCCGGCTGGCTCAATCGCGCGCTCGTCGCGCTGGAATCGGGCGGTCGCGTCGATCCACGCGGCAGCCGGGCGCTCGGCGTCGGTGCGGTGACGCCGCTCGTGGTGCGCGGCTCGGCGCCGGTGATGTCATGGGTGCCGCAAAAGCTTCTGTCGGCGAGCGAGGACACGCAGAACCGCCTGCTTGATCTCTATCAGCACACCGATCCGAAGCTTGCCGCCGTGCTCCAGGCGCGGATGAAGCTCGCTTCGCTCGGCGGCACCGCGGGGATGGGCGATCCGATGTCGGAGGATCCGACACTGGTGCCGCCCGGGATTGCGCGCGTGCGCGCCTATTTTGCGGAAGCCGCCGGCACCGCGGCGCGGTATCTCGCAAAACACGACGGCCCGCGCGTTGGTGCCATGGGTTTTGTCGGATGGGATACGCATATCGCCGAGGGCGCTGCCTCGGGTCAGCTCTTCAACCTGCTCGGTGCGCTCGACGGCGCGCTCGCCTCGATCGAAACCAACATGGGCGAGGCCTGGCACGACACCGTCGTCGCCGTCGTCACCGAGTTCGGGCGTACCGCGCGGATCAACGGCACGGAGGGCACGGACCATGGCACCGGCACGGTCGCATTCCTCACCGGCGGTGCATTGAAGGGCGGCCGCGTGATCGCTGACTGGCCGGGATTGAAGCCGGCACAGCTGTTCGAGGATCGCGACCTGGAGCCGACGACGGATCTGCGCGCCGTGCTGAAGGGGCTGCTGCGCGATCATCTGCGTGTCGAGGACACCGTGCTTGCCAGCACCGTGTTCCCCGACAGCGCCGATGTCACGCCGATGAGTGGACTTGTTGGTAGCGGATGAGGCGAAACGCGCGAGTTGCGGAATCGCGATTGGGGTCGTCATGTGCTTTTTGACCCAGCGAGAGATCGAGTTTCTGGCCGGCCTGCAACGGCGATGGCGCAAGCTCTATTGGCGTGAGCTCGCGCGGCTTCTCACGGAGAGCGCGGCGCGCGAAGCGCATTCCGTTTTCTGGCGAGAGATCCACGGTTGATGCGGCCGATTGGACGCGCTGTGTCTCGATTCGCGACGCGAGACGAGCTGTGATGGAATCGCAACAGCTCGGCTGAAACTGCATCCAGCCGCAGGCTGGCTTTTTTTCCGACAAGGTTCTGCCTCCATTGACCGACGGAGTAGAGGCCGATCGGAGGGACGTAATCATGTCTCGCTTCGAATGTGCCGGAACCGTTCACCAGAACGGCGTAAGCCAAGGTTCCCCGCGCGGGCAGGCTGCTCGACTTGTCCTCGCTGTTATCGGCGCCGCATCGCTCGCTGCCTGTGCGCAGTCCCCGGTGGCGCGGCAGAAAGCCGAATTCGCAACGTCAAGCCGGCAGGCCATGACCGAGCGCCGTCACGAGACCCGCAGGTTCGCAGGCGTCTACGCCCGGCCGCGGCATCATGCGCCAACACGCGCGGTCGAGACCCGGACGGCCTCGCAGGGTGTCGCAAGCTTCTACTCGGATGACCAGGAGACCGCGAGCGGGGAGAAGTTCGACAAGCACGAACTCACCGCCGCCCATCCGACGCTGCCGTTCGGCACGCGCCTGCGCGTGACCAACGTCTCTACCGGCCGCTCGGTGACGGTTCGCGTCAATGATCGCGGACCCTATGTCCACGGGCGCGTCGTCGACGTCTCCTATTCGGCCGCCGAGGCGCTCGGGATGGTCAACAAGGGCGTGGCCAACGTGAAGCTCGACGTGGTGCAGTAACCGCGTCGCGGGAGTCCCGCTCTGCGGTCGCACCCGCATACCGCGCTTAACCGGCTGTTAGTCTCCGCCGAAGCAAGATGGCGGGCTAGACGATTTCGACGGTTCGGGGAGGGCGCGTGAACACGATCCAGTATCTTGAGGACCAGGCTGCGCGTGCCGAGCGGCTGGCGAAACGGATCACGGATACGCTCACCGTCGAAAAGCTGTTGTCCTTCGCTGGCGATCGTCGCCGCGAGATCGAGGTGATGGCTGGCAGGCGGCGGCAGGCCTGATCACTTCCAACACCGTAAGCGATCTAGTGTGCCGCAATCCGCGCGCGAAGTGCCGCGTGCAGGCCGGGCGGGGTACAGGCGCTCGCGCAGATATTGCTCTCGACGAAATCCCGGAGATGGTCGGGCAGGTCGGTGCCATCGATGTCGCAGCGGGACTGGATTTCGAGGGCGACGTCGGCCGAGATGTCCTTGATCCAGTGCTCGAGCGTATTGAACGAAATCACCCGCACGGGATCGCTGAAGCAGCCGGCGATGAACTCGCCGATGGCCTGGTCGAGATCCGTGCGCTCGATGCGGATTTCCCTTGCACCGCTGATCCGGTCGATCACGACGAATAGCGTTTGATCCGCGCCATAGGGTACATCGGGGGATAACGGGACGGCTTCGAGCATCGTGGGCACTCACGCCTTGGTTCTCATCACCAACGGGAAAGTGCAGAAGAATGTTCCTCGCGATGTCATTCGTCGTCGCGCGGCGTCAGAGAAACTCCCGCAACCGGGACAGCTCGGCGATGTGCTCGGGCGAGAGAGTCGCCGTCACCAGCGGCGGTTGTGGCGATGTATGGATCTCATAGAGGTGCCGGGTTGCCAGCGGCTTGTCCATGAAGGCCGTGATGCATCGGTCCAGCGTATCTTCGAGCACGAGATAGGTCTCCCGGTCCTCGCGCCGCTGGTTTCCGAGCGAGGGCCATTTGCGCAAGCGCGCAGTTGCGCCGAAGTTCACCTTGGACTCGGAAGACATCTGCCCCTGCTGTGCGCTTACGCAAAAAGAACCCCGGCACGCATGGTCGCGTGCCGGGGCCCACACCTATCGCTGCATCTCAATGCCACGCGCTCAACGCCCGCGGCCAGGATTCGTTCCCCGTCGACGAAACCATTTTGACGCATCCTGCTGACCGGTCGAGGGCCACAGATCACGTCACCAAAGCCGCGATACGGCCATTAGCTCGCGGCGGCCGCGATCTTATGCGCGGGCGGCGCGTGACCGCGGCTCGCGTCATCGTCGCGCCGTGCCGCCGGCGGGAGGCCCGCAAAGCGGCGCAAGGCGTCCGCCATCTGCACCCGTCCACTGACGCCAGTGATCACCACGTCGACCATGGTGAAGGATGAATGGAAATGGCCACGCGCCTTCAACTGCTCGACCGGAACGCCCGCGGCTGCGAGCGCGTCCGCATAGGCGATGCCTTCGTCGCGCAAAGGATCGAACTCGCAGGTCACCACGAATGCCGGCGGCAGGCCGGAGACCTCGCCGCGCAGCGGCGAGACGCGCGGATCGGTGCGCTCGGCGGGCGAGCAGTAGATGTCCCAGAACCAGTGCATCAGCGAACGCGTTAAGAAGTAGCCGACCGCATTCTCCTCATAGGACGGACGGTCGAACGTGCAGTCGGTGACCGGGCACACCAGAAGCTGGCCGGAGATCTGCGGGCCTCCACGATCGCGCGCGAGCTGGCAGGTGACGGCGGCGATATTGCCGCCGGCACTCCAGCCTGCGACCAGAACCGGGCCAGGCGTGCCGCCGAGCTCGGCCGCATGCGCGGCGACCCAGCGCGTCGCCGCATAGCCGTCCTCGGCTGCCGCCGGGAAACGGTGCTCCGGCGCATGCCGATAACCGACGCTGACGAAGATCATATCTGTTCGCCGGCACATGTCGCGGCAGAACGGATCGTCGGACTGCTGGTCGCCGAGCACCCAGCCGCCACCGTGGAAATAGACCACGATCTGGTGTGGTCCCGGCGTCGCCGGCCGATAAAGGCGATAGGGCAGCGGAACGTCAGCGCCTTCCAGCGTGCCATCGAGGACCTCGGCGACAGGCCGGCCTGCGGGGCGGGCCTTGTTGAACTCGTTGACGAAGGCGCGTGCACCCAGTGCGCCCATCGATTCGATCGGCGGCAGGTTGAGCTGCGTCAGCATGCCGAGCACGATGCGAACGTCCGGCTGCAGGCGCACGATCTCGCCGTCATTGCATTGCGCGGCGACATTCGGGCCGGCGAGGCTGAAGCCGAGCATGCCGCGAGCAACGATCTCGTCGCAGATGCTGCGATAGGGGCCGACGCCGCCGTTATAGGGCATCAGGCCCTGCACCTTGCCGGGAACGTTGGCGCCCGTGTACCAGGTGTTGGCGAGCCGATGCAGCGTCAGCATCGAGCAGTCGGCCATGTGCTGACCCCAGCCGGCCTGCGCCCTCTCGGTCGCCTCGATGGTGGTGAAGCCGGCGTCGCGAAGCGCGGCCAGGCGCTCGACCACCCAATCGACATGCTGCTCGATCGATACCGCCATGTTCGACAGCACCGACGGGCTGCCCGGTCCCGTAATCATGAAGAAGTTAGGGAAGCCGGCGACCGTCAGGCCAAGATAGGTCTGCGGCCCGTCCGCCCAGACGTCGGACAGCGATTTGCCGCCGCGGCCGGTGATCGGATGCACGGCCCGGATCGCGCCGGTCATGGCATCGAAGCCAGTCGCGAACACGATGACATCCTCCTCGAAGCTGCGCTTGTCGGTGGTGATGCTGTCGGCGGTGATCGCCTTGATCGGTTCCTGTCGCAGATTCACAAGCGTTACGTTCGGTCGGTTGTAGGTCGCATAATAGTTGGTATCGAGGCAGGGCCGCTTGGCGCCGAACGGATGGTCGTGCGGCATCAGGGCTACGGCGGTTTCGGGATCCTTCACGACGTTGCGGATCTTTTCGCGGATGAAGTCGCCGATCAGCGTATTGCCCTCGACGTCGACACCCTGGTCGGCCCAGAGTTGCGTGAGGATGTAAACGAGATCGCCCTTGCCCCATGCTTCCTCGAACCGCGCGCGTCGCTCGGCATCGCTGAGCTGCCAGCTCACCGACGTCTGTTGCGGATAAGGCACGCCCGTCATCGACCAGCGCGCCTGCTCGCGATAGGCGGTACGGTCGCCTTGCAGCAAGCCGAGGCGGTCTGCCGGTGTAGGACCGTTGTGGGCGGGCAGCGCAAAGCCCGGCGTGCGCTGGAATATGGTGAGCTGTGCTGCCTGCTCGGCGACCAGCGGAATCAACTGGATGCCTGAGGAGCCCGTGCCGACCACGGCGACGCGCTTGCCTGAGAGATCGACGCCGTCATGCGGCCAGCGCCCGGTGAAATAGATTTCGCCCTTGAAATCCTTGACGCCGTCGATTTCAGGCGGCTTTGGCGCGGAGAGACAACCCGTCGCCATGATGTAGTGGCGGCAGGAGACGGCCGGGCCGTTGCTGGTCGTGAGCTGCCAGCGCCCAGCGGCCTCGTCCCACTGTGCTTCAATGACCTTGGTCTTGAAGCGGATGTCGCGCCGGAGATCGTAACGATCGGCGACGAAGCCGAGATAGCGCAGGATTTCGGGCTGGGTTGCGTATTTCTCCGACCAGGTCCAGGCGGTCTCGAGATCCGGATCGAACGTGTAGCTGTAGTCGATGGTCTGAATGTCGCAACGTGCGCCGGGATAGCGATTCCAGTACCAGGTGCCACCGACATCGTCGGCCTCTTCCAGCGCGACGCTCGTCAAGCCCGCCTTGCGCAGCCGGTAAAGAAGATAGAGACCGGCAAAGCCTGCGCCGACCACGGCGACGTCCACGTGTTGGGCTTTCCCGGTGGCCTCCGAAGCACGTGCTGCAACCATTGCCTCAGCCATGCGATTATCCTCCCGAGCATTTTGCTTTGTCGACAGGCTATCGCCGCAGCGGTGGTTTGTCATCAACGCAAATTCAATCTTGGGTAGCGAGCGGCGCGATGCGCTGCAGCAACGGCGGTGAGCGCTTGATTTTTCGAGGCAATCACGCTGTTGTTCCGAGTATGCTGAGTTCCGTGCCGAGACTCTGACCAACAAACGCCATGAAGAAGCTGAGCGAGCGAACCAAGGCGAACATGGACGTGGTGCTGGAGGAAACCTGCCGTCAATTGCCGCATGGCGGCGACCACGACAGCCGCAGGTTCATTGCCGAGCGCTTGATCAAGGCGGCAGAAGCCGGGCATTCGACACTCGGAGAACTCGGTATCGTCGCGCGCCGCGCGCTCGCGGAGCTGACCGGCAAGGATAGCCAAGGATAGCCAAGGATAGCGAAGGATAGTGCCAGCCGTAGACGAAACAGCCGGACCTGAGCGCCAGGTCCGGCTGCGGCAGTCTTGCGAGTGCGAAAGTCCCGAACGTTGTGGCGCCAGACCGCGCCTCAGGTCTTGCTTGCGTTGCGAGCGACGAGCTCGACCACACGGGCGCGTAGGACCCCATGCTCGGCGAGCAACTGCGCTGCAGGGCTTCGCGTCTCCGGAAATATACCGATCAGCATATTCGCGCCGGTCACCGCGGCGCGTCCCAGCTCATGCGCATGGATTTCCGCGCGCTGTTCTGCGCGTTCGAATGCGGCGGTGGGTTTGGCCTCCGCGCCATCCTGGGCGACGATGTTGTTGAGCCCGCGATCGACATAGGCCTTGAGGCTCGCTCTCATGGCGTCGAGGTCTGCGTTGCACGCCTGCATCACGGCGCAGGCATCGGCATCGTCGAGCAGTGCGAGCAGGAGATGCTCCAGCGTGGCGTATTGATGGTGCCTTTCCGTGGCACTGCCGACCGCGCGGAGCTTCGTTGCCTGGAGCGCCGGCGACAATGGGCGTCCAAAGTCCATGAACGCATCGACTTGCTTCAGCCGCGCCACAGGATCGATCGTTGCCAGCAGGCTCTGCTTGTCGCCCATCGGCAATCGCAGCCGCGTTGCAATGATGTCGGCGACGCGGCCGGGATCGCGGGTCTGTTCGAGCAGTGGCCAAACCCCGGGAATGCGGATGTCACGGGCCGCCGCGTAGCGTTCGAAGCGCTTGACCGCGCGAAGGATCAGTTCGGGCGCATCGGGGATCGGCCCCTCGCCGAGGGCGGCAACCTCCGCCTCGAATGCGCCGCTGCCGGTGACGAAGCGGTGGATCAGGACGCGGCGGTTGACCTGCGTCAGCACCTTCAGCGTCCCGTCAGGGAGCGATTCAAGCTCGAGCAGCTGGGCGAGAACGCCGATGGCATGGACATCCCCGTCTCCAGGCTCGTCGGTGCCCGACTCCTTCTGGATCGCCAGCACCACCTCGCGCTGTCGCTCGAACGCGTGGTCGAGCGCCTGCATGGTCTTTGGGCGCCCGACGAACAGGGGATAGGTCGCGGTCGGGAAGGGGACGAGGTCGCGCAGTGGAACGGCGGGGTAGCTTGCGATTCCGGTTTGCGGTCCAGTTGCCTGCCCCCCTGCGCGCGGCGTCGTGCCGTCGCGTCGATCGGCCTGGAGCAGCGCCGACATCGTGTTCCAATCGGCGACGCCGAACATCCTGGAGACCAGCTCCAGGCTCTCGCTGTGACTTATGCTGACGGCCTTGATCTGGAGGGAGTCGCGCAGGGTCTGCGCCATAGCTTTGGCATCGCGAAAATCGCGCATCAATGTCGTCCTTTGCAATGAGCGAACCAGGCGTGTCAGGTGGTTGCGTTGCTGACCCGGTCGCTCGGGCAAAGGGAGGCCGAAATGGGCTTCGATACGTTCACCGTCCCCTGGAGGGTGCAACCGGCAGGTCGTATCAACCGGACGAAAAAGTGACCCAAAGCGCGCTCGCTG
>NZ_JBANBJ010000031.1:0-90642 GCF_059803515.1 Bradyrhizobium sp. UFLA05-125 | reverse complement strand
CCATAGCGGCGCGGCAGCGCGCCAAGGCCGATGTTCTCGGCGATCGAGAGCTGGCTGGTGAGGCCCAGCTCCTGTTGAACCACCGCGACGCCTGCGCGATGTGCATCGCGGGGATTGAGCCCGCGAAACGGGCGGCCGTCGATTTCCACGACCCCCTCGTCGGGGAGCAACGCCCCCGACAGGATGTTGATCAGCGTCGACTTGCCCGCTCCGTTCTCGCCGAGCAGCGCGTGAATTCGGCCCGATTGAAGCGCGATGGATACGTCGCGCAGCACGGGATTTCCGAAAAACGACTTCGACACGCCGCGAGCGGCAAGGGTCGGAGCTGGCGTCATCTTCGTGACCGTTCCCCGTTCTGGCCTATTTTTGAGCCAGAAGCTCGTCAAAGAGCTTCTGATCGTAAGGAGAGTAGATGTAGCCGTCAGCGGGGAAATCTTTCGCCTTGGCCAGATACTGATCAATGTTCGAGTTATCGATGATCGGCAGAGGAATCTTGACGAAGGCCGGGACATCCTTGCCGCTCAACGCCTGAACGGCCGTGTAGGTCGCAAACGCGCCGAGCCAATTGGGCTGCATCGTCGCCCAGGCCTTGAGGTTTTTTGCCTTCCACAGTTCGAGGAATTGGCGTGCGTTCTCCCCCGTGATCGGAACTTGTGTGCGGCCTTGCTTGTCAAAGGCGAGAACCGAGCCGGCCGAGAGAGCGCCGCCGAGCGACAAGACTCCATCGATGTCGGGATGGGCAAAGAGAAGGTTGGTTACCGCTTCCTGAGCCGGCGCAACGTTGTAGGCGGTATTCGTCTCGGCAAGAATGGTCACATTGGGATTGGCCTTGAACACCGGCTCGGCGCCCTTGCGGCGGTCATCGCTGACGGAGATGCCGGCCGGGCCGTTCAGCACGAGGATCTTGCCCTTGCCGCCGATCGCGTCGACGAGGAATTTCGCGGCGCTCGCGCCCCACTGCTCCGAATCCGTATTGATCTTGGCGGTGACCTGATCGGTGTCGACGAGGCTGTCGAAATTGATGACGGCAATGCCCTTGGCGCAGGCGTCGGCAATCACGCGGCCCGGCGCGGAAGACGAGCCGGCGATGAGGATGATCGCATCGACATTGGAATCGATCATCGACTGGATTTGCTGGATCTGGGTGTTGGCGTCGCCTCGGGCATCAGTGACGACGAGTTTCGAGACGAGACCCTGCTTCTTGAGGTCGTCGACCTCTCTCTCGATCGTCCCCTGCGTCTCCTTCATCCAGGTCGGCACCGAATAGATATCGGCCCAACCGATCGTGAACGGCGGCTTGCGGTCGCCCTTGATGCATTTGGCCGCGGCGGCGGCTTGGCTTGACGTGCCGATCAAAGCGAATAGGCCAAGGCAAATGGCGCTAACCGCCGACAACGACGACTTCATCATCCTTCTCCCTCCAATGCGCGGCGCGCGGCGGCGCCTTCAAGGCCTGGCGCTAAGCGATGGATCGGCAGGGGCCTCCACAGGCCGATCGTAACGGCTTGTTTCCTATTTATTCCACTATAGTGGACGAACTTTCACTATAGCGGATTTCGAAAAGCTAGCTTCGTTTTAGAAATCGCGCAATAGGCAAGGGGCTGGATGGCATGAGGACCGTGGGCTTCGGGCGAAGGGCGCTGCGGTGGCTTCGCGGGCGGCTCAGGAACGCAGGCGGTGGTCGGCGCGCGAGAGAGCTCGATCGGTCCTTCGCGATTTTGGACTACCTGCGCGAATTTGGCCGGCCCGACCAAACGAGATCGCTGTCGGCGTCGACGGGATTTGCGCGGCGCCCCTCTGTTTGATAGCGCCCCGCGAAGGACGCCGTGCGCAACTACGCGCGCTACCACGACGTTCTCAGTGCCGCCGCACGGAGCCTCTCCGAAAAAGACGGACTCTTCGCCGATCTCAATGGTCAGGGCGAGCGTGGCGTAGCTTTTCCATTTTCGAGGGTCCAAAAGGCGACTCAAAAATCAAAGTCGTCAGCGCAGACCTGACATCCGGAGCGCCGTCGTATCAGAGCTACTTAGACTTCTTGATCGCGCTCGAAGGGGTAACCTAATTTTCGAGTTCGACGTACTGCCGAAGCCTGAAGATGACATCGGGCAAAGCATGTCGCAGGCGTGCCGCGTTTTGAGATGTGGTCGAGAACGGCGCGAACCTGATCATGGCATTCCATGGCCGATACCCGTAGACGATGATCGAGACCCCTGATTTCGGGAAGCCCTCTACCTTGCGAAGCTCACCAAGGACAAGGTCGGCGATCGCCACAGCGGGCAGTCGCGCTCGTTTCTCATCGTGGCCGCCGGTGGACATAGGAGCGATTGGCTTCGTTCGAGGCGCGGACTCCTCTTGAAGCGTTGGTGGCATCTCCGGCGCGGGAGGCGCGGTCGCACTCGTGGGCGCTGATTGGGCAGCCTCAGCGGGCGGATGCGACCTGGAAGCTTGCTCGTTCGTGGACTTGCCGCCCAGAATGCCGCTGATCAGCGCCACAAGGCCTGCATCCTTTTTGTCGTCACTCATTGCTCTCTCGCAGTTGTGCCCAGCTTAACACCCCCCGGAAAGGACGCCATCACGCCTGGTCAGTATGGCCGCAGTTCCTATGTTCGCAATCGAACATTCAGGCATGCAAAGGTCCGCTAATCTCCACCTCTGCGAGATACCTGAGCTCACGAAGGGACGTGCGAAAGTGTTGGATAGTTTGGTGATGCGCTGGCGGATGCGCAATTTCTTATTGGTTTGCCCATCTTGCAAAAATACCACTTCCGCGATCCGCGGACGCTACATGCTCGGTGAGGAGCGATTGACGTGCGACGGCTGCGGAGCGACTGACTCTGTGACCTTCTGGCGTTTCGAAGGGATCGCTTATCGCGCGTGTGCGGCGGAGCCACCGACTGCGCGCGTTACTGCCCGCGCTCCATAACCGGTGGTTACGGTTCTCACCTTGATCCCAAACTTCCACTGGCCGACGCGTTAGGGATGATCGCTGTGCGCGTGACAGAAAACTGAACGACAAGGAAAGTCTGCCCACAAATCCCGGGGCCGTCAGTAACCTCGATGCGCCAGTTAAGGTCCTCCCAAAATGGTCCCTCCGGTCCTTCGTTGAGAATATTCCGGCACACTTCGATCGCTACTAATTGCGCGGCAGCGACGTCCGGAAGCTCCAGCCCGATGTCATCGAAGACGGAGATGCCGCCGTGGGCGTGGAAGAAGAAGCGGGGCATCCGCACGGCTCCCCTCGAAGAGACGGCAGCGAGAGCGCGCGATCTCAGTCCGCCAACGTGAGCGACCCGATAAATAGACCGGCTGTGGAACTCGGAGGTAGGCTCTTTCGAGGGAGATGAATGCTCTTAATGGGTACGGTCCCGGTCAGAACCTGAGCTGCCGGACTTCCCCTGGTCTGAGCGCATCCGGTTTTACGCGCAGGCTGTGCCGCAGGAGCCTGGTGACATGTCCAGCGCCGATGACCCGCACAACCGCGTCGGTCGCTTTCTCCGGTTCGACCGCTGCAACCCAGTATGACCTTGCCCCATCGGGCGAGATGACCGCAACTATGGGCAAGCGGACCATCATCAAGCAATTCCATACTGAAAGTTGCAACTATGAGTATCAGGATCTATACGATCAAGAGATGGTTGTAGTTATGGTTAGCGTGCGCGGCAGCCGCGGGCCAACTGCTGGGACCGTTTCTGTTCAGAAGTAAACACGCAGCCCCTGCGCCTTCAGTCAGGTGCCTACTTGCCGAATGCGCGAAGCTCCTCGCTTGACGACTGAGCAGGGGTAATCCCGTTTCTCAATTGCGGCCGTGGTGGACCGGCCCTCTAATCGCGAGGCGAGCAAAGCTGGCGTGAGCCTCCTTGCTCCTGATCCAGCCCTCGGAAGCGGGTCACCTACTTCGGAAGTACAGGCAGGTGGCCCGCGGGGGCTGGACCGATCGCGCTCGCCTCATCAGAGCGATCTGCGTCTTCCCGCCTGCTCGGATGCAGGCGTGACAAAGCCAAGGCTCAATAGGAGCCGCCGCCGTCTGACCGGTCGTCCTGCATCAGCCCGCCATCGATTCGATCAGCGTGATCGCCGCCGCGATCGCGGAGGTAAATGGTTGGGTTTCCGCCCCTCGCTGCCGGATTCATTGCCGATCGTTGGCGGACGCCTTGAGGCTTCACCGCAGAGCGAAACGTCGGCTTGCCGCCCTCGCCAGAGTCAGCTCCGCGTCGCGGCCGACAAGCACCTTGACAACCCGTGGCTCGACGAAATATTTTATACTTAAAATAATTTGCCTCTCGGGTTTGACAGAGTTTGCAGCTCTCCACACGGCGCGGCGCGCGAAAGCGAGGGATCATGCGCATAGTCTGTATCGGCGGCGGACCGGCCGGGCTCTATCTGGGCCTCCTGATGAAGCGCCGTCACCCGGAGCACATCGTCACCGTCGTCGAACGCAACAAGCCCTACGACACTTTCGGCTGGGGCGTGGTGTTTTCCGACGCCATGATGCAGGCGATGCGGATCGCCGATCCCGAAAGCGCAGCCGAGATCGAGGACGCGTTCAATCACTGGGACGACATCGAGCTCGTCTTCAAGGGGACGCGCCAACGCACGACCGGCCATGGCTTTATCGGCATCGGACGCAAGCACCTGCTCAACATCCTGCAGCGGCGCTGCGAGGCGCTGGGCGTCGAGCTCGTCTTCGAGCGCGATGTCGAGTCCGATCTCGAATTCGCCGATGCCGACCTGATCATCGTCTCCGATGGCGTCAATTCCAGGATCCGTGCCCGCTACGCCGAACAGTTCCGGCCCGACATGGTGATCCGGCCGAACCGTTATATCTGGCTGGGCACGAAGAAAGCATTCGACGCCTTCACGTTCGACTTTCGCCGGACCGAACACGGCTGGTTCCAGGCGCATATCTACAAGTTCGATAGCGAAACCTCGACCTTCATCGTCGAGACCACGGAAGAGGCCTACAACGGCCATGGGCTTGGCGACCTCGACCAGCAGGGTTCGATCGAATTCTGCGAAAAGCTCTTCGCAGAGACGCTGGACGGAGCGAAGCTGTTGACCAACGCCCGCCATCTGCGCGGCTCGGCCTGGCTCAATTTCAGCCGCCTGATCTGCGGCAAATGGAGCGTGTTCAACGGCCGGTCCCATGTCGTGCTGATGGGCGATGCCGCGCACACCGCGCATTTCGCGATCGGCTCGGGCACCAAGCTCGCGCTCGACGACGCCATCGAACTCGCCAACCAGTTCGATCGCCACGGCCACAGTCGCGACAAGATCGAGACGGTGCTGGAAGCCTACGAAGAGGTGCGTCGGGTCGACGTTGCCCGCATCCAGAATGCGGCGCGGAACGCCATGGAATGGTTCGAGGTGGTCGGCCGGCGCTATGCCGATACGCTCGAGCCGCCGCAATTCTTCTATTCGATGCTGACACGCTCGCAGCGCATCAGCCACGAGAACCTTCGTTTGCGCGATCGAGCCTGGCTGGAAGGTTTTGAGCGCTGGTTTGCCGCGCGCTCAGGCATCGCCGTCGAGGACGGCGAACGCGTGCCGCCGCCGATGCTGACGCCGCACCGCGTGCGGGGGCTTGGCCTTGCGAACCGCATCATGGTCTCGCCGATGGCGATGTATTCGGCGCAAGATGGGCTCATCAACGACTTCCATATTGCCCATCTCGGCGCGCGCGCCATGGGCGGTGCCGGGCTGATTTTTGCCGAGATGACCTGCGTCTCGCCCGATGCCCGGATCACGCCCGGCTGTCTCGGCCTCTGGAATGACGCGCAGGCGGCGCAGTGGCGCCGCCTGGTCGATCTGATCCATGGCCTCGGACACGCCAAAGTCGGGATTCAACTTGGCCATGCCGGACGAAAGGGATCGACGAAGCTCGCATGGGATGGCATCGATGAGCCGCTGGAATCAGGCAACTGGCCGCTGATCTCTGCGTCGCCGCTGCCCTATCTGCCCCACAGCCAGCTGCCCCGGGCGATGGATCGCAGCGACATGGATCGCGTGCGCGACGATTTCGTCGCGGCAACGATTCGCGCGGCTGCGGCCGGCGTCGAGTGGCTCGAACTCCATTGCGCCCACGGGTATCTGCTGTCGAGCTTCCTGTCGCCACTGACCAACCGACGGACCGATGAGTACGGCGGTAGCCACGAGGACCGTGCGCGTTTTCCGCTGGAGGTGTTCAGCGCGATGCGCTCCGTGTGGCCTTCCGATCGTCCAACATCGGTGCGCCTGTCCTGCCATGACTGGACCGTAGGCGGCAACACGCCGGCCGATGCGGCGATCTTCGCCGCGATGTTCAAGGAAGCGGGCGCAGACGTGATCGATTGTTCGTCCGGACAGGTCTGGAAGGACGATCGGCCGATCTATGGACGCCTGTATCAGACGCCGTTCGCTGACCTGATCCGCAATGAGGTTGGTGTTGAGACCATCGCGGTCGGTGCGATCTCCGAGGCCGATCACGCCAACTCGATCCTCGCCGCCGGCCGCGCCGATCTCTGTGCTATTGCGCGGCCGCACCTGGCAGATCCAGCCTGGACGCTGCACGAAGCGGCGCGCATCGGTGTCACCGCCGTCACCTGGCCCAAGCAATATCTGTCCGCCAAGGGCCAATATGAAACCAATCTCGCCCGCGCCGCCGCGGCGGCCGCGCAGGAGATCTCAAAATGAGCTCGCTTGCCAAGGTGATCAGGCGCGACTGGCTGGACTGGCCGTTCTTTGAGCCGCGCCATCATGCGATCGGCGAGGCGCTCGACCACTTCGTGCAGTCGGGGATCCTCGACAAGATCGACCACAACGATGTCGACGGCGCCTGCCGCAGGCTCGTGCGCGCTATGGGCGAGGCGGGGTTGCTCGATTGCGCCGTCGCTGCACCTGATGGTGATGCGACAACGATCGATTCGCGCTCGATCTGCCTGTCGCGGGAGTCGCTCGCCTATGCCGACGGGCTCGCCGATTTCGCCTTCGCCATGCAGGGGCTCGGCTCCGGCGCGATCGCGCTCGGCGGCTCGGCGGAGCTGCGCAATGCCGTGCTGCCAAAGGTTCGATCGGGTGAATGGCTGTCGGCCTTCGCGCTGTCGGAGAAGGAAGCAGGGTCGGACGTTGCGGCGATGTCGTGCGCTGCCCGCGCCGACGGCGAGGACTACGTCATCGACGGCGAAAAGACCTGGATATCGAACGGCGGCATCGCCGACGTCTACACGCTGTTCGCGCGAACCGGGGAGGCGCCGGGCGCTCGCGGTATTTCGGCCTTCGTCGTCTTCCCCAGCGATCCCGGCTTTGGCATTGCCGAGCGTATCGACGTCATCGCGCCGCATCCGCTGGCGACGTTACGCTTTACGAACTGCCGGATCCCGGCGAGCCGTCGGCTTGGCGCGCCCGGCGGCGGCTTCAGGCTCGCCATGCAGACGCTCGACATCTTCCGCGCCTCGGTCGCCGCCGCGGCCCTCGGTTTTGCGCGGCGGGCGCTCGATGAGGCGCTATCGCATGCGCAGAGCCGGCACATGTTTGGTGCGACACTCGGCGATCTCCAGTTGACCCAGGCCGCGCTCGGTGAGATGGCGACAGACACCGATGCCGCAGCGCTCCTGACCTACCGCGCGGCCTGGCGCCGCGACGTTCAGAAGCTTCCAACCACCCGCGAAGCGGCGATGGCAAAGCTGACGGCGACTGAGACCGCGCAGCGCGTCATCGACCGCGCCGTGCAGATGTTCGGCGGACGCGGCGTACGCAAGGGCGAGATCGTCGAGAGCCTTTACCGCGAAATCCGCGCGCTGCGGATCTACGAGGGCGCGACGGAGGTCCAGAAACTGATCGTTGCGCGCGAGCTGTTGAAGCCGCGCTGAGGCTGCCGGCGAAGAGAGCTCAGGCACTCGCGCGCGCGACGCCGTCGCCGAGGCGCTGTTGCTCCTCGGTGAGATGGCCCGCGATCGCGTCTCTTCGCATCGGCTTTGCGAAATAGTAGCCCTGGATATAGTCGCAGCCGAGGCGACGGAGGCTCTCGAGCTGCGCGCGCGTCTCGACGCCTTCGACGACGCACGCGATCTCCATGTCCGCGCACAGGCCCGTCAGCGACTTGATGATCTTGTGGCTCACAGGATTGTCGTTGACATCGGCGACGAAGCTGCGATCGATCTTGATCTTGTCGAGTGGCAGGCGGTGGACGTGACTAAGCGAGGAATAGCCGGTGCCGAAATCGTCCAGCGAGATGCCGCAGCCCATCGCTTTCAGCGTCGCGATCGATTGCTGCGCCCGCACGAAATCGAACGTGACCGCAGTCTCCGTGATCTCGAAATCGATCCGCCGCGGCGGCAGGCCGCTCTTCTCGATCACCGAGATCAGCGGCAAAATGCCGTCGGACGAGCAGATGTCGTGGGCCGAGAGGTTGAACGACAGGCTTATATCGTCGGGCCAGGTCTTGGCCGTTGCGAGCGCGCGAACGAGCAGCGCCTGCGTCAGGCTGCGAATCAGACCAATGCGCTCGGCGGCGGGGATGAAGTCCGCCGGCGAGACGAGGCCTAGCCGCGGTGAGTGCCAGCGGGCCAGCACCTCGAAGCCGGCGGTGCGCTCGCTCATGGCATCGACGATCGG
This sequence comes from Bradyrhizobium sp. UFLA05-125, assembly GCF_059803515.1. Taxonomy (NCBI): domain Bacteria; kingdom Pseudomonadati; phylum Pseudomonadota; class Alphaproteobacteria; order Hyphomicrobiales; family Nitrobacteraceae; genus Bradyrhizobium; species Bradyrhizobium sp. UFLA05-125. The sequence continues at coordinate 82,053 of NZ_JBANBJ010000031.1, read as the reverse complement.
CTGGAAGACCAGTTCCATCTCCGCGTCGAAGTCGGCGGTGCGCAACAGGTTCTCGATGACGCCGCGGCTGCGAATCTCCGCTTCCAGCTCGCTCGAGAAGATCACGGCGCGGCCGCGCGCGTGGCGCTTGGCGTGGTAGAGCGCATAGTCGGCGCATTCGTAGAGGACTTCCGGATCCGTCGCCGAGCGCGGATACAACGCAAATCCGATCGAGCAGGAGAGGCCTGTATGTGCCGTGTCGAGCTGATAGGGCAGCTTGACACGGTCGCCTATCCGGGCGCCGAGTTCGACGAGATCCTCGTCGCTGGGATCGCCGCTGACCACGAGACCGAATTCGTCGCCGCCGAGCCGCGCGAACTCGACGCGATGCGAGCCGAAGTCTTCGCAGACTTCGCGGATGCGCCGGCCCGCTTCGATCAGCACGCGATCGCCGACGGTGTGGCCGTAATTGTCGTTGATTGGTTTGAAGCCGTCGAGGTCGATGATCCCGACCGCAAGTCGGATCTGCCGGCGCTCGGCATCGGCAAAGGCGTTGGCAAGTTCAGCAAAGAAGCGTCGGCGGTTCGGAAGCTCGGTCAGGGAATCGAGATTGGCGAGACGGAAATTCTCGTCCGACAGCGCTTGCGTCGCCGCCTGTTGCGCAAGTAGCGACTTGCGGGATGCGACGAGGTCGGCGAAGTCGCGGTAGTAGATGAATAGCACCGTTATCAACGCGCCCGACACCAGGAGGTCGTTGACGGCTATCGCCATCAGCGTCGGTTCGCCCGTCGCGAAGTAGAAGATGACGTAGGGAATATCGACGAGCAGTGTGACGATCAGGGCGGCAGAGCGCAGGTGCATCAGCGAGAAGATGCAGCCGATCACGGTCACCGCCATGTAGAAGGCGACATGGCTCTTGGCGAAGGGATCGCCGTATGGGTAGAGCGCGAAGGACCAGGCGGTGAATCCCACCGCGATCGGAATCGTGAGCCAATTGGTAGCGCGCAGGTTGCGCAGAATGTCCGCGTCGCTGCGCACGAGATGGCGCTGGCGCAGCCACCAGAATGTCCGCAATGCTGCGAGCACGGTCAGGACCGAGGGCACCGCCATTGTCAGCCAGGCCGGGGCGAGCGGCACATAGGTATAGGCCACAGCGAGCGTGTTGGTGATCAGGATGAAGTAGAGCAGTGGAATCTGCTTCGAGAAGGCGTCGAACTGGGCGCGCGTCAGGTCGGGGTTGTCGGCGGGCACGCGAAACAGCCGTACCGCTGCAGCGAGGTAAGATTTCAGATCCGCAATTGGCATTGAAAAGCGAGCCCCAGATTCCGCGAACGTGTCCCGGCAAAGTCCTTTGAAACGCGTGCGATCTTGCACAGGACGGGTAAAGGGCGGGTTAGACGGGTTCCATGGAGGAACCTCCGAAGATCATGCGAAACTCCGTATTTCCACTGGCGTGGCGCGCCGTTGAAGGTGACGTTAACGATAGTGGACGGAGCAGGTGGCCGTTTCGGCTGCAAATTCCGCAACATTGGGGCCGTTACGCCCTGCTAACCATGCGCATGGAGGGACGAGGTCCACTCGCGGTTTCGACGCGCGGGACCGCGCGTCTCACTGCAGGCTGCGCTTCCAGTAGCCGGTGCCAAGCTTGCCGGTGATGACGGCGGTGGCGTCGCGGACCTCATAGGAGCCGGCGTCGGAGTAGCCCGAGAGTCCTCTCAAGGCGCGCAGCGACCAGTGGCCGTTCATGGCGGCAATCGTGCCTTCATGTGCCGGCGCGGCGCGCCGGCCTTCGGCGTGGAATGCATAGGTGCCATCGCCCATGATGCGCCACGTCCAGCGCGACATACCACGAGCATTCGGCACCATGATCTCCCAGGTGCCGACCAGCGCAGGGTCGATGACGGCGATGGGCGCCGGCGCAGCCGCGGTCGATGGTGCGGCATTTGCCTGTTTCGTGCCCTCTTGCTCGGCCGCAGACGGCGCGCCCGCGAGATAGATCGCCCGGCGCGAGAGTGAGCCGTAGACGAAGGGTTGCTGCTCGTTGCGTGTTGCCTCCATGACGTCGTCGCGAACGTTGCGGAACATGAAGGTGATCTCGACGCCCGGCGTCTCGATATTGTGCAGCAGCGCCGTGGTGAACGGGCTGTTGCGGCCGTCGCCGTCGAGCGCGGTCGTGCCGTCGCGCGCGGCATAGGCGACCAGCACGTTCCCGGCCGGCTCGATGCGGCCGAGGCCGCTGGTTGCCGCGGCGCGCAGCGCCAGCGACCGCTGCATCTTCGCCGCGAACGGGTTGTTGCGGCAGGCATCGAGGATCACGAGGCCGAGGCTCGCGGTGTTCGCGACCTGCAACATCACGCTGCGCAGGCTGATTGCCTCGTTGACCGCGTCGGTGTCCTTCTTCAATTCAGCATCGACCGGGATCAGCCAGTTCTCGCCGCTGATCTCCATACCGTGGCCGGCGAAATAGACCGCCGCCATGTCGGCACCCGCGGCATCGCGCCCGAGGGCGATCAGGCTGCGCCGCATCTCGTCGAACGAGCCGTTGGCGATGAGGGTGACCGTGAAGCCGAGACGCCTGAGCGCGGTTGCGACATCGCCGGCATCGTTCGGCGGATTAGACAGGGCCGGCACACTTCGGTAGGCGCCGTTGCCGATCACCAGCGCCACGCGCCTGCCGTCGGCCACGGCCGGCGCGTGAGCGAAGCCCGCGAGCGCAGCGGCGAGGACAAACCCGAGCAGAAGCCGGTGTCGGTTCATGGTCGCCCCGATCTAAGGTGGTAATAACACGGGGACTGAGATGACGAGAGCAGCATTCGAAATCGATGTGAAGGGGAACCGAAACTGGAACGCAACAAGCGCGGCTACCATTCGTCTGGTGGGCTGATCGAGGAGCAAAAAAATAGTTCTAGATCATAATCATGATGGCTCAGATGCAGAAATAGAAATTAAGCTGTGGGAAAACACGACAAGAAAGTAGACCGGCAAAAAGGGGAGGAAGTGAATGGAAACCGTGCGCCGCCTGCGTGCAATGGCCTCGCTCTGCCGACAGAGCGCTGCGTATCGTCCCGAAAGAAGCTGGAAGCTGCTTGCTGAGGCGGAATATTGGGAGCACGCTGCAGACGCTGCCGTGCAGGAGCATTTCAGGGAATGCACGGCCAGCTCGAATGAACTGGTGCAGCCACAACAAGCTGCCAATGCCAATCAGATGCGAGAGGGAAAGATCGTGGCAGCGTGAATGCTGTCAGTGCCGATGGCTGGAGCATCTCGCTCCTCAATTTCTTTGATCCGAAGCAGTCAATTCCTTTGGCGTCGCGGCGTTCGCATTCCTGCGTAGCCACGGCTCGACCAAAATCATCGTCCGTATCTCGCTGAAAGCGACGGAACCGCGGATCGTAGCAGCAAAACCGTGCGAGAATCCGCTCTCGGGCATGCTGATCCGTAACCGCTGATTGTAGCAGGCAAAGCACGCGCGGGCGGTGCTTCCGCCCACGCGCAGATGCGTGCCCGTCACGTGATCGCGATCGGGCAGCCGTTGCTTCCCGTGGCGCCTTTGATGGGGGCCGGCGTGAAGCAATAGACGAACTGGTACTTCTTGTCGGCGATCAGCTCGTCGAAGATCAGGTTCTCGTGGTTGTGGATGCCGTGCTTGGTTTGCAGCTCGGCGTGCACCACGAAGGCGAGCGACTTGTCGGGATTGGGCACCACCTCGACCGCCCAGGTGTCGGCCGCGGTGAGCGCGAGATCCTTGTCGATCACCCATCGCGCAGCGTCCAGCCCGATGCCCGGCTCGCCGCTGTTGAAGCGATCATTGTTCTTCATCCAGAGCGAACCCCAACCGGTGTGAAACATGATCGCATCGCCCGGCTTGATGTCGCTCTCCGACATGTTCTGCTTGGCTAGCGCTGCCTTGATGTCGGCTGAGGTGATCTCCTGGCCAGCATCCATCATCCCGCCCTTGAGCGCGACCATGTCGATGAGATGGGCACGGGTGAACAGCGGCTTGAGCTTCTCGACGCCCAGCTTCTTGAGGCCATAGGCGTCACTGATCTCTGCCGCGGTGTGACCGTTGTAGAAGCGCATCTCGCTCTTGTCGCCGTCCTTGCCGAGCTGGATGCCGATGTGGCCGAGTCCGTCGAACTGCGTGCCGGTCTGGCCAATCTCGGTGGTCAGAAACTCGTCGTGATAGACCATCTTGTTGTCGCCGAAAGGACCGCCGGTCGGACTGCCTGGAATACGCAACGTGAATACGCGCGGACCGAACAGCGGCATGCCGCCTTCGTAGACGCGGCCGATCTTGTAGATCTTGCCGTCCTTGATCCATTTTACGGCATCGAGAACTTTTTCCGGCGTGATGTGGTTGGAGGCGCCGGCCTCATCCTCCTCGCCCCATTTCGAGGGCCACCATGGCTTGTCTGTTCCCTTGGGCATGGAGGTGGGAGTCTGCGCCTGGGCTTCGCTAACCGGCGCGAGCGAGAACTTGCCGTGCATCGCGCCCGCGAGCGCTGCCCCTGCGGCACCGGCGAGGCCTGCCGTGCGGAGTACGGTCCGACGATCAGTCGTGGTCATTCCGCCTTGCAGTTCCCCGTCCTTGATTTCATTAGGCATTTTACCCTCCCAGTAGAGGCCCAGAGAAGCCGGGCTCTAAAATTGTTTTCGGCATGCTCCTCCTACGTTAGGTTGTTGTCCAGCGACAAAAATAAGACGGCAACGCGAGGGGCGCCGATGAGTCTGTTCGAGAGCGACAAATCCGCCGAGCGGCTTCCAGTGTCGTTGATTACCGGCTTTCTCGGCAGCGGGAAGACGACACTGCTCAATCATGTGCTGCACCACGACGACATGAAGGACAGCGCAGTCGTCATCAACGAATATGGTGAGGTCAGCCTCGACCATCTCCTCGTCGAGCGCATCGATGGCGAGGTGGCCGTGCTTGCGAGCGGCTGCATCTGCTGCACTGTCCGCAGCGACCTCGAGGAAACACTGCGTGGGCTCCTCGTGCGGCGCGATCGCAGCGAGGTGGCGCCATTCCGCCGCATCCTCATCGAGACCACCGGTCTCGCCGATCCCGCGCCGATCGTGCAACTCCTGCTGAACAATCCGCTGGTCTCGCATTTCCTGCGGCTCGATGCCGTCGTGACCACGGTGGATGCCGTCAACGCGCCGCATCAGCTCGACCGTCAGTACGAGGCGGTGAAACAGGTCGCGCTCGCCGACCGGTTGCTGATCACGAAGTCTGATCTGGCCGGCGACACCGCCGCGCTCGAAGCCCGTCTGCGCCGGCTCAATCCCGGTGCCGGAATCGAACCCGTGGCGCATGGCGAGATCGATCCGGCGCGGCTGTTTGGCGCCGGCCTCATCGATCCTGAGAAGAGGACCGTCGATGTCGCGCGGTGGCTCAACGAGCAGGCCTTCGTGACACCTCGTGAGCCGCAGCACGCCCACGACCACGGCCAACACCATCACGACGTATCGATCGGAAGCTTCATGCTGGCCTTCGACGAACCGCTCGACTGGATGGCGGTCTCGAACTGGCTTGCGCATCTGCGCTCCGGGCGAGGCGAGGACCTCCTGCGCGTCAAGGGGATTCTCAACCTCCGCGACGAGCCGGCGCCGGTCGCAATCCACGGCGTACACCACGTTTTCCATCCGCCGGTGGCGCTCGCAGAATGGCCCGACGCCGACCGCCGCTCGCGCATCGTGTTCATCACCCGCAACATTGCGCGCGACGAGGTGCTGGCGCTCTGGCAGGCCGTCCGCGCGGCTGCGTGAGCTCAGGCCGCTACGCTGCTCCTCCGTCTCGATCGCAAATGCGCAGGAAGTCTTCGCTGCGGTTGATCTGCATCAATCGCTGGCCGGCTCGCTGTGGGAGGATGCCAACAAACTCAGTGGAGTTCGAACATGGACCGTGCAATCGGACTGGCGGAGTTGGCTGAAGCAGAGAAACGGGTTGCGCTAGGCGAGCGGCACATCGTGCAGCAGGAGCGGCGTATCGCCGAGTTGGATCGCGATGGTCATGATACCAGGGAAGTGTTCGCGCTGCTGGATACGTTTCGGCAAACGCAGGTCCAGCACGTAGCGCACCGCGATTTCATCCTCATACGGTTGGGGCAGGCGCCGCAGGTTGCACGCGGATCGATCTTTCGACCGGGGCAGTACGAAGGCGTGGACATTCTGGGGAACAGAAAGTGGCCCTGATCCGGCTCATTCCCACGGCTGTTCTTGCGCTGCATCCGCCGGACGATATGCCGGATCACGCACGGGCTCAGATCAGGCCGTGCAGCACGTCGATCAGCCGGCCGCACTCCTCTTCCGTACCGACCGTGATGCGCAGGAAGTTCTCGATGCGCGGCTTCTTGAAATGCCGGACCAGAACGCCGCGTTGCCGGAGCGAAACCGCGAGATCGGCACCGCCTTGGCTCCGATGGCGCGCGAAGACGAAGTTGGCTTGCGACGGCAGCACCTCGAAGCCGAGCCCAGAGAGCTCACGCGTCAGCGTTTCGCGGTTCGCCATGATGCGTGTACGGGTCTCCTGAAACCACGCGTCGTCCGCGATGGCAGCAGTGGCGCCTGCGAGGGCGAGGCAATCGATGGGGTAGGAGTTGAAACTGTCCTTCACCCGCTCCAGCGCCTCGATCAACGGCCGCTGCCCGATCGCAAAGCCGACCCGCAGGCCGGCGAGCGCCCGCGATTTCGAGAAGGTCTGGATGACGAGTAGATTGTCGTGGCGTGCCACGAGCGGCACGGCGCTCTCGGCGCCGAAATCGACATAGGCCTCGTCGACCACTACGAGCTGGTCCGGATGCTCGGTAAGCAGCGCTGCGATCGCATCGCGCGGAAGGCCGATGCCGGTCGGCGCGTTTGGATTGGATAGCAGGATCGCGCTGCATGGCTGCCGGTAGTCGGCAATCTGCACCCGCATTGCGGCATCGAGCGGCACCTCCTCGTGAGCGATGCCATAGAGGCGGCAATAGACGGGGTAGAAGCTGTAGGTGACGTCGGGAAACAAAAGCGGCGCATCGTGCTTCAATAGCGCCTGGAAGGTATGGGCCAACACCTCGTCCGAGCCGTTGCCGACGAACACCTCTTCGGGCGCGACCTTGTAATGGGTGGCGATCGCCTCGCGCAGCTGCGATGCGCGCGGATCGGGATAGAGACGGAGCCGCTCTGCCGCCGCCGCGACCGCCGCGAGTACGTGCGGCGAGGGCAGATAGGGATTCTCGTTGGTGTTGAGCTTGACGACGCCGTCCTGCTTGGGCTGTTCGCCCGGTACGTAGGGCGACAAGGTATTGACGACGGGACTCCAGAAGCGGCTCATGATCTCTGACCTAGGGGGCTGATCGGATCACAGTAGGGTATGCCGGTCGTGGGCGGAAGCCCGCTCGTGTTTGAAGCTCGAACCTGATCTGCGCAAACGTCGCAGGTCAGTACGTTCCTGCGAGCGAAGGCTTCATGATAGGGTCGGCACCCAAGGTCGAAATGACTGACAACAAGAACGAAGGCCGGCACACAAGCCGAGCCGATGAGAGAGGAACACATGCCGGGCGCAGCCCTTCCCACCGATCCCTCCGTTCCAGGCGCGCCGGTGACGGTCGCCATCCTCGACGCCTTGCGGGACATCGTGGGTGACAAGGGCCTGATCCTGGACGAGCAGGACAAGCAGCCCTTCGTGACCGAATGGCGCGGCGTGCTGGCCGGCCAGGCTGCGGCGGTCGTGCGCCCGGCCAACACCGGGGAAGTCTCAAGAGTCGTGAAGCTCTGTTACGACAACGGCATTGCCATCGTGCCGCAGGGCGGCAATACCGGCTTGATGGGCGGGGCGACGCCGTGGCCGTCACACCGCGGCATCGTGCTGTCACTAGGCCGCATGAACCACGTGCTCAACATCGATCCCGTCGGCTATTCCATGACCGTGGAGGCGGGCTGCATCCTCCAGACCCTTCAGGAGACCGCGGCGAGCCACGACCGGTTCTTTCCGCTCAGCCTTGGCGCGCAGGGGTCGTGCATGATCGGAGGCAATCTGTCGACCAATGCCGGCGGCGTGCAGGTGCTGCGCTATGGCAATGCGCGCAATCTCGTGCTTGGTCTCGAAGTCGTGCTGCCGAACGGCGAGGTCTGGGACGGCTTGCGGGCGCTCAAGAAGGACAACACCGGCTACGATCTCAAGCATCTCTTCATGGGCGCCGAGGGGACGCTCGGCATCATCACCAAGGCGGTGCTGAAACTCTGGCCGGCGCCGAAGGACGTGTCCACCGCATGGCTCGCGATCCGCGATCCCCGCGCGGCCGTGGAGCTTCTCTCCGAGGCGCATGCCGCTTCGGAGGACAATGTCGGCTCCTGCGAGCTCATGAGCCGCGCCGGCATCGAGATGGTGATGCGCCACATCCCTGGCATCCAGGATCCGCTCAAGGCCGAGTCCGGCTGGTATCTTCTGCTCGAATGGGCCTCGTCGCGGCCCCGCGTGGACGGGGCGACGGGCATGTCGGAAAGAATGGAGCAGTTCCTCGCCGAGCAGTTCGAAGCGGGCCGCGTGCTGGACGCGGCGATCGCGCAGACCGAAGCGCAGTCGCGCAACATGTGGCGCATTCGCGAAAGCGTGGCCGAGGCCGCGCGTGCCGAGGGGCCGGGCCTGAGCTACGACGTGTCGGTCGCGATATCGAGAATTCCTGAATTCATCGACCAGGGCCTCAAGGCAGTGCTCGAGATCCTGCCGACGATCCGTCCCTATCCGCTCGGCCATATCGGAGACGGCAATCTGCACTTTTCCTTCATGGGGCCGATCGGCATGGACCGGCCGACGCTCACGCAATATTCCGCTGCGATAACGCGTAGCGTGAACGACCTCATCACCTCAATGGGCGGCTCGATCTCGGCCGAGCACGGGATCGGCATCGAGAAGATCGACGAGCTGGCGCATTACCGTTCGAGGACCGAGCTCGACGTCATGCGCACGATCAAGCGCGCGCTCGACCCGAAGAACATCATGAACCCGGGCAAGATCCTGCGGCTCTGAGCTCACCAAATCTCGATTTGACATTTCGTCTTGTTTTGTCAAAATCGACAAATGGGACCGAAAACGCGCATTCTCGATGCGACCATGCTGGTTTTCCGCCGCCACGGCTTTCGCCGCTCCTCGATCGAGCAGGTAGCCGAGGCCGCCGGCCTGACGCGGCAGGCGCTCTATCATCATTTCGAATCAAAGGAAGCGCTGTTCCGCGCAGTCATCGAGCGCGTGCACCAGACCGCCATTGCGGCCGAGGAAGCCGCAATCAGCGAAGCGGAGAAGGCGGACTGCGGGTTCGCCGACGTTCTCGTCGCCGGCATGACGGCACGGATGCGGGCCATGATCGCGTCCTTCGACGGCTCGCCGCATATCGAGGAGCTGTATTCCGAACACCTCGTACATGCACGGGACCTCTACCAGAAATATGCCGCGCTCTATGCGGATCGGCTGGTCGCGACGATCGCGCGGATCGTACGCAAGCAGAAGCTTGCGCTGCCGCAGGGCCTGTCGGCGACCGAGTTCGCGCGGCTCGTCGAGATGGCCGTGCACGGATCGAAGTCGCAGCATCCGGCGATGCAGCCGGTGGACGCCTTCCTGAAGGACATGGCGATGATGGTGCGGACGCTCTGCGCCGGCGCCGTGCCGAAGTCGCAGGAACAGCCCGCGAGCAAGGTCGGGACCAGAGAGCGATCCTCACGCAGCAAAGCCGGAGCACGTCCATGAATACGATGACCATCAACGGCCGCGTCGAGCCCCTACCTGAGGATCCCGATGCGCTACTCATCGATGTCGTGCGCGATCAGCTCGGTCTCACCGGCACCAAGCTCGTCTGCGGTGGCGGCGTCTGCGGCGCCTGCACGGTGCTGGTCGACGGCGTCCCGGTCACGAGCTGCCTGATGCCGGCGCGTGCCGCCGCCGGAAAATCCGTGACGACGGTGGAGGGCATTGGCGCTCTGGAGCTCCATCCGGTGCAGAAGGCGTTCATGGCGCATGACGCCTTGCAATGCGGCTTCTGCACGCCGGGCTTCATCGTGGAAGCGGCTGCGTTCTGTGATCGCTGGCGTGCGGCGAAGGGGGCGGCCGTGCCCTCGCGCGAGGAGATCGGTGCTGCGCTGTCGGGCCATCTCTGCCGCTGCGGCGCCTATGATGCCATTTTTAGCGCCGTGGCGGATGCCTGTGCCGGCCGCTTCGACGGCGATCATTTCGCAAGTCCACGCATCGAGGCGCGAGACAAGGTGACGGGCGCGGCAAAATACACCGTAGATATCAGGCATGATGGCCAGCTCGAGGGCGTGATCCTGCGTTCGCGCGACGCGCATGCGCGTATCACCGCGCTCGATCTGGCCCCAGCGCGTGCGCTAGGCGGCGTCACTGTGGTGCCGCTGCTTTCCGACGATCGCATCGTGCGCTATGTCGGCGAGCCGATCGCGGCGGTCGCAGCGAAGGACCGCAGGACCGCGCTCACAGCGCTTGCCGCGATCAAGCTGACCAGCGAACCACTGCCCGTGGTGATCGGGCTTGACGCGGCGCGGAAAGATGGTGCGCCGGTGGTGTTCGACCGTGCGAACCGCAAGAAAGCGGGCAATGTTTCGGAGGCGGCCGGCGGGCCCGCGCCATGGAAGCAGAACGTCCGTGGGCCGACCTCGGTGTTTGCCAAGCGCGCCAAAAAGGCACGCAACTGGGTGAGCGAGGCGCGGCAGGCGGGCAACAAGCTTCTTGTCGAGGGAACATTCCGCACGGGAACGCAGCAGCATGCCTGTCTCGAGCCGCATGCCGCGGTTGCGCGGTTCGACGGCGAGGAATTGACGGTGCACGCCTCGTCCCAGTGGGTGGTCCATCTGAAGGAGCAGATCACAAAGCGCTTCAAGCTCGATCCTGCGCGCGTCCGCGTGGTGGCCGATCATGTCGGCGGCGGCTTCGGCTCGAAGGCGAGCATCGGTGCCGAGACGATCGCCGCGGTCGAGCTCGCGCGCGCGGCGAATGCGCCGGTAAGGGTTGCCTATGACCGGCATGAAGAATTGTCGGTCGCTGGCTATCGGCCCGCCGCGGAGATGAAGGTCGCGCTGCTGCCCTCCGATCGGGGCGAGTTAAAAGCGCTATCCGTCATGGCGCATGCCGATACGGGCGCCGCGATCAACTCGACGATCGCGGGTCTGGCGCGGCTGATGTATCCGGCCGAGGCCAAGGACCTCAGGGATTTCGACGTCATCAGCAATTTGCCGCCGGGGGCAGCGTTCCGCGGGCCCGGCGGTCCGCCGATGGCATTTGCAGTGGAGCAGGCGGTCGACGAGGCCGCCCTGCGGCTCGCCGTCGATCCGATTGCCTTGCGCAAGCGCTGGGATCCGGATCCCAATCGCCAAAGGCTCTATGATTGGGCCTTGAGCCTCGACAGCTGGCGCAATCGGACAGCGGCCGGAAGCGGTCGCTATCGCCGCGGCGTTGGCGTGGCGACCGGCTACTGGTTCTATCTCTGGCAACCCAAGGTCAAGGTCGAAGTTGCGGTCAAGGGCGGCCGTATCGTCGCATCGACTGCGACGCAGGACATCGGGACCGGAACCCGCAGCGTTCTGGCTGATACGGTCGCGCGCGAATTCGATCTCGAGGCGAGCGAAGTCGAGGTGCGCATCGGCGACTCGTCGCTCCCCGAAGGCCCCGGCTCCGGTGGCAGCCGAGTCACCGCCTCGGTGCTGCCGCCGACGCTTGCGGCGATCCAGAAGTTGAAAGCCGCGCTCCTCGAGCAAGCCACGCGCAAGCCCGCGCCGGGCTCGAATGCGCCATGGCGCGAGCTGATCGCGCGCTCGGGAGATATTGCCATCTCGGAGACACGTGGCGAGGACGGAAAGAATACGGCACCCGGCATCCGCTCGCCATTGAAGGACCTCGGGCTTCTCGGCGTCGTGTTCGGCTGGATGATGCGCCGCAACTCCAACATCGTCATCGGCGCCGGTGTGCCGAGCTCGGTGCAGGTGATCGAGGTTGAGGTCGACACCTGGCTCGGTCACGTGCGTGTGCTCAAGGTGCACACTGGAATAGCGGTCGGGAAGATCGCAGCACCTCAGCTTGCGCACAGCCAGGCCTGCGGCGCAGTGATTCAGGGGCTTGGCTACGCGCTCTACGAGGCGCGCGAGGTCGATCCGTTCAGCGGCGACGTCCTGACCGCCGGCATGGAGGATTATCGCATCCCAGGCATCGCGGATACGCCCGAGCTCGACGTGCATTTCGACGAGGGCGGTTTTGATCATGTGCTCGGCAATAGCGTTGGTATCGGTGAGGTCGCGACCGTGCCGACGTCGCCTGCCGTTGCGAACGCGATTTTCAACGCGATCGGGGTTCGCCTCACCGAAATTCCGATCCGGCCCGATCGCATCGTCGCCGCCCTGAAGGGGAGGACCGCGGCATGAACGCCTCGTCAGCAACGATTATCGCTAGCGCTCCCGAATTCCGCGCCGCCGGCACGGATCTGTCCGAGCGTCGCCGCAGTGGGGTGTCCTCAGGGCCCATCGTCGATCTCTCCGTGACGTCAGGCACGATCGGGACCGACTGGGTTGCGGACGGCTCGGCGCGCATCGGCGCATTCACCACGATCGCGGCGATCGCGTCCGATGAACGCATTCGGGGTGCCTATCCCGGCATCGCCGCCGCCGCGCAAGGCCTCGCCACACCGCAGATACGGCATCTGGCGACGCTCGGCGGCAACCTCGCTCAGCGTTCGCGCTGCTGGTATTTCCGCAATCCCCAGATCGGCTGTCTCAAGAAAGGCGGCTCCGACTGCCCGGCGAGATCGGGCAATCATCTTTATCATGCAGCATTCGATCTCGGGCCTTGCGTGGCCCCGCATCCGTCGACCATGGCCATGGCGCTGCTCGCCTATGATGCGACGATCGCGACAGACCGGCGTGGTCGATTGCCACTGCCTGATTTCATCGGCGATGGCACCAACGGGGCTGTCGACCATGCGCTCGCGCCGGGCGAAAGGATCGAGGCCATCTCACTTCCCGCGCCGCTTGCCTCCGAGCGCGCCTATTACAAGCGTGCCATCAGCCGTAGTTATGCGGAATGGCCGCTGGTCGAAGTCTGCGCACGCGCCGTGGTATCCGGCGGCATTTTCCAGTATGTCCGCATCGCCGCCGGTGGGATCGCCCCGGTGCCGCTGCAGCTGACCGCGTGCCAGGCCGCGTTGGAGGGAAAGCCGGCAAACGCGGATATCATCGCGCAAGCAGCTCAGCTCGCGACGTCAGGCGCAAAGCCGCTGCCGATGACCGGATACAAGCTCGAGCTGCTGGTTGGCCTGGTGCGGGACGTGGTGGAGCGGATTGCGAAGTAGGTTGGCTGACCTTCGCACTCATCCACCGTCGTCATCGTTCTGCAGGATCGTTTCCGACAGGAGCGCGGCGGCCTTCTGAAGCGCGGCGATAAAGCGGTCGAGTTCAGCGAAGCTCACGCGGGCCGCCGGGACGGAGACGCCCAGGCACGCGATCAGCTCACGACCCGGCGACAGAATTGGGACGGCACATCCAACCACGCCCTTGACGTACTCCTCGTTGGTCTTGGCCCAGCCACGCCTGCGGGTCTCCTCGAGCACCTTCATCAAGGCGTCGTAGTCTGCGATCGTCGTGTCCGTAAATTTAGTCAGCGCGAGCGCGCGGCATAGCTTCTCGCGCGCTTTTTCCGGCAAGCGGCTCATGTAGATCTTGCCTGTCGACGTACAGTGCAGCGGCGCCGCTTCGCCCGGATTGAATTGCAGTCCCTGTGGTTGCGAGACGCGGACGCTGTCGACATAGGCCACCATGTTGTCGCGCACGACGCCGATCTCGCATTGCTCGCCGATCTCGCCGGCAACCGCGCGCAGCACGGCATGGCGGCGCGCGGTGCGGAATGCTGCTCCGATGACCTTGGCGGAGAGGGTAACGAGCTGATTGCCGACCACGTAGCGCTTGGTCCCGAGCGCCTTCTGAAGAAGGCCGCGTTCCTCGAGGTTTCCGATCAACCGGTGGGCGGTCGGAAGCGGCAGGGTGAGCGCCTGGGCTATCTCTGCGACTGACACGGCTTTGGTCTGACCGGCGACGTGCCCGACGATGGCAAAGGCGCGATCGAGTGGTCCGTCGGTTTTGGCTGGCTCAGCCATTCGCGTCTCCTTACTCGATAACTAGATTATCATTTTTCGGAATAAAAACTACCGGATTATGAAAAATATATTGGACGATCCTCCCTCGCTGCTCATATCGTTGGCTTCGCCGGCCGGTGATCAGGAATTGTGCAACGCAAACCGGGTCCCGCGGGCCAGACGCCGAACAGGAGAGTGGGATGTCAGGTCGTTACGACGTCGATGCCGTGCGGAAGGAATTCCCCGCAGCCGAGCGGATGACCTATCTCGACTCCGGTTTCCAGGCGCCCCTTTCGCGCCCGGTCAAAGCGGCGATCGACCTTTTCCTTCGCGAAGGACTGGAGACGGCTGGCCCGAAGAGCGTGTGGCTCGACCGCGTTGAGCAGACGCGCGCCAAGGTCGCGCGCTTCCTCGGCGTGTCCGCAGACGAGATCGCCTTCACCAAGAACACCTCGGAAAGCATGAACATTGCCGCGAACGCTCTGCGGCTGCGGGCGTGCGACAATGTCCTGATGGTTCATGGCGATCATCCGAACAACGCATACGCCTTCCTCAATCTGCAGCGGCAGGGCGTCGAGGTGCGGTTCGTGCCTATGACCGATGTCGTCGATGCTGCGAGCTTTCGTCCCCATATCGATGCGAACACCCGCGCGATCTCGATGTCGCACGTGACCTTTCACGCCGGCCATCGCTTCGATGTCGAAAGCGTCGGTGCCCTCTGCGCGGAGAAGGGCCTCCACTTCATCGTCGACGTGATGCAGGCGATCGGCGTAGTGCCGATCGATGCAAAGATCATGCGCGCGAGTTTCATCGGGTCGGGCAGTCACAAGGGACTGCTCGTTCCCCAGGGCCTCGGATTGCTCTACTGGAATAGCGCGCATTCCGAGCTCGAGCCCGCTTATCTCGCCGCCGCAAGCCTTGCCGAAATCCCCGCCGACCTCATCGCACGCCCGGACAAGCTCACGCCGGCTCCGAGCGCTCGCCGCTTCGAGCTCGGCAACTTCAATCTTCCGGCGATCCACGCGCTCGGCGCTTCGCTCGACCTGATCGTGCAGATCGGCGTCGAGAACATCCAGAACCACTGTTTCGACCTCGGCGATCATCTCATAGCAGGGCTGGACGCGGTCGACATAAGGCTCGTCGGCCCGCGCGACAGAAGGCACCGCGCGCCGCACATCTACGTCATTGCGCTGCCTGCGGCCGAATGGCTCGGCTACTTCGAAGAGAATGGCGTGCGCGTTTCGCCGGAACGGGACGGCATTCGCGTGTCGTTCGGTATGTTCAACACGTCAGCGGACGTCGACCGCCTGATCGAGCTCATCCGACGGCGTGGCGTCAAGACATCATCCAGAGCCGCCTAGGCCGAGATATGAGAGGAGGGTGCAGGACATGAGGAATTTTGCACGGATGCTGGGGGCTCTGTCGGGCCTTGTAGCGGTCACCACCATGGTCGAGCCGTCGGCCGCGGCTGACAGCCCGACGCTGACCAAGATCAAGTCTAGCGGCGCGATCACGATCGGCTACCGCGAGGCGTCGATCCCGTTCTCTTACCTCGGTCCCGACCAAAAGCCGATCGGCTTCTCGCTCGATCTCTGCGCCGCCATCGTTGAGCGCATTAAGACGGAGCTCAACCTGCCCAATCTCACCGTCAACTACACGCCGGTGAATTCATCCAACCGGATTCCGCTGATTCAGAGCGGCACCGTCGATATCGAATGCGGCGGAACGGCCAACGACAAGAAGCGGCAGGAGCAGGTGTCGTTCTCGGTGACGACCTTCGTCAGCCAGCCGCGCTGGCTGGTCAAGGCCGACAGCAGCCTGAAGACCGCCGGTGATCTCAAGGGCAAGACCATCGTAGTCACGCAGGGTTCCAACGCGATCGGCTTCGCGCAAGGCGTGAACGCCAAGGAGCAGCTCGGCCTCAACATCGTCCAGGCCAAGGATCACGCGGAATCGTTCCTGATGCTGAACACCGGACGCGCGGCGGCCTTCATGGAAGATGATATCCTTCTCGCAGGCCTCAAGGCTGCAGCACCGAAGCCGGATGCGCTGATCTTCCTTCCCGAAGGTTATGCAAAGGTCTACTACGGGCTGATGTTCACGAAAGGCGACGCCGGCTTCAAGGCACTCGTCGACGACGTTCTGTCAAAACAGATGGCGTCGGGCCAGTTCGAGAAAACCTACACGAAATGGTTCACCAGGCCGATCCCGCCCAAGGGTGAGAATCTCGCTTTTCCCCTCACCGATACGCTGATGGAGCGTATCGCGCAGCCCAGCGACGCGGTCGACTGACCGGAAGCACCGCGGGACTCGACCAAGATCGCCTTCGCTCGCACCGTTAACTCAGAGGTTTGCGATGTTCGGAGTGCTTTTTGAACAGACGGCGGATGGCCAGCGCTATGTCGACTGGCTTCTCGCAGGCCTCGGTTGGACGCTGGCGCTGGCCTTCTTCGGCTGGTGGATCGCCTTCGCTGTCGGTGTCGTCGTCGGGATCGGCCGTACCATGCCGAACCGGCTCGTGGCGGCGCTTGCACGGCTGTATGTCGAGATCTTCCGGAACATCCCGGTGCTGGTGCAGATGTTTCTCTGGTATTTCGTGTTGCCGGAGATCCTTCCAACCTCGCTTGGCAACGCCATCAAGCAGATTCCACCGCCGTGGGGATCGTTCTTCCCGGCGCTGGTGTGCCTCGGTCTCTACACCGCGGCGCGCATTGCCGAGCAGGTGCGCGCGGGCATCGAGGCCTTGCCGAAGGGACAGGTCGAGGCGGCCAATGCGCTGGGCCTCACTCCCTATCTGACCTATCGCCACGTTATCGTCCCGCAGGCGCTGCGGCTGATCGTGCCGAGCCTGACCAGCGAGGTCATGGGCATCTACAAGAATACGTCGGTGGCGCTGACGATCGGTCTGATGGAGCTGACCGCGCAGGCGCGGCAGATCAGCGAAGCGACCTTCCAGACCTTCACCGCCTTCGGCGCGGCGACGCTGATCTATCTTGTGCTCGCGCTCATTGCCTATCGATCGATGATGCTCATCGACAGGGCCGTGCACATTCCGGGCTCCACGGCGGCAAAGGACACGATCGAGCCGACCCTGGCGGACGACGTGCAGCCGGTCGCCGCTTTGCCCCACGGAATGGAGGTCGTGAAATGAACAGCCTCGATTTCTCGATCCTCCTTCAGGCCTGGCCTTATCTTTGGTCGGGACTGCTGTTCTCCCTCGCGCTGACCGCCGCGGCGTTCGTCATCGGCATGATGCTAGGGACCTGCTTCGCCCTCGTGCAGCATTTCGAGGTGCCCGCCGTCAGCCAGATCGTGCGCAGCTATATCGCGTTGGTCCGCTCGATCCCGCTGATCCTCGTGCTGTTCTGGTTCTTCTTCCTGGTGCCGATCGTGCTCGGGCACCTCTCAGGCAACGGCCGTCCGATTCCGATCGGCGCCACCTGGACGGCCTTCATCACTTTTGGGCTGTTCGAGGCGGCCTACTATTCGGAGATCATCCGCGTCGGATTGCGCGCGGTGAACAAGGGTCAGTTCGAGGCCTGCCGGGCGCTCGCACTGTCCACCTTCGAGACCTATCGATGCGTGATCCTGCCGCAGGTGATTCGCGTCGCGAGCCCGATCATCCTGAGCCAGACCATCATCCTGTTCCAGGACACCTCGCTCGTCTACGTGCTCTCGCTGACTGATCTCCTCGGCGCGGCCTCGAAGCTCGCGCAGCTCAACGGTCGGCTCGTCGAAATGTATCTCGTTGTCGCGGTGGTCTATCTCGTCATCGGTTCGGCGGCGTCGCAGTGCGTCGCATCGCTCAGGCGACGCTACGCGCTCGGCGGGGCGCATCGGTAGGGAAGCGGTCTGGAAAGCTGAGAGGAACACAAAGATGCGACAGGAAGGCGCGGTGAGCCCGAGCGATCATTCTTCCGCGATCGTCGTCGTGGAGAATCTGGTGAAGCGGTTCGGGGGCTTTACCGCCCTGAATGACGTCAACCTGACAGTCGCCAAGGGCGAGAAGATCGTTCTGTGTGGTCCCTCCGGTTCCGGCAAGTCGACCCTGATCCGTTGTATCAACCACATCGAGAAGCACGACGGCGGCCGGATCGTGGTCGACGGCGTGGAGCTGATGGACCGCATGGCCGACATCAACAGCGTTCGCTGCGAAGTCGGCATGGTGTTCCAGAGTTTTAATCTGTTCCCGCACCTCTCAGTCGTCGAGAACTGCATGCTGGCACCGATGAAGGTGCGAGGGCTCTCGCGTCCTGAAGCGCACGAGCGTGCGATGAGCCTGCTCAGGAAAGTTCGTATTAACGGGCAGGCGGACAAATATCCCGCGCAGCTTTCCGGTGGCCAACAGCAGCGCGTCGCAATCGCCCGCGCGCTGTGCATGCAGCCGAAGATCATGCTGTTCGACGAGCCGACCTCCGCGCTCGATCCGGAGATGGTCAAGGAGGTGCTGGACACGATGGTGCAGCTCGCAGGCGAAGGCATGACCATGGTATGCGTGACCCACGAAATGGGCTTTGCGCGCGAGGTCGCCGACCGCGTCGTATTCATGGATCAGGGCAGCATTGTCGAGGAGGGGGAGCCGACGAGTTTCTTCCGCTCGCCTCGCACGGAGCGTGCGAAGGGCTTTCTCAACCAGATCATCCACTAGGAAAGAGTGGGAGTTCGCCGCGTGACCGGCATAGCGGACCGGGTGTGCCAGCCAGCGCCGGTACCCTCGGCAGTTTTGGGGGGCTAGGCGTACAGCTTCGGCCAAACGAGCCGAGAAAGCGGCAAATTGCGCCTCACGCAACGCAAGAGGCGGCTTTATTCCCGCCATGAATGCTTTAAGGAAGGGCCTATCAGGATCAGGTCGTGGCCCGGCTTGCGGTGCGCGACCCTGGACGCAAAAAGGGCCCGCGCCGGTTGGCGCCCCCGACAGGATGAAAAAGGATTTGAAGCAATGATCCAAACCGTTGGAATCATCGGGGCCGGCACCATGGGGAACGGCATCGCCCAGGTCTGTGCCGCGGCCGGGCTTTCGGTTGTGATGGTCGATATCTCCGACGCGGCGGTGGGGCGCGGAATTGCGACCGTCGGCGGCAGCCTCGAGCGTCTGGTCAAGAAGGAGAAGATGTCGGCGGCCGATCGCGAGGCGACGCTCAAGCGCATCACCGGCACGACCGACCGCGGCAAGCTCGCCGACTGCGACCTCGTGATCGAGGCCGCAACTGAAAACGAGGAGCTTAAGGTCAAGATCCTCAAGGACCTCTGCGCGACGCTGTCGCCGCGCACGCTGATCGCCACCAACACCTCGTCGATCTCGATCACCAAGCTCGCGGCCGCGACGGATCGTCCGGATCGCTTCATCGGCATGCATTTCTTCAATCCGGTGCCGGTGATGCAACTGCTGGAGCTGATCCGCGGCTTGCAGACCTCCGACGACACCCACGCCAAGGCGCTCGATTTCGCCCAGCGTGTCGGCAAGGTCGCGATCACGGCCAAGAACAGCCCGGGCTTCGCCGTCAACCGCATCCTCTGCCCGATGATCAACGAGGCGATCTTCGCACTTCAGGAGGGAATCGCGACGGCCGAGGAAATCGACGCCGGCATGAAGCTTGGCTGCAACCATCCGATCGGGCCGCTGGCGCTCGCCGATCTCGTCGGGCTCGATACGATGCTGTCGGTGATGGAGGTCTTCTACAAAGGTTTCAACGACCCGAAATACCGTCCGGCGCCCTTGCTCAAGGAAATGGTCGATGCCGGCCATCTCGGCCGCAAGACCGGCCAGGGCTTCTATACCTACGGCAGCTGACGGACCCGTTGTCTGAGGTCATGTTGGGGCGACGCCTGACGGCTGTCGCCCCCGTTGCCTTGCGGTCGAGCATCGATTCTTGCCGGCGACGGAAACTTGATTCATCCCGGAGTTTGCGCTCCATCAAATAGGACGGCGCAGCTTGCCTGCTACACGACCGTGATCCCTGGCTGTGATCCTCTCCGACGGCTCGGTCAGAGAAATGCCTACAACATCAAGACAAGGCAAACGGTACTCCACCACTACACTTTGGCGATAAAAGGTATAGATGCCAGCCTGAGCATCGTCGATCGCGACGATGGAACTCCCATCACCGTCAAGCCGGACGGCTCGGAATCGCTAAGGGTTCCCCGGACCATGGCGAGTCCGAAGGCCGACATGGGCAAGATTTGGAACATGAGTACTTGGAAATTCGCGAATGGATACCGAAAACGAGATGCCTGAGCGGAAAACGATCGATCGCAAAGCGGCGGCGGAGCGGCGCAGTTTGCTGGCTCAAGACGTGATGGAGAGAACCGGGATCAACGAGGCGATGATCGGGGAACTCGTCACGAGGTTTTATGGTCGCGTGCGCGACGACGCACTGCTCGGTCCGGTGTTCGCGGTCGTGAAAAACTGGGACGAGCATCTTTCCAAGTTGAGCGATTTCTGGTCGTCGGTGGTGTTGACTACCGGTCGCTATCACGGCCAGCCGATGCGGGCGCATCTTCCGCTCAGCCTGCTCGGTGATCATTTCGATCGCTGGCTCGATCTGTTCGAGCAGACCGCGCGCGAGGTCTGCCCGCCCCTCGCAGCGGCTCTGTTCATCGACAAGGCGCGGCGTATTGCCGACAGCTTTGAAATGGCGGCGGCGATGCAAAGCGGGCGCATGTTCACGCCCCGGCACATGCTGCGCTCTTGAAATACGATATGCCTGCCTGGCATCTTGAATCGAAACTTGCAAGAGGCGGGCTTACTTCCCTTCGCGCTCGACCTTGCCTTTCTCCTTCGCGTTCATCTCCTTGACCTTCGGATCCTGACTGGACTGCCCTGTGGTCTGGTTGGTCGATGCGGGGGGAGCGTTGCTCGGCAGTGAGGTCTGGTCTGGCGTGGAGGGACGCGTCGCGGTGGCCGGAGGCGTCGTGTTGCCCTGTGCCTGGCTTTGGGCCTGTGCGGTCAAAAGAAAGGCGCCCGACAGCACCAAGACTGCGAGCGCCCGTAAGGTGATGTCCATCGATCTCTCCTGTCAGATCGATGGCAACGGCGAACTGTCGCCTGACGTTCCCTAAAGCGCGATGAGATTGGGATGAATCGTCATCGCGCTTTAGGTTGTTGTTCGAGCATGATCACCGCGCAAACGCGTTCCGCGTTTGTCGCGAAGGAAAACCGCTTCGCACTTTTCCGGATCATGCTCTAGCGTTACGCCTCCAATTGCTTGCCGATCGGCAAGGAGCGGATGCGCTTGCCGGTCGCGGCGAAGATCGCGTTGATCAGCGCCGGCGCGAATGGCGGCACGCCGGGCTCGCCGACGCCGCTCGGCGGCGTGTCGGGTCCAGGCGGCACGATATGGACGTTGGTCACCAGCGGAGACTCGTCCATCCGGATCACCGGGAAGTCGTCATAGTTCTTCTGCTGGACCTTGCCGTCTTTGAAGGTGATCTCGCCATATCTGGCGAGGCTCAGGCCCATGATCGCAGCGCCCTCGATCTGGGACCGGATGCGCTCGGGATTGACGAAGGTTCCGCAGTCGATGGCGGTATCGACCCGCGGGATCGTCAGTTTGCCCTTGTCGTCGACGGCCACTTCCACGATCGTCGCGATGTAGCTGACGAAGCTACGGTGCGCGGCGATGCCGAGGCCATGGCCCTTCGGCACCTGGCGACCCCATTCGCCCTTGTCGGCCACCAGCTCGACCACCTTGCGCAAACGCGCGGTGTCGATCGGGTAGCTCTCGTAAGGCTCGCCATAGTTCCAAAGGTCCTTCACCGAAGCGAGCTTGACGATGCGGGGCGAGCCGATCAGCTCGAGCAGCATGTCCTTCTGGTCGCGGCCGGTGGCCTGCGCGATTTCGCCGACCATCGACTGCACGGCGAAGGCGCGCGGGATATTGGAGACCGAGCGGAACCAGCCGATCCTGGTATGGGCGGCCGCTTCCGGATTCTCGCACGAGATGTTGGTGATCTCGAAGGGCATGTCGACGAGACCCATGCCGAGCTCGAACGAGGCCTGATGCACGGTTCCCGCAGCAAACGTCGAGGCGATGCTGGGCGCGACGCTGCGATGGCGCCAGGCGATTACCTTGCCACTCTTGTCGAGGCCCGCCTCGATCCGCTCGACCGAGACGGTGTGCAGGAAGCCGTGGTGGAGGTCGTCCTCGCGGGTCCACTGCACCTTCACGGGCGCGCCGAGCTCCTTGGAGAGCAGGGCGGCCTCGAGCGCATAGTCGCATTTCGACTTGCGGCCAAAGCCACCGCCGAGCAGCGTCACGTTCACGGTCACGTTCTGCTCGGGGATACCGAGCGTCTTGGCGACGTCCTCGCGGGTGCCGCCGGGACTTTGCACTGGTGCCCAGATCTCCGCCTTGTCGCCCTTGACGTCGGCAACCGCCACCGGTGGCTCCATGCTGACATGGGCGAGGTGAGGGATGTAGTACTCACCGACGATCACCTTGTCGGCGCTCTTGAGCGCGGCATCCGCATCGCCCTCCTTGCGCACGACGAGACCGGGCTGGCGCGAGGCCTCTTCGAGCTCCTTGCGGTAGGCGACCGACTCGTACTTGCCGTTTGGCCCGTCGTCCCAGACGATCTTCAGCGCATCGCGCCCCTTGATCGCGGCACCCGTATTGCGGGCGATCACGGCCACGCCGCCGAGCGGCTGGAATTTCGAGGGCCACGGCCAGCCGCGCACCTGCATCACCTTCTCGACGCCCGAGACCTTCATCGCGTCGGCTGGGTCGAACGAGACCAGCTTGCCGCCGGTCACCGGCGGGCGCGCGATGACGGCGTATTTCATGCCGGGCAGCCGCACGTCGGCGCCGTAGCCTGCCTTCCCAGTGGTGATGTCGTGGAGGTCAACGATGCTGATCTCGCCCTTGGTGAGATAGCGGAAATCCTTGGGGTCCTTCAGCTTCAGGCTGTCGACGCTCGGCAAGGATTCCTTGGCTGCGTCGGCTGCGAGCTCGCCGAAGCCGAGCTTGCGTCCGCTGGCACCGTGAACGACCTCGTGATTGACCGCCTTCACCTCCGTCGCCGGCACGCCCCAGCGCTTGGCTGCGGCCTGCTCCAGCATGATGCGCGCCGAGGCGCCGATCTGGCGCATCGGGATCAAATAGTGCCGCGTGCTGCGGGAGCCGTCGGTGTCCTGGTTGCCGAACTTGACCTCATCGCCATGCGCCTGCTGGACCTTGACCCTCGTCCAGTCGGCTTCCATCTCCTCGGCGACGACCAGCGGCAGGCTGGTGCGCACGCCTGTGCCCATCTCGGAGCGGTGCGCGACGATGGTGACGATGCCGTCGGGAGCGACCGCGACGAACACGCGCGGGTCGACCACGACGCCGTGCGGCATCTTCCCGGCGCCGGTCTCATAGGCGAAGGCCTGGCGCGACATGACCGGCGCAGCGAGCACGAAGCCGCCGGTGACGCCCAGTCCCTTCAGGATACTGCGGCGGGAAATCTTCTCGATCCTGATGTGCTTCTCGAAGCCACGAAGCTTTGGGTTGTCGATGAAATTCATGATCACGCCCCCGTCGATGCGAGATGGACGGCGTTCTCGATGCGCTGGTAGCAGCCGCAGCGGCAGATGTTGCCCGCCATCGCCTCGCGGATCTGGTCATGCGACGGCTTTGGATTGTCCATCAGCAGCGCCGCGGCCTGCATGATCTGGCCGGCCTGGCAGAAGCCGCATTGGGGAACGTTGACCTCGCGCCACGCTTTCTGCACGGGATGATCGCCGTTCGGATGCAGGCCTTCGATGGTCGTGACCTCGCGGCCTGCAACGTCATTGACCGAAGTGATGCAGGAGCGCACCGCTTCCTTGTCGACGATGACGGTGCAGGCGCCGCACAGCGCCTGGCCGCAGCCGAATTTGGTGCCAGTGAGCCCGACCTCGTCGCGGAGAAACCAGAGCAGCGGAAGATCCGGGTCGCCATCCCAGCTTTGTTCCTGGCCGTTGATTTTTATCTTGATCATGATCGTTTCTCGCTCTTCTTAAGCCGATGATCCGATGGGCGTGACTGATTGGCGGGGCAGCGTCCGCATCCCCTGCTTCCGCAAGCCCAGGCAACTCCCGGGGCGGAGGGAATGAAGACGGGCGATGTCTGGAATGTGCTCGATGCCTCCCGGTTGATTCTTGTTTGATGATTTTCGCGCGGCATCGTGACGATTGTGATGCTAGCAGAAACCGGACACGACGGGCATCACAGCCGCTTGTGTTCGCGACCAGATTGCCTCCGCGATTTGTCAAAAGCTGGGCGCGATCCATCGCTCGCCCATTGCGGGGTGCTGCAGAGCATCATTGCAACCGACATAAAAAAGCTTCGTCCGGCGGGACTGCGCGGACGAAGCAGGAGACCTCAGTCGAGGGAGGGAGAACGCAGGGACGCAAGCTTTGCGGGCTGGCGACGCTGCGGAGTGAGTACAACTCTCGATGCTGAGGGAACCGGCCGCCTCACGAGCAAATGAGGCGGCAATGCTGCCATCCGGTTCGCGCCCAATCCTGGAGGGCCCGACCGGCTCGCTGGTCAGACCAGCGAGCCGAGAGCGCGCAAGGACGGATGCGTTGCCTCAGGCCTCCGTCGAGCAGCCTTGTGCCTAAGCAGCTTTGGCCTTCGCGACATGGGTCGCGATCGCGTCCATCAGCGCCGGCGACAGGCAGTCATAGGGCTCGAGCCCGATCTCCTTCAGCCTTGCGCGGACACCGGCCATCTGCTCCGGCTTCACGCCCGATTCGATCACGGAAGAGACGAAGGCGGCGAATTGCGGCGCCTGCGAGCCTTGTTCCTGGAACAGCTCGGGATGGATGAAGTCGAGGCCGTAGAACGGATGGCCCTTGTTCTCGATGCGGCCGAACATATGCGTGCCGCAGGCCTTGCAGGCATGGCGCTGGATCACCGCCGACGGATCGACGATCTGCAGCTTGTCGCCGTTCTCGAGCACGGTGACGTTCTGGCGCGGCACCACGGCGACGACGGAGAACATCGCACCTTGCGGCTTCCAGCACTTGGTGCAGCCGCAGGCGTGGTTGTGCGCCACGTCGCCCTTGATGCCGACCTTGACCTGATGATCGTTGCATTTGCAGACCAGCGTGCCGCCGGAAAAGCTGCCGCTGCCATGTTTGAGGCCATTGTCGATCGAGGGATGGAGAGCAACAGTCATGGGACGATCCTCCTTGTGGGTGATGGTTCTGGCTTAGTAGACGACGACCGAGCGGATCGATTTGCCCTCATGCATCAGGTCGAAGCCCTTGTTGATGTCTTCGAGCTTCAGCACGTGGGTGATCATGGGATCGATCTGGATCTTTCCGTTCATGTACCAGTCGACGATCTTGGGCACGTCTGTGCGGCCACGCGCACCGCCGAACGCGGTGCCGCGCCAGTTGCGCCCGGTGACGAGCTGGAACGGACGGGTAGCGATCTCCTTGCCGGCTTCCGCAACGCCGATGATGATCGATGTTCCCCAGCCGCGATGGCAGCATTCCAGGGCCTGGCGCATCACCGTGGTGTTGCCGGTACAGTCGAAGGTGTAGTCGGCGCCGCCATCGGTCAGCGTTACAAGATGCTGGACGATGTCGCCGGTCACCTTCTTGGGGTTGACGAAGTGCGTCATGCCGAACTTGCGGCCCCAATCCTCTTTGGAGTCGTTGATGTCGACGCCGATGATCTTGTCGGCGCCGGCCATCTTAGCGCCCTGGATGACATTGAGTCCTATGCCGCCGAGGCCGAACACCACGACGTTGGAACCCGGCGTGACCTTGGCGGTGTTCACGACGGCGCCGACGCCGGTCGTGACGCCGCAGCCGATGTAGCAGCTCTTGTCGAAGGGGGCATCCTCGCGGATCTTGGCGACCGCGATCTCCGGCAGCACCGTGAAGTTCGAGAAGGTCGAGCAGCCCATATAGTGATAGATCGGCTTGCCCTTGTAGGAGAAGCGGCTGGTGCCGTCGGGCATCACGCCCTTGCCCTGCGTCGCCCGGATTGCGGTGCAGAGGTTGGTCTTCCCGCTCAGGCAGCTTTTGCACTGCCGGCATTCGGGCGTGTAGAGCGGGATGACGTGATCGCCAGGCTTCACCGAACTCACGCCTGCGCCGATCTCGCGGATGATGCCGGCGCCCTCGTGGCCGAGGATCGAGGGGAAGATTCCTTCGCTGTCGAAACCGTCGAGCGTGTAGGCGTCGGTGTGGCAGATTCCGGTCGCCTTGATCTCGACCAGAACTTCGCCGGTCTTCGGCCCTTCCAGGTCGACCTCGACGATTTCAAGCGGCTTTTTCGCTTCGAAAGCGACCGCGGCACGTGTCTTCATCGTAAGCTCCTCAAATTCTCCCGGAGACGCCAAGAAGTAGTCTCGGCCGTGCTCCAATCGTTCATTTCCTGCCCATGCAGGAGTCTTCGGCCTTTGTATAGGCCTGCGTCTTGTCCTCATGCTTGCCCGGCCGCGCGCGGCCCCAGGCTTCGTTGGAGCGGGCGCGCAGATAGACGTAGAGATCGTCCATGTAGCAGGCCACGTTCGGATTATCGCCGAAGGCCGGCATCACGTTCTCCTGCGCGGTCGAGACGTTCTTGCGGCCTGAGGCGACGACGCCGAGGAAGTCGGCGTAGCTCATCGTCTTCAGGGAGTCCTTCAACGCCGGAGCGTAGGTCGATCCCATTCCATCCGGGCCATGACAGACGTGGCAGTCCGAGTGATAGCGGCGGTATCCGGAATAGGTGTACCAGTCCACGGTCCCGTCGGCTGAAATCTTGTAGGTCGGGTTTCCTTCCTTATCGAGCCACTCACCATTTTCGTTTTGCTTGACGGCGCCCGGATCGCCCGAGCCATCCGCGAATGCAATTCCTCCGGACGCGACGAAGATCATCGCAGCTATGACAAAGCAGATTCTACGCAAGAGATTTTTTCCTCGACAGCGCGCGGTGGAGACGAGCCCGGCGCGTGGGGGTTATCCACGCGCCGGGACGATACGAGGTTGAGGCTAGTTCGGCAGCGAGAACACGGTCAGCGTGCCGCCGAGTGCCGTGTAGTTCGACAGTGCCGCGTAGCCGCCGACTGCGCCGAGACCGGCGGTCGGATCGGTCAGGCCTGCCGCCAGACCGATGCCGGCCCAGCCGCCCACGCCGGAGAGTACTGCGACGTACTGCTTGCCGCCGTTCTCATAGGTCGTGACGTTGCCGATGATGCCGGATGGAGTCTTGAACTTGTAGAGCTCCTTGCCGGTCTTGGCGTCGACCGCCTTCAGGTAGCCTTCGAGCGTGCCGTAGAACACCACGCCGCCGGCAGTTGCGAGCGCACCCGACCAGACCGAGAACTGCTCCTTGTTCGACCACACGATCTTGCCGGTCTTGCCGTCCCAGGCGATGAAGTTGCCCATGTTGGTCTCGCCCTGCGGCGGATACATCGAGAGCGTCGCGCCCACATAGGGCTGGCCCGCGGTGTAGCTGACCTTGAACGGTTCGTAGTCCATGCAGACGTGGTTGGTCGGAACGTAGAACAGCTGCGTGTCCGGCGAGTAGGCTGCCGGCTGCTCGTCCTTGGTGCCGAGCGCGGCCGGGCAGATGCCCTTCACGTTGACGTCCTCGCCGGCCTTGTCGGTCGACGCGGCGTCGAGAACCTTCGGACGACCGTAGGTCGGCGAGTTCTTGTCCATGTCGACGCCGGAGGTCCAGTTCACCTTCGGATCGTACTTTTCGGCGACCAGCAATTCGCCGGTAACGCGATCGAGCGTATAGCCGAGACCGTTGCGATCGAAATGCGTCAGCAGCTTGCGCGGCTGGCCGTTGACCTGTTGATCCGAGAGGATCATCTCGTTGACGCCGTCATAGTCCCACTCGTCGTGAGGCGTCATCTGGTAGACCCACTTGGCAACGCCCGTATCTGGGTTACGCGCCCAGATCGTCATCGACCATTTGTTGTCGCCGGGCCGCTGCTTCGGGTTCCAGGTCGAGGGATTGCCTGATCCGTAATAGATCAGGTTGAGTTCGGGGTCGTAGGAGATCCAGCCCCAGGTGGCGCCACCGCCGATCTTCCACTGATCGCCTTGCCAGGTCTTAAGGCTGGAGTCCTTGCCGACTGGCTTGCCCAGAGCCGTGGTCTTGTCGTCGACCAAGATCTGTTCATCCGGCCCTTCCGAATACCCGCGCCAGGCCAGCTTGCCGGTCTTGATGTCGTAGGCGGTCATATGGGCTTGAACGCCAAACTCGCCGCCGGAGATGCCGATCAGCACCTTGTCCTTGACGACCATCGGCGCCGAGGTGCCTGTCTCGCCCTTGCTGGGATCGCCATTCTTCGCGGTCCAGGCAACCTGACCGGTCTTGGCATCGAGCGCGACGAGCGTGGTGTCGGCTTGATGCAGGAAGATCTTGCCGTCGCCATAGGCCAGGCCGCGGTTAACCGTGTCGCAGCACATCACCGGGATGACGTTCGGATCCTGCTTCGGCTCGTACTTCCAGATAATCTTGTTCTCGTTGGAAAGGTCAAGGGCATAGACCTTGTTCGGGAACGGCGTGTGGACGTACATCACGTTGCCGATGATGAGTGGTCCACCTTCATGCCCGCGCAGCACGCCCGTGGAGAAGGTCCACGCGACCTGCAGCTTGCCGACGTTCTGTGCATTGATCTGGTTGAGCTTGGAGTAACGGGAATTGGCGTAGTCGCCCGTGGGCATCACCCAGTCTTTCGGGTTTTGCGACATCTTGTTCAGCTCGTCATTGGCTGAAGCGCTACCGACGGCCAGAGCCGCGGCAGAGCCAAGAAACGTCGCTAGTAGCACCTTGCGCATAGTCATTCCTCCTAGGTCTCGTTTATTGTTTCCGAAGCATTGCGTGCCGCTGGGCACTGAGGTCCAGCGTCTGCTCGTGCAGGGCGGTCACGATTGGGACCAGAAACGATGCTGTGGCTGTTTCCTCCTCCAGGTATGAGCCACGGGTCCGCTTGCAGGGTGCGGCCCGTTTCTTGTTGTTCCTGGCACAATCCGTAACCGGTTCGTAAACGGGAAACTTGCCCAAGAGAGAAGGGCATTTGCTTGACAGCGCAAAGGCGCGAACTTTTTGATTTTGCAGTAGCGAATTCAGCAGCTTCTGTGCTGCCGGGCCGCGCCATTGGATTCAGGTTCCCCTTGACGGCGCTGCAACTAAGGCGGAGGATCGAACGCAAGGATGGCAGACGGAGCACTGGCGCTTGCTCCAAAGACCGCCCTAATTTGAGGTAAACGTCGCTTCATCGTGACAGGGGGCCTCTGGCGGCACCCATCACGATTTGAATCAAATCAGTGGCTGGGATCATGTCCGACACAATACACACACTCAGCACGACCGGACTCACGCCGAGGAGGCAGATCCAGAGCTGGGTCGATGGGCTGACAAGCCTCTGCGGACATTTCGACGTCGATCCACTTGAAGCGACCGCGCTGGAAGGCCGCATCGACTACACCACCGTATCGCGACTGAAACTTTGCCAGATCGAGGTGAGCCAGCATCGCATCGCGCATACACATGCGCGCGCAAAGGCCAATGAGCACCCCTACATCAAGATCCACTTCCAGACCTACGGCATCTCCTATTTCGAGCAGGAAGGCCGCCACATCGAGCTGATGCCCGGCGACATCATCGCCTATGACGTGTCCTGTCCGCACTCGATCATCAGCCCCGCCTTCACGCGGCATGACGTGGTGATCGTGCCGAAGTCTCTGCTGCGCGACCGCGGCTTCCCGTCCCAGCGGATGCCGGCCTGCAAGCTGTCGGCCCGCACCGGCACGGGACGAATCGCCCACGACTTCGTCCACGCCACTTTCGACGAGGCCGCAAAACTCTCGGCGAACAGCGCGGTCGGCGTCGCTGATTCGCTGATCGACCTCCTGCTGTTGCCGCTGCGCGAGGCCGACACGATGTTCGATCGGGTCGGGCCGGAGGCGATGTATGTGCGTGCCCAATTTTTCATCCGCGAGCATCTGCGTGATCCAGATTTGTGCATCGACCAGATTTCCGCCGAGCTCGGCTGCTCCAAGCGCTATCTGCACATGCTGTTCTCCGAGCGCGGCACGACGGTGAGCGATTACATCTGGCAGGCGCGTCTTCAGAACTGCCGCCAGGAGCTCGAGGCCCACGCCGGCAAGACCATCACCGACGTCGCCTTCTCCTGGGGCTTTTCGAGCTCGTCACATTTCAGCCGCGTGTTCCGGAAGTATTTTGGCGTCGTGCCGTCGTCGATCCACAAGGCGCAGCAGAACAACCTCGCCTCCGAAGAGCATTAGGCCGGCCTCACGAGGATGCTTGCGACGGCCCGCCGCCCTTTTGCCTGACACGTCGCCAGACGATCTCCGTCAGACCCACCGCAATGAGGCCGAACGCGCCACCCGTGATCACGTTGACCACGCGCTCCTCGGCAATTCCGCTTGCCCCTCCTGCGAACGATGCCGCAAGGGCGATGAAGAAGCAGCGCAGGCCGAAGCCCAGGACATAGCGGGAGAATGCGATCAGCGTGAGCGTCGCACCGAGAACAGCGAGCGCATAGCCGGCGCGGCTGTCGGGCAGCGCGACGCCTGTGAGAAAGCCCAGCGGGACGCCGACGAACGCCCCGATCGCGCGCTGCTTCAGCTTCCCGGTGGAGGCAGCGAGATCGCCGACGATGACGCTTGCGGCCGACCACATCACCCATTGCCCCTGGGCCAGATGCAACGCCTCGACGAGGGCCGCCGCGGCAAAGACGGCCATCGCCGTTGCCGCAGCGGGCAGAGGCCATTCGGCCGCGGCTGGTCCGTAAGAGGGCGGGGTGCGGCTCGGGCGGCGCCGCTGGTCGTAGACCTGGTTGCCGCAGACGAGCGCGAGGGCAATCGGGGACGATGCCACGATCACGCCGGCATGACGCAGGGCCTCGGACGCGCTCACCCCCTCGCGCACCTCGCAGGCGAGGTAGACCGCCGGGATGAAGACCCAGTTCCCCAGCGTCCGCAGTTCGTTTCCGTAGCGCGTCACCGCAACGGCAAGGAAACCGGCCAGCGCCGTCAGTGTCACGAACAGCAACTGGATCGGTGCGGCGAGGAAGAGGGTGACGAAGGTGACGATGATGGCGAAGCAGTGCAGCGCGACCGCCCGCGGCGCGAGGCGCAGCTTCAGCGCGGGAATCAGCAGGGACACCGCGACCAGTCCCAAATTCAGCAGCGCCGCCTCACGAAAGAGGAAATAGGCCGCCACGAGCGGGCCGACGACGACTAGAGCTCTGACGAGCTCGCTGATCTTGATCTCCCGGAAGAGGACATCGCGCAGGCTTGCCGCGGGCGGGCTCACAATTTCACCAGTACGCCGAATGAAACGGTGCGCATCATACGGTTCCCGGCGCGGTGTCGCCAGTGAATGCTGTTCGCCGCTGCTGGCCACCTTCTCTGTCATTCCGGGATGCGTGCGCCAGCACGCAGGCCCGGAATCCATCGAGCGGCATCTTCTGTGGCGAAATGGATTCCGGGTTCGCCCTCCGGGCGCCCCGGAATGACGTGGATGGTCTCACCGCTGGATGATCTGCTTCCAGACGTCGCCGAGGATCGCGGGCTCGTGCGGTGGCAGGTAGGTGAGCCCGGCCTGCTTGCCGAACTCGGCGATCTTGCCTTCCGCCATGAGCTCGGTGAGTGCCTTGTTCACGGCGGTGATCAGGGCGGGATCGCTGGCAAGCCCGACAAAGCCGCGATTGGCGCCGATCGGATAATAATAGCCGGACGCGGTGATCGCGGTGTCGGGATGGGCGGCGCGGTAGGCGTCGAAGCGGGCGAGATCGAGCAGTGTCGCATCATAGTCGCCGCGGTCGAGAGCGCCCAGGAGGTCGTCGCGACCGGGAACGAGATGTGTCACGCCGTCGATCAGCCGTCCCTCGTCGAAGCTCATCAAAATGGCGTCGCCCAGCGATCCGCTTTCGATCGCGAGGCGGAGACCTGCGAGGTCGCCGATGTCGCTGATCTTGCGATCGCGCGCCTTCGGACCGAGCACGACCGTCATCGGCGAATAGATGTAGGGCTGGCTTGGCGCGAGCACGCCGAGCGCGACGCGGCGCCGACGGTCCTCGCGGGTAGCACCATCGAAATCCGGAAGCCTTGCGGTCTTCATGCCGGGCACGACGAGGGAATCGCGTGTCAGCGCGTAGCTGCCGACCAGCGCGCAGCGTCCGTCCGACAGCAGCGCGTTGGCCTCGAGCTGCGGGCTCGAATCCTCATCCAGCTTGCTTTCGAACCACTGGATCTGGAGCGGCCGGTCGAGCCGCTGCGCGATCGCCTCCGTAAGCGTCACGTCGAAGCCGGTGCCCGGCTTGCCGCGGTGATGCACGGACAGCGGCGGTCGGTCCTCGTCGAGGCATACTCGCAAGGGATCCGCCGCATCCGCGACCGTCGCGAGAGTCGCAAACATCGCAGCCAGGCCGAACGCCCCAAGCCGAAGTCTCATGGCCGCCTCCGGCTCGAAATATAGGCCCAGAGATCAGTGATCTCGTCCTCGCTAAGGATGTCGCCCCAAGGCGGCATCTTGTTGTTCTTGCCGTTCTTCACCGTGGTGACGAAACGCGTCTTGTCGTCGGGGAAGGCGCGCAGGTCCGGCGTAATGGTGCCGGAGTTCATCATGCCGGGACCGTGGCAATGTGAGCATTTTTCGGCGTAGGTCGCCTTGCCGTGGTCGACCTGCGCCTGCACGGCATTGCCGTTCGGTCCATCCGCGGCGCGCGTGATTGCCGCGAACGCAACCGCCAGCCCCGCGACGGCGGCGAATGTCGCCGCCGTCCTGATCAAAGTGTCTTTCAGCACGTTGAGCCCGTGGTTATTGCTTGATCGCGAAAACCCACAGGGAGCCGCCAGGCGGCACCTTGGCGAGCCGCTCGTCGCCGGAGAACAGCGAGTAGACGCCGCCATAACCGCTCGCCACCGCGACATACTGCACGCCGTCCTGCTGCCAGGTCACCGGCTGGCCCTCGATGCCGGAGCCGGTTTGGAACTGCCAGAGCTTCTTGCCGGTGTCGGCGTCGAAGGCTTCGAACTCACCGGTGAGCGCGCCCGAGAACACGACGCCGCCCGCAGTCGACAAGACGCCAGAGAAGCGCGGGATGTCGCTGGCCGCTTCCCACTTCGACTTGCCTGTCAAGGGATCGATCGCCTTGAGATGGCCGCGCGGTCCGTCACCGAACTCCCAGGGATCGGTGAGGTCCATGCCGAGATACCATTCACCCTGCTTGAAGGTGACCGGTTCGGACTTGTACCTGCCGCCGAAGTTGAGCGTGTTGGCATAGGCAAGGCCGGTCAGCGGATTGAACGACATCGGCTCCCAGTTCTTGCCGCCGAGAATCGACGGATAGACCGTGACCTTCTTGCCCTCGCGCGCATCCTTCACGACATCGGTCTCGATCGGCCTGCCGGTCTTCATGTCGACGCCGGTGGCCCAGTTGACCTTCACGTAAGGATTGGCCGCGAGCAGCTTGCCGTTGGTGCGGTCGAGCACGTAGAAGAAGCCGTTGCGGTTGGCGTCCATCAGCACCTTGGTCGGCTTGCCCTCGACGTTCATGTCGGCGAGCACCATTTCGGCAACCGAGTCATAGTCGAACGGATTGTTCGGCGAGAACTGGTAGTGCCACTTGATCTTGCCGGTCTTGGGATCCATCGCCAGAACCGAGCAGGTGTAGAGGTTGTCGCCTGGACGCACCGCCGCATTGAACGGTCCCGGATTGCCGATGCCCCAATAGACCGTGTTCAGCTCCGGATCGTAGGAGCCGGTGATCCAGGTCGAGCCGCCGCCGAGCTTCCAGGTGTCGCCCTTCCAGGTGTCGCCGCCCGGCTCATCCGGCGAGGGGATCGAATGGGTGCGCCAGAGGTGCTTGCCCGTCGCGGGATCCCAGCCGTCGATGAAGCCGCGGGTGCCGAACTCGGCGCCGGAGATGCCGGTGATCACGACGCCTTCCGCGACCAGCGGGGCCACCGTCATCGAATAGCCTTCCTTGATGTCGGCGGCCTTCTCGCGCCACAGCTCCTTGCCGGTCTTGGCGTCGAGCGCGATCACATTTGCGTCGAGCGTCGTGCGGAACACCTTGCCGTCGTACAAGGCCGCGCCGCGATTGATGATGCCGCAGCAGACGATACGCGGTGTCTCCGCGGGGTACTCGACTTTGGTCTTCCAGATCTGCTTGCCGGTTTTGGCGTCGACCGCCATCGTGGCATTGTGTGAGGTCACGTAGATAACGCCCTGGTAAACCAGCGGCTGCGATTCCTCGCTGCGATCGTCGTTGAAGCTGTAGTTCCAGACCGGGACGAGATTCTTGACGGTGTCCTTGTTGATCTGATTCAGCGTCGAGAAGCGCTGAAGATTGTAGCCCATGCCGTAATTGAGAACATTTGATGTGTCGGTCGCACCCTTGACGAGCTGTTCGGTCGTCTGGGCACCTGCACCCGTTGACGCAAGCATGACGAGGCTCGCGGCCATCGCAAAGCGTTTCATCCGTTCCTCCCAATGTGCGCGCCTTTTGACGCTGCGGTTGCAACACTCCGATGGAACGCAAAATGCGTCAATACGAAAGTCGTAAACGCGCCGATGAATTGTTGGACGCCAGTTACCCCTGGTAAACCGCTTGCCATTCCGCACTGCATGCAGGGAGGCTAGCGAGAAATTCCGCGGCGCGAAGATTCCCCGCTATGTCGTTGCCAGCTTTGCGTGTGCACCACGAGCCGCGTAGACTTCGGACCA
Source organism: Bradyrhizobium sp. UFLA05-125 (assembly GCF_059803515.1). Lineage (NCBI taxonomy): Bacteria > Pseudomonadati > Pseudomonadota > Alphaproteobacteria > Hyphomicrobiales > Nitrobacteraceae > Bradyrhizobium > Bradyrhizobium sp. UFLA05-125. The sequence continues at coordinate 47,297 of NZ_JBANBJ010000031.1, read as the reverse complement.
AGGCCCCGGCTGGCGGCTTATTCGATTCCATTGGCGAGCCGGGACGCTCAAGTCGGGAGGTTTTCAATGATATCGCGACGATCCATTGCATTCGTAGTTGCTGCCACAGCGTTCGGTGGTCCGGCCTGGTCGGCATCGCCAAACGCGATCAAGATGTTCGACACGGATAATGATGGCACGCTCGATCTCGCCGAGGTGAAGAAGGCCGCGACTGCGGTGTTCGCCAGGCTCGATCCTGATCATGACGGCACGCTCGACGCGCGCGAGCTGCGCGGACGGTTGACCGCCAAGGAGCTCGCAGCGGCCGATCCGGACCACGACGGAACGCTGACGCTCGACGAATATCTCGCCGTCGTGGAGCAGCGCTTCAACGCCGCCAATCCCGACAAGGATGGCACGCTCGACGCCAGGGAGCTGAGGTCGCCCGCGGGACGTGCTCTGCTGCGGCTGCTCAAATGAGCGCCTGACCGCGCCTTCAGGCTGCGTCTAGTTCGTCAGCGCGTTGGCGCAGGTGATCGGACGCAGCCTTGCGCCGCGCTTGTCCGGCGGCACGTTGCAATTATCGATCCGCTGTTCATCCGTCCATTTCGGGCCGAGCCGTTCCTTGCCAGTGAGAGTTGCCTTGCCGGCCAGCGCTGCTGTCGCGCTCGATGGCGGCGCGGCCCGCTCATCGCGGCGCTCGCCGGCAATTGCCCGATATGCAAGACCTGCAACGAGCAGTGAAATCAGGAATCGTCCGCCAAACGTGGTCATGAATCTCTCCAAGATCCCGTGAATTGGTACGACTACATCGCAATCAATTCCGTCCCGCCACCCGGAACCTGGGACGCGCCGATTGTTAAGGAAGTGCTGACGTCAGTCGACATCGCTGTCGGGAAAACCTCCCGGTACATCGTATTCGGGAAAGCCTCCCGATGCATCGCACAAGGCTACGCGCGCGTTTGCCCAAAAGTGAAGATGCTTTGCCCGAGAGAGAACTAGGTTTGCAAAGAATCGAACAAGAAACGTTCGACACGTGATTACAGGCTTGCGTGATGGGCGGTGCAGCCCTAGGTTTTGGCTCGCGCGATGTCGCGCTCAATACCTTGGGAGACCCCGATGGCCTGGAAAGCTCCGAAGATCGTCGAAGTGTCGGTTGGCATGGAAATCAACATGTACGCCTGCGCTTCGCGCAAGTAAGACGATCAAGACGACCTGCCGCGGCTTCAACGGTGAGACCGTTGGAGCCGCGGTGGTGTTTGTGGGGTGGGCTACGCCGGGCCTGCGCCGATGCGTCCAATCCCGGATCTGACTTCGTGCGGTCGCCACGCCAGCCATCCATTAGATCGCGGCGCTTCCGGTTTTCAGCTCAGGCCTCACCTTGAAACGCGCGTAACGAAGCGCAAGCGTCGGCAGCAGCAGCAGATTGAGTGCCATCGACGTCACGAGGCCTCCAACAATGACGATCGCCATCGGACCCTCGATCTCTCGTCCTGGTTCACCCGCGCCGAGTGCCAGCGGCAGCAGGCCGAGACCCGTCACCAGCGACGTCATCAGGATCGGAACAAGACGGTCGGCCGCACCCTCGATTGCGGTGTCGGGCCCCCACACTCGGCCATCGATCAGAACGAGGTGCTCATAGTGTGAGATCATCAGGATGGAGTTGCGTAGCGTGATCCCGAACAGGGTCACGAAGCCGACCATCGAACCGAGCGAGAGCAGGCCGCCGGTAAGGGCCAGTGCAAATACGCCTCCGACGAACGCGAAGGGCAAGTTGATCAGCACCAGCAGCAGGTTTCGCCAATGGCCGGTGACCATCGCAAGCAGAAGGATAATACCGGTCCCGGCGAGGAGCGAGTTGACGATGAGATCGCGCCGCGAGCGCGCCTGCGCCTCGGCCGCTCCCGCAAATTCGATATGTGCACCGGGTGGCAGAGTGACCTCGCGCGCCATCTTGCGCTTGACTGCGACGACGAAGGATTCGAGATCGCGTCCGCTGACATTTGCCGTGACGGTCTGAACGCGCTGGGCGTTCTGATGCAGGATCTGATAGCGGCCGGAGGTTTCGTAGACGTCGGCGATTTGCTTCAGCAGAATGTAGGCTCCGCTCGGCGTGCGCAGCGGCATGTCCCCGAGCTGGGTGATTCGTGCACGGGCGGGCGTGTCGAGGACCACGATGACATTGAACACCGCGTTGCCTTCATAGCCCTGTCCGACGACGTCGCCCTGATAGGCGGTGCGGATCAGTTCAAGCACATCGACCGCATCGAGCCCCCAGCGCTGCAGATCGGCCGGACGCAGCGTCACATTGACCTGCGGCATCCCCGGCGGGGATCGTTGCTGCACGTCGATCGCGCCCCGGACTTCGTCGAGCTCCCGCGCGACGTCGCGCGCGGCGATCTCGAGTGAGTCGAGGTCGGGTCCGTAGATGTTGATGGCGAGTGCCGCGCTGAATCCGGAAACGGTTTCCTCGACCCGCTCCGTCAGGTAGGTCTTGCTCGAGAAAGAGATGCCGGGGAAGTCGGCCAAAGCGGCTCTGATGCGCGTCTCTGCCGCCGATTGCTCCTGGCCGGACAGTCCCGCCTGCAAGTCGACCTCAAATTCGCTGGAATGCGTCCCTACCGTATCGATGCCGGCTTCGGCACGGCCCGTGTGCTGCGCCACGCTGCGTATGCCGGGAATCTGCTTGAGCGTATCCGTGATCAGCTTGCCGATACGCAGCGATTCATCGAGCGAGGTGCCGGGAAGCGCGGAGACGTGCAGGATGAGATGGCCCTCGCGTAAGTCCGGCAGGAACGTCCCGCCGAAGAACGGCAGCATGGCCGCAGCGGCGATCGTCAGAACCACGGCCGCCGTCATCACGAGCTTCGGGAAACGGCCGATGCGACGCAGCAATGCCTGGTAATAGCGGCGGGACCATCGCACGGTGGGCGATTCATGCAGGCGCTGGCCGTCGACCCTCCCGGTGAGCAACAGCATCGAGAGCGCCGGCGTCACCGTAAGGGCGACCGCGAGCGAGGCCAGCACCGCAAAGATGTAGGCAATGCCGAGGGGGGCGAAGAGGCGGCCGGCGATACCCGACAGGGCGAGGATCGGAAAGAACACCAGCAGCACCGCAAACGTTGCGTAGGCAACTGCGGTGCGCACTTCGAGGAAGGCGTCAAGCACCACGCGGGCTTCGGCTCGAGGTTCCCTTGCCCTGCGATTTTCGCGCAATCGGCGAACCACATTCTCGACGCCGATCACGGCATCATCGACGACTTCGCCGATGGCGATCGCAAGGCCGCCCAATGTCATTGTGTTGAGGGTTTCGCCCATCCATTGCAGGGCGAGCACTGCCACGATCAATGACAGGGGAATAGCCGTGCAACTGATGACCGACGTGCGCCAATCGAACAGAAACAGGAACAGCACGATGATCACGAGCGCCCCGCCGATCAGCAAGGCGTAGAGCACGTTCTCTGTCGCCGTGTCGATGAAGTTGGCGGGACGAAACAGATCGGCGTGGAGCTGAATCCCATCAGCTTCAAGCGCCGGGCGAAGCTCCTGCAGCGCGGCTTCCGCCCGCGTGGTGACTTCCCTTGTATTTGCGCCGTATTGCTGATTCACCATCAGCATGATGCCGGGCGCACCGTTGATCAGGGCGGCCCCGATCGGTGGTTCGGGGGCGATCACGACGGTGGCGACGTCACCAAGCACCACGCTGGCACCGCCCTCGTGCAGAAGCACCGTGCGGGCAAGCTGGTCGGGCGTCAATGACTGCCCCTGGGTTTGCAGCGTAATGCGCTGATTGGCCGTATCGACGAAGCCGGCGCCACGTACTCCGGTGGCCTTGCGCGCGGCAGCGAGGACGTCATTCATGCCTATCCGGAAGCGGATCAGATCGTCCGGCCGAACCTGCACCTGCAACGACCTGACATCTTTGCCATATGTGGACACTTGTGCCACGCCCGGGACGGCCAAAAGGCGCTTGGCCACGGTCCAGTCCGCAACCGTGCGCACGTCCATCAGAGAGCGCTGGTCGGAGGTCAGGCCGATGACCAGAACCGTACCGGCCAGCGGAGTCAAAGGCGTCATCGACGGTGACTGCACCCCTTGTGGCAGCCGCGAGGCCACGACTGCGAGGCGCTCGGTCACCAACTGGCGCCCGCGGTAGATGTCTCTGCCCGCCTGGAAGATGACGGTGACCACGGAGAGGCCCTGGATCGATGACGAGCGCAGGCTCTCGACGCCGGCGAGTCCGTTGATCGAGGTCTCGATCGGCTGCGTCACGAGAATCTCGACCTGCTCCGGGCTGAGGCCAGGCGCTTCGGTCTGGATCGTCACCTGTGGCGGCGCGAATTCGGGAAAAACCCCGTACTTGGCTTCACCAAGCGCGAACAGTCCGTAGCCGAGCAGCGCACATGAAAGCGCCAGTACGACGCCCCGGAAGCGAATGGCGAAAGATACGAGAGCGACTTGTGGCCCTGACCTGCCTGAACCAATGCCGTCAGTCATTGTCGCTGTCGCCCCGAAGCTCGCTCTTTGCCTCCTCGGACAACAAGACCTGCGCTCCTCGCATCACGATTTCCGAGCCCGACGGAATGTCCCGGACGACATAGTCATCATCCGAGACGGGCTGATCGGTGCTGATCGGATGACGTCTGAAGCCATCGGCGTTCACGCGCAGGTAAACCCACGATCGACCCTGCCATCGCACGATTGCGGTATCCTCAACGAACACGCCCTCGTATGTGTTGCCTGACGGCACGTAAACCGTAGTGTTCATGCCGGGCAGCAGCCCGCTGTCGCCTGGTGCCGAGAAGAAATAGCTCAATCCCTGAATACGCGGGTCAGTACGCGTCGCCGGGGAGACATACTGCAGATCGATATTCGCGTTCCGCGTCGGCGCCTGTGCGAGAGCCGTCCCCGGGGTCCCGATGACAGTTACGCCGGGCGGCAGCGTCACCTGGACGAGAAATTGATCGCGTTCGATCAGCCGGACCACCGCGGGTGACCTCTCGACGATTCCCCGGCCGATCACCGATCCCCATTCCTGCTGCGCCGTTGCGGCGAGAGTCCTGAGCTGCGACTCCGCAGCCGCGAGCGCGGCCTTGTCCGTCCGGAATGTCCCCTCTGCTGTCTCGGCTTCCTTTTTGGGGAGCGCCGCGGACTCGACGAGATTTTTGGTCCGGTCGAATGCGCTCTTTGCGACCTCGAGTCGGGCCTGGGCCGTCTGGAGCTGAGCCTGCGCATTGGCGTAACTGTTGGTCAGCTCGGTGATGCGGGAGATGTCCAGCACTGCGCCGTATGCCCGAAATTGCTCGGGGTGCGGAGCTGCTTCCACGACCGCCGTTTCAAGTCCAATCTGCTTCTGCTGGCTGGGCGTGAGTTTGACGACGGCCTGCTCGGTGTTTGCAGTGCGGGAGGGCTCGTCGCGGCTCGCATTCGGGCTGTCCGATTGCGACGGCTGCGAAACAGCTTGAGGGGTTTGACCGGCGAAGGTCGAGATGCCGGCGACCAGCGCCAGCAAACGCACAGCGACTGCAACGCCGCGCCATCGGGTTTCTGCGAGAGCCATTAGCCTGTTAGCAGTTGTTGGGAACCAGCTTATTGGCGAAATCAACTGGCGGCAAGGCGCGGGTTTCGTCTCACGACCCCTTTGGAGGGTCTGGTGGCTATCAACGCGAGGGCCTGGGCCCGCCGGTTCCTGCGCCGTTTTCACGCCGGTTTGAAACTTCCCGCCGAGTGCAGCGTAGCCCCTTATGCTATCTCTTGGTCACTATAGGGATTTCAGCATGAATCCGATTGATCTGATTGTGACTGTCTGCGCAGTGCTTTCGCCGACCACCTGCGAGGAGCAGCATCTGGTGTTCGCCTACGGTGGCTCGCCGGCGCAATGTGCCATGGCGGCGCCGCCCTATATCGCGCAATGGGTCGGCGAGCATCCGAAGTGGCAGGCCGTGCGATGGCGCTGCGAATATCCGCATAGCAACGACAAGGCGGATGGGGGCGGAGCAAAGCCCGCCGCCTGAGCCACCACGCTATTTGGTGCAGTCCTTCAGGTCCTTGTCGGCGATCGAGAATACTGCGTCCGCCCTTATCTCGATATCGCGCACGACACACTGCCGTGAGTTGGGAAAGCTGACCTTGGCATCGTAGCGACCCGGCTCGACGCCGGTGATGCGCAGGCGCTCGTCATGGTCGACCTCCTTGTCCTTGTCGTTCAAGGTCTGGTTCGGCCCCCATTCGGTCTTGCCGACGGGTGAGAGCTGGAAGCCGGAGATGGTCTCCGACGTCAGATTCCAGAGCCGGATGCCTTTGCTCTTGCTTTGCGCGGCGGCTTCGCCCGCACATGTCACCACCACGATCAAAACCAGACACCAACGCGTCATCAGCCGCTCCTCCTCATGCCGTCATTCTCTGATGACGCGCTCGACGTTCCTTGCCTTGTCGAAATTTTTCGCGCGGTCAAGTCCGATCGGTGCGATCAGCCTGGTCGAAACGAGATCGGCGCCCTCGAAATCGGTACCGATGACGGTCGCGCCGCTGAGATCCGCGCCGCCGAGCTGGGCGCCTTTGAGCGAAGCGCCGGTGAGGTCGGCGCCCTTGAGTACGGCGAATTCGAGATCGGCGCGCGAGAGGTCGGCGCCGCGTGCGTTCAGCCCCGAAAGCTTCGCCGAGCGCAGCACCGTCCGCATCAGCCCCATCGATTGGTTGCGCATATCGGCGCCGAGCTGCGCGTCCGCGATGGTCGCGCCAATCAGGCTTGCACCGGACAGGTCGGCGGCGATGCGCGCCCCGGTCAGATCAGCACCATCGACACGGGCGCGTGCCATCTGCGAGGCGAACAGGTTGGCGCCCTTCAGGCTTGCGCCGGTGAGGTCGGCCTCCAGCAGCCAGGCCTGATCGAGAATGGCGCGATCGAGCCGCGTGCCGGCGAGTTTTGTCTTGTTGAGCCGTGCCGCGCGGAAGATGGCGCCGGAGAGGTCCAGCCCGGAGAGGTCGAGGCCCGACAGCCGCTTGCCGGAGAAATCGGCCGGCGCGGCCGCGCTCGCCTTGGCCAGCACTGCTTCGACCTCCGGCCTCGTCATTTCGGCCGAGACCATCGCGGGCGAGGTGAGGTCGACGTCGCGCATCATGTCCTGCGCGCTTGCCGCAGACGCGACGAGTGCGAAGCCGAGCATCGCGAGGGCGACCGTTCGCTTCATGATCAAACTCCGCCACTGGCGTATTTTACCACGCTCTTGCTGCGTCCGCCTATGAGACATCGCGCCCGGCGCGCTCGCCTTGCGTTCGCCGCACGAGGCCGGCCTTGATCGCGGCGATCTCGGCTTCGCCCCGCGCGCCGCGGGGGATGCCGATGGGCACCTCGGCCAGCATCCGCGCAGGCCGCGGCGACAGAAAGAACAGGCGGTCGCCGAGGCGCACCGCATCGTCCAGGCTGTGCGTCACCAGGAGCGTCATCACCGGCCGGCTCGCGACCAGTGTTGCGATCTCCTCGCGCAAGCGGCCGGCCAGCGCGTCGTCGAGCGAGGCAAGGGGTTCGTCGAGCACCAGCAGGTCGGGCTCGACGGCGAAAGCGCGGGCGAGCGCGACGCGGCGGGCAAGCCCGAGCGACAATTCGCCGGGATAGTGGCTGCGATGGGCTTCCAGCTCGAGAATCTTGAACAGCTCGGAAAGCTTGACGTCGTCGACCTCGGGCGCCGCCAGCCGAACGTTCTGCTCGACCGAGCGCCACGGCAACAGCCGCGGCTCCTGGAACACCATGCCGATGCGCGCGTTCGGCGGGCGCCTGATCTCGCCCCGGAAATCGCGGTCGAGACCCAGGACGATGCGCAGCATCGTGCTCTTGCCGCAGCCGGACGGACCGATGAGGACGCCGATCTCACCGGCGCCGAGCGAGAACTTGACCGGCGCGAGGACCTCGTGCGTGCCGCCCGCCGCGCTCGTGAAGGTCTTGCCCAAAATGTCGACTTCAAGCCGCACGGGGCCGCCATCGGGTTGAGCGGGTTTCAAACGGCTGCACCAGCAGGGTTTCGATGACGAGCACGACGGCCGCAAAGGTCAGCGAATAGGCGAGCAGGCGCGGGGTGTCGAAAAGCTGGAACGCGACGCCGATCTCGAAGCCGACGCCGTTCGGCCGTCCCAGGAGTTCGGCGACCAGCACGATCTTCCAGACCAGCGACAGGCCGGAGCGCGCGGCTGCGGCGACATAGGGCGCAAGCTGCGGCAGCACGACGTGGCGGAAGGTTCGCCAGCGCGACATCGCAAACACCTTCGCCATCTCGTCCAACGAGCGGTCGAGCGCGCGGGTGCCCTCGCGCAAGGTGACGACCGCGGTCGGCAGCTTGTTGATGGCGATCGCCCCGATGGCCGCGGCTTCGGTGAGGCCAGCCCAGATATAGGCGAGCACGATCACGACCAGCGCCGGCAGGTTGAGCAGCAGGATCAGCCAGGGATCGCCGAGCCGGTCAGCGAGCCTGTTGCGGCCCATGAGATAACCGATCGCGCTGCCGAGCGACATCGCCAGCACGAAGGACAGCGCGACGCGCGCCAGTGTTGCGCCGAGATGCAGGAACAGCGCCCCGGAGGCTGCGTCCGCGATCATCACGTTGAGCACGGCAGGCGGCGAGGGCAGCTTTGCGCCGCCAACGAACAGCGCGGCGATCCACCAGATCGCGAGAAACAGGGCAAACGAGACGAGACGCAGCAACCTCAGTCTCCGACGGGTGCGTGATAGAAGGTGCCGGGATCGAGCTCCGGCGCCGGGCCGACCAGCCCACGACCGCCGACCTCGGCCAGCACGCGGTAGAGCACGCGCGCATCGGCCTCTTCGTCGTCGATGCTCCGTTGCGGAATGCCCTCGCGATAACGGTTGCGATAGGCCTGGAGCAGGGCGGGATCGCTGGTGCCGGTCAGCGGCGCGACCTTCTCCCATGCCGCATCCGAGGCCGTCAGCAGCTCCTTGGCCTTGCGCGTCATCGCGATGAAGCGCGCCACGACGTCGCGGTGGCTCGCCGCCCAGTCTTCATCGAAGACGTAGCCGACTGCGGCGACTGGTCCCTTGGCGCCGAGCTTCGGCAAGATCTCCTCGATGCCGGCGAGGCGGCGAAAGCCCTTGGCCTCGAGCTGGGCGCAAAAATTCCAGAAATTCAGGCTCGCATCCATCTCGCCGTCGAGCGCCTTGGCGGCGAGCAGCGGCGGGGCGCCATAGACGATGCTCGCGTCGGACTTGAGGTCGATGCCGTCCTGCTTCATCCGCGCCTGTAGCAGCAGCCAGCTCTTGTCGATGGCACCGCCGGCGACGCCGAGCTTGCGGCCCTTCAGGTCCGCGAGCGTCTTGATCGGCGAAGAGGCAGGCACCATCACCGCGCCGAGCGCGCTGGAATAGGGATAGAAGGTCAGCTTGGCGCCAAGCGCGCGCTCGCGCGACACCCACAGCCAGTCCGACAGCATGACGTCGGCATTGCCGGCACGCATCGCGATCTTGCCGGCCTCGGTGCTCGCGAGTTCGGTGACCTCGAGCGAGAGATTGGCGGCCTTGTCGAGGCCCTGGTCGCGGATCGCCGCCAGTTCCCAAGAGAATGTCCCGGTTTTCTGCACCGCGAGGCGGATTGTGTCCGCAGCGCGGCTCGTCCCGCCTTGCGTCAGCGCGAGAGCAATCGATACGGCCAATGTTCGAACCAGGCGTCCCATCACTTTCAGGCCATTTCCTTAAGACGTGTGCTTTTCAGAACATTAGGCATAGCATAGTTTCCATCGCAACCAGCGGGAGGACGGCCATGATCTCAGTACGACAGCTACGACCGATTGTCGCCGCGTTGGCCGTGCTCGCCGGCACCGCGATGGCAGCGTGGGCCGAGGAGGCCAATGATTATCCGACCGCGGCGCGTGCCGAATACGTTTATGGTTGTATGAAGGCCAATGGCGAGACCCGGCAGGCAATCGAGCAATGCTCCTGCTCGATCGACGTCGTCGCCTCGATCGTGCCCTATGAACGATATGTCACTGCAGAAACCGCGCTTAGTATGTCGCAGGTACGTGGAAACCTCGGCACCCAGTTTCGCACTTCCGAGCAGGCGACCTCAGCCGTCAACGATCTCCGGCGCGCACAGGCCGAGGCTGAGGTGAGGTGTTTTTAGTTCCGGAGCGGATGTATGCCGTAGTCGTCATGCCCGGGCTTGTCCCGGGCATCTACGTTCTCTGTGCCGTGAGATAAGGCGTGGATGGCCGGGACAAGCCCGGCCCTGACGAGAGGCGGGTTCGACGTCCGGTAATGCGCCGCGTCACATCCCCGGCTTCTCGACATCCCACTCGTTCCGGAATACGTGTCCCTCCGTATCCGTCGCCTCCGCGCGAAAATGCTTTGCGCCGTTGGAGACGTAGGTGAAGCGGATGTTGGGATCTTCCGAGATCGAGATGCCGCCTTCCACCGCCAGCACGAGGCTGTCGTCCTGCCAGAGCTTGAGCTGGTTGACGAAGAAGGCGGGAATATAGAGCTGCGTGACCTGATCCATCTGCAAGCCGGAATTGTTGGGATGGCCAATCATGATCTGTGCCTCGCGGATCCGGCTGGCGGGCGCTTCGTCCACGCGAGCGAATTGGCGGTAGCGCATCTGGCCGAGCCGATTTTTGGCTTCCTCGGCGTTCTTCACCGCCGGTGCGGAGCAGCCGCCGGCCGCTTTCACATAGGTCTTGCTCACATAGAGCTGCCCGTCGCTGAGCTCGGCGACGGCGTGGACGTCGGTATAGTTGTTGACCCGCACGCGCGTTGAGATCTCCGACACGTTGGCATCGAGCCCGAGCTCGAACCTCGCTGCCATCGGCGCGGGGTTGCGGTCGATCACCAGCGTGATCGCGCGGATGCGCCTGTTGTCGCCGGGCGAAAGCTTTGCGCGCAGCGTGACCGGCACGATGGCCGCATCTTCCGCGCGATAAGGCATCTCGATGCCGATCACGTCATTGCCGTCGTTCATCGGGCGGCTGTTGAAGATGTCCTGCACGAGGCCCGGCCAGGGATCATAGGCCTCCTCTGTGCGCGCAGGCGGTGCCGCGAGCGCCACGGCGAGCAGCGCGGCCGCAAAGGTCAGGCGAAGCGAATGTTTGATCATGCGCGCTGTTCTCGCGGTGACGAAGCAGGGCAGCAGCGTAGCGCTCCTGCTACTCCCATTCAATTTCTGAAAATGCTGCGGTTGCGTTGCGGGCATTGTAGTCGTCGAACAATTGCCAGCGCCCGCGCTCGCTCGCGCCCGCCTTGTCCGCGGCCGCCCTGATCGGCTCGCCCTTCTGATTGAGCGCGCGGACGTCAGCGAGCAGGGTTTCGAGATAACGACGCTCATCAGTGAGCGCTGCGGGCCAATCGCTCACGGGACCGTGACCGGGAACGACGCGCTGCGCCGGCAAGCCTTCGATCTGCCCAAGCACCGCGAGCCAACCGCGGATGCTGCCGTCCACTACGGGAACATGGCGGAGGAAGACGAGATCGCCGGCAAACAGCGTTTTGCTCGCCTCGTCCAACACCGTCAGGTCGCTATCGCTGTGCGCGGCCGGCCACGCCTTGAGGACGAGACTGCGCGATCCCAGATCGAGCCTTAACGTGTCGGTCACGAGCAGCGTCGGCGACACGATTCTGACGGGATCGATCAGCTCCGCGCCCATGGTCCGGCGGAAATTGTCCAGGTAAAACGGCCCGCGTGTCGCAAGCGCCTGCGGGAGCTTCGTATGACCGACGAAGCTCGTGCCCTCGCGCGCGAAGGCTAAATTGCCAAAGATGTGGTCGGGATGGCCGTGGGTGTTGATGACGTAGCGGATCGGCTTATCGGTCCTCGTCCGCACGGCGGCGAGGAGTGCTTCGCCCTCGCGGACGCTGCCGCCGGTGTCGATCACCGCGACCGCATCCTTTCCGACGATGAAGCCGACATTGGCGATCGCCCCCTCGTTCTCGGAATTCATCAGGGCAATTGACCCCGCGTGCACGAAAATTCCGGGGGCGACTTCGCTCACAGGCAATTCAGGCGGGGTTGCGCGTGCTAGCGTCTGCAGCCCCAGCAGGGCAAGCACCGCGATCATGCGAGCGACATGCGCCATCTTTACGCCTCAGTTCCGATCATCGCGCGGCATTGCACTGCAGCAAGACGAGTCATCAAGCGAAGTCATCCAGAAACTTCGCAGACCATGGTGCGTAAAGTGATCCATGGATAGCATTCAATCAAGAAACAGGAGGAAGCGCGATGACGGAGGCCGGACGACATCGTCGCTGGTTGTTCTCGGTGTTGGCGATTGCTGCACTATCTGTCGTTGATGGCGCTGCGCGCGCGCAGACCACTGACAGCGGCGATCTCTCGTTCGAATTGGTCGATCCCAAAGTGCTGCGCGTCTGCGCCGACCCGCGCAACCTGCCTTTTTCGAATGAGAAGGGCGAAGGTTTCGAGAACAAGCTTGCGGAGTTCTTCGCCGAAAAACTCCAGAAGAAGCTCGACTACGTCTTCTTCCCGCAGGCGACAGGTTTCGTGCGCATGACGCTGGGCGCGCATCGCTGTGACGTCATCATGGGCTTTCCGCAAGGTGACGATCTCGTCCAGGGCACCAATCCCTATTATCGCACGTCCTATGCGCTGATCGCCAAGCCCGGCAGTGGGCTCGAGGACGTCGATACACTCGAGGACGAGCGGTTGAAGGGCAAGCATATCGGCATTATCGCGGGCACTCCGCCGGCGACCAACATGGCGATCGCGGGCCTGATGGCGAACGCAAAGCCATATCCGTTGATGATCGACACCCGCTTCGACAATTCGGCGCAGGCGATGGTTGACGATCTTGCTGCCGGCACGATCGATGCCGGCGTGCTGTGGGGCCCGATGGCCGGCTTCTACGCCAAGAAGGCTGCGCAGCCGCTCCATGTCACTCCGCTGGTGAAGGAAACCACTGGGCCGAAGCTCGTCTATCGCATCGGAATGGGCGTTCGCCCCGCCGACCAGAACTGGAAGCGGCAGCTTAACCGGCTGGTCCAGGAGAACCAGGCCGAGATCAACAAGATCCTGGTCGATTTCGGCGTGCCGCTGCTGGATGAGAGCGATCGCCCGCTCGGTGCGGAGACTGCCAAGAAATCGCCATGACGAAATCGCTGTGACGAGATCGCCGTGACGAGATCGACATGAGCACTGCGCCATGAGGCGGCATCTTGCCGCTGCGCTCGTTGCCGCAGCGCTTCTGGTGGCTGCGCGCGCGCAGCAGCAGGAGCCGTTCGAGCCGGAGGGCTATCGCTCCGATAATTACCGCGCGCCAGTGCCGGCGACGCTCGCCGGTGCGCGCGTGTTGACGACGGCGGAGGCCGAAGCGATCTGGCACGAGAAGAGCGGCGCCTTCATCGACGTGATGCCGCGCCCTCCGAAGCCCAAGAATCTTCCCGTGGGCACAGTCTGGCGCGATACGCCGCGCTTTGACATCCCCGGCAGCATCTGGCTGCCGGACACCGGCTATGGCGCGCTGCCGCCCGCGATGGAGGATTATTTCCGCCGCGGCCTTGAACGCGCCTCGCACGGCAGCAAGTCGGCGTTGCTGGTCATCTACTGCCTCGCCGACTGCTGGATGTCTTGGAACGCGGCCAAGCGCGCGCTCGCCTATGGCTACGCCAACATCGCCTGGTATCCCGAGGGCACCGACGGCTGGGAACGCGCCAAGCTCATGACATCAGAGGCGCAGCCGCAGCCGCGGCCGGACGAAGGCAAATAGCTGGCGCGCGAGACGCCGCTACTTCGCCTTTTGCAGCTTGGTGATGGTTTTGGAGCCGTTGGCGTCAGTGGAGAAGCTCACGCGATCGCCAGCATGGACGCTCTCGAGCATGCCTGCATCCTTGGCCTTGAACTCCTGCACCGGGCCCGTCGCCCCGCCATTGGCGCCGACCGTGCCGCCCTGCACCTCCTGGATCGAAATGGTGCTGTTGAGTCTGTCGATCTTGGTGATCATTCCGTTCATGTTGTCTTCGGCGACAGCCGCCGACGCGAACATGCCGATGGCCGCAGCGCTGGCGAGAAGGAGTTTTGCTGTTCCCATCGAGGCCTCCCGACGTCTAGGATTCACTTCGACAAGAGATCTTAAATAGATTTGGTTCCGGCCGACAGTGTGGCAAAGGTTAACGATTCCCGCCGGGGAGCGGGAACCATGTTCGCGCAGGCGTCAGGGAGGCTGACGCTATTCCATTTCCTGCTGGATCACGCGGCCGAGCGCGAACAGGCGCTGGTCGATCGCAGTCGGCACCTCGCAGACGAATCGCACCACCTTGCGGCGATCCTCGAAGATGCGGGTTTCCCAGATCAACTGGTTGGACAGGGCGTCGACCTTGGCGTCGTCGCGTGGGGTAGCACCCTGCAACCTCTGAAGCTCTATGGTGTCGTCGCGGACCTTGTCGGCGGCCTCGCGTTGCTTGCGACTGACCCGCTCGAGCCCGTTCATTACCGAGGAGCGCTGGGCATTCAGCGTGTCGAACAGGCCGGCGAACAGGAGCTTTGCATTCGTGGTCTTGTCGGAGGCGGAGCTCGCCAAAAACTCCTCCACCGATTTCTCGGCGTCATCCAGCGGCGTCTTCCGCGCTGCCAGCTTCGACACCAGTGCGCCGATCTTGGCATTGTCCTTCCACTTGTCCTGGACGTCGTCGAGCGGCGGGCCGGCCCAGACCGCGGCGAGCGAGATTTCCGGGACTTTTGCCTGCGTGCAGGGCCAGTCGGGATAGCGCGGATCGGCCGCCCGCGAGGCCGCGGTCGATGCCGCTAGCGCCAAAGCGGCCATGGCCACGATCCGGAATCTCATCCTTCGCCTCCCGCGGGCCCACGTCGCGCCAGCCCTCGCGACGGATCATAGGCATAGATCGCGCCGATCATGAAGACGATTGTGCAGGTTGCGACCACCGCCAGCGAGATCCAGTTGATCTGCCCATAAAGTGCAAAGCGGATCAGCTCGACCGCATGGGTGAACGGGTTGGCCTGGCAGACATAGTAGAGATACGGGCTGCCTTCCTGCACCCGCCACAGCGGATAGAGGGCCGATGAGGCAAAGAACATCGGGAAGATCACGAAGTTCATCACACCGGCGAAATTTTCGAGCTGCTTGATGCCGGAGGAGATCAACATCCCCAGCGATCCCAGCATCAGGCCCGAGAGCACCAGCGCCGGCAGTACCGTGAGGTACCCGAGCGGCGGCGGCGTGATGTCCCAGGCCCAGGCGATGATCAGGAACGCGTAGACCTGCAAGAGCGACACGGCGGTGCCGGCGAGCAGCTTGCAGAACAGCAGGAACCAGCGCGGCAGTGGGCTCACCAGGAGCGTGCGCATATTCCCCATCTCGCGATCATAGACCATCGAGAGCGAGGACTGCATGCCATTGAAGAGCTGAATCATCGCCATCAGCCCGGGTGCGATATAGACCTCGTAGAGGATATAGGTCTCGTAGGGCGGGATGATCGAGATGCCGAGCACCTGGCGAAAGCCGGCGGCGAAGATGAACAGCCAGACCAGGGGCCGCACCAGCGCCGAGACGAAACGCTCGCGCTGATGCAGGAAGCGCAGGCCTTCGCGCCAGACGATGCCGCCAAGGCAAGTCATGTAGGCCGAGAGCGGGAAGCCGCGCGGGGTGGCGTCGCGTGCGGTGATGCTGCTCATGCACCGCCTCCGGGCATTGTCTGCGCGCCGGTGAGGCGCATGAAGGCGGAATTGACGTCCTGCGCGCCGGCCTCGGCGATCACGCGGCCGACCGGCCCCTTCGCCAGCACCTTGCCCTGGTGCAGCACGACGAGGTCGTCGCTGGCCGTGATCTCGTCGAACAGGTGCGTGGCCCAGAGCACGCCGATGCCTTGTTCGGTCACGAGCTGGCGGACATGGCTGATGATGTCGGCGCGGGCCTTGACGTCGAGCCCGACGGTCGGCTCGTCCAGCAGCAGCAGGCGCGGCCGGTGCAGGAGCGCGCGCGCTATCTCGAGCCGCCGCATCTGCCCGCCCGAGAGATCGCGCACCTTGTTGCCGGCACGGTCGGCAAGCCCGATGCGGCCGAGCAGCTCTGCGCTCCGAGCACTGGCCTCGCGCGGGCTGATGCCATGGAGCGCAGCGTGGTAGAGCAGGTTCTGCGTCAGCGACAGGTCGAGATCGAGCGTACGCGGCTGGAACACGACGCCGAGCAGCCGCAGTGCCTCGCCGGGGTTTCGGCTGATGTCATGGCCGAAAATGCCGACGTGTCCGGTTTGAATGCCGAACAGGCGGGTGACGAGCGAGAACAACGTGCTCTTGCCCGCGCCGTTGAGGCCGAGCAGCGCGGTGAAGCTCGCGGGCGCAACCGTGAAGGAGACGTCGATCAGCGCGCGGCGAGCCCCATAGGCGTGGCTGATGCCGTCGATCGACAGCGCCGGGACTGCGGCCGCCTCCAGCCGGGGCGCGCTTTCGGTTGAGGCGGCGATGGGGGCAGGTGTCGTCATGGCGCGATCGTAACGCCCCAGGGCAATTCGCCAACCTGAATGGTCTTGATGACCTTCTGCGCGGCGACATCGATCACGGATACGTCGTTGGAGATGCCATTGGTGACCAGCAGGTATTTTTCGTCCGGCGTGAAGTCCATGTGCCAGACCCGCTGCCCGACCAGGAGATATTTCGTCACCTTGTGCGTGACGGCGTCGACGATCGCGACGCGGTTGGCGGGCCCGAGCGCGACGAAGGCCGTCTTGTCGTCCTTGGTGATGCCGATGCCGACCGGCTGGATCGCCTCGCGCCGCAACCCCGGAATCTCGAAGGTGACTTTGCCCGTCACCTCGTGCTTGACGGGATCGATGATCGACACCGTGCCGCCGATCTCGGAGGAGACCCAGAGCTCCGAGCCGTCGTGCTTGAACTGGGCAAATCGCGGCCGGGAATCGACCAGCACGTTGGCGACGATCTGGCGCTTCTCGGTGTCGATGAAGTGCGCCATGTTGGTCGTTTCCGACGTGTTGATCAGGGTCTTGCCATCGGGGCTCACGGTCATGCCCTCCGGCTCGACGCCGACCTGGATGTCTCCGATCCGTGCCCGCTTCTGGAGATCGATCACCGTGACGGTGTTGTCGTTCTCGTTCGCGACGTAGAGTATCTTGCCGGCGGCATCCTGCGTGAACAGCTCGGGGTCGGGGCCCGAGGGCAGTGTGTCGACGATCTCGTGGGTTTTTGCATCGATCATCTGGATGGTGTCGTCGTCCCCGACCGCGACCATCACGAATTTGCCGTCGCGCGTGAACTCGATGCCGCGCGGTCGCTGGCCGACCTTGATGGTCTTGGTCACCGTCCAGCTCTCGGTATCGATCACCGAGACGGTGTTGCTCTTCTCGTTCGAGACATAGGCGATGAACGCATGTGCGGGCGCTGCCGCGAACACCAGTCCGGAGAGCAGGCAGATACGCCACATGCGCATTGTCGTCGTCCTCACTTCAACTTGCATTTGCTCTCCGGGCGATCGTAGCCGAGCGTATCGAGCTCGGAGACCTGGTGCAAAAAGCCTTCCTGTGGCGACACCGAGACCACCATGCGGCCGTCGACCAGGAGGATTGGCTGGCGGAGCTGCAAATTCCAGTCGCGCAAGGTCAGCCGCGTTCCCTTGAAAGCGGCAACGGAAAAATCCGATCCCTTGATGAAATCGGTGACTTTCTTGACGTCGCCGGAATTGGTGCGCGAGGTCGCTTCGCCGATCATGCGCGCTGCGGTCCAGGCCTGCATGTCCAGCGCCGTCATGCGGCGCGAATTCAGCTTCATGAAACGATTCTGCATCTGTACCGCGCCCCACTGGTCCTGCGCGGCGTCCCAGCTTCGCGGCACGAGGCCGGCGGAGCCCGCGACAGGACGGGGGTCCCAAGTACGATAAGGCAGGTAGGCGCCGAACACCTCGCTCTCGTCGGCGGCGACCAGCACGTCATAGGCTGGTGCCTGCTGCGTGAACACGGGCATCTGGCGCTGGATCAGCGTCACGCCGCTATCGGTGCGGCGCGCCCCGCCAGTGTCCTCGAAGGTTCGCTCCTGCACGATCTTGGCGCCGAACCGCGTCGCGGCGCGTCGCAGCGCATCGGCATAGAGCTTGTCCTCGTCATGCGAGCCGACCACGAGCAGCCAGCGCGACCAGCGTTTCCATACCAGATATTGCCCGAGCGCATCCGCCAGCATCGACCGCGTCGGCGCGACATGGATGACATTGGCGCGGCAATCCGTCTCGCGCAGCCGCTCGTCGATGGCGCCGGCGTTGAACAGCAGCGTGCCGCGATCGCGCAAGCCGTCGGCGACCTTCAGCAATGCGTCAGCCGGCAGGTCGGCGATGATGAAACCGTTGTGCTCGGCGAGCGCGGTCGCTGCCTGGACCGGATCCTCGCCTTCCTTCAGGCGGTGCTCCTCGAGCTTGAAATGCTGGTTGAGAAATTTGCCGGTGGTATTGTTGTCCTCGATCGCGAGCCGCACGCCGGCGATGCCGTCATTCTCCGCAGGCTGTTCGACCAGCGACAGGGTCGATCTGGTGCCGGCGACTCCGAGATATCCGATCCCGATCTCGATGGGCTCGGCCGCGAACGCCTGCGTTGCCGCAAGACCAACGCCAACAAGACTGACGCCGATCAGGCCGACCAACCATCGGATCATGTTTCCTCCTTGTCGTCCTCCCCGGCTTAGGTATCGGTGGAGGCATTTCCCACCTTGAAACATGACCGATTTGGCTTAGCTTGCAACCCCGCATTTCGTCGTCGCGATGAGAAGGAGCAGGTCACGATCATGCGAGCACTGTTGGTGGCTGTCTCATTTGTGTTGACGAGTACGGCCGCCTTTGCCGACCCGCCGAAGCTCGCAGTGTTCGATTTCGAATTGATCGACACCAGCCTGCCGGGCGAGTTCTACGGATCGAAGCCGGAGGACGAGCGCATGCTGCGGATCGGCGGTCAGTTGCGCAAGGAACTGGCACAGTCCGGCAAGTTCCAGGTCGTGGATATCGCGCCGGTGAGCGATGCGGCCCGGCACAGCAATCTCCAGGCCTGCGGCGGTTGCGACGTCAAGCTGGCGGGGCAGTTGGGTGCCGATCTCGAGATCACCGGCGTCGTGCAGAAGGTCTCGAACCTGATCCTCAATCTCAACATCTACCTGCGCGACGTGCACACCGGAAATCTCGTGACGGCGGCCAGCGCCGACATGCGCGGCAACACCGACGAATCCTGGTCCCGCACCATGAGCTACCTGATCCGCAACCGCCTGCTCGCGCCGAACTACGGCAAGCCGGAGTAGGTCGGTCTTCGCCTCTCCCCGCCTGCGGCAGGGGAATCGCATATGAGCATCGACGAAGTTGTCATGCCCGGGCTTGTCCTGGGCATCCACGTTCTTTGTGCTGCGGGTAAGGCGTGGATGGCCGGGACAAGCCCGGCCATGACGATGTGGAAGCTCAGCGCCTCAAACTCTCACATCAAAATGCGATAGCTCTGCCTGGAGAGGGAGAGGAGAGGGCCGCTACGCCGTCAATCGCGCCGCGTGCCAGTGCAGATGGTCGCTCATGAAGGTCGAGATGAAGTAGTAACTGTGGTCGTAGCCCGGTTGCCGGCGCAGCGTCAGCGGGATGTTCGCTTTGGTGCAGGCCGCCTGCAGCAGCTCCGGCCGAAGCTGCTCGGTCAAGAAGTTGTCGGCATCGCCGTAGTCGACCAGAAAGCCCGAATATTTCGCGCCGTCCTCGATCAGTGCCACCGTGTCATGCGCACGCCAGGTGTCCTTGTTGGGGCCGAGATAGCCGGTCAGCGCCTTGGTGCCCCAGGGCACTTGCGAGGGCGCGACGATCGGCGCGAAGGCGCTGGCGGCGCGATAGCGATGCGGATTGCGCAGCGCGACCGTCAGCGCGCCGTGGCCGCCCATGGAGTGACCCATCACCGATTGACGCTTGGCATCGACTGGAAACTTCTCCGCCACCAGCCTTGGCAACTCGTCGGTGACGTAGCTCCACATGTGATAGTTGCGGGCGAACGGTTCTTCCGTGGCATCGACATAGAAACCGGCGCCGAGGCCGAAATCGTAGGCGTTGTTGGGGTCACCAGGCACGTCAGCGCCGCGCGGGCTGGTGTCGGGCGCGATGAAGATCAATCCAAGCTCGGCGCAGGCGCGGCGGAACTCGCCTTTCTCGGTGACGTTGGCATGCGTGCAGGTAAGGCCGGAGAGATACCAGACCACCGGCAGCTTCGAGCCGTCCTGATGCGGCGGCACATAGACCGAGAAGGTCATGTCGGTCTTGGTGGCGCTGCTCGCATGGCGATACACGCCCTGCACGCCGCCATAGGATTTATTGGTCGAAACAGTCTGAATCGTCATGCCGAAAAACTCCGTGGCGTCTCGCCACATCAAGATTGCAACGCGTATGTGACCGAATTTTTGCGAAGGCGCGCTTCGTCAGGCGACGCCGCTGTCGATCGCCAGCCGCACCAGCTCGACCGAGGTTTTGACCCCGAGTTTCTGGCGCATGATCGACGACGTGTTGGCGACCGTCTTGTAAGAGGATTGCACCAGCCAGGCGATCTCCGAAAGGCTCTTTCCGGCGCTGAGCAGCCGCAGGATCTCCATCTCGCGCGCATTCAGCTTCGATAGCGGGTTTTGCGCGAGCTGAGGCCCGGCAAAGGCGATGCTGCGGGCGATCGCGCTCGGCAAATAGGTTTCGCCCTTGCCGACGGCGCGGATCGCCTCGACGAGGTCGTTGGGATCGCCGGTCTTTGAAACGTAGCCCTTCGCGCCGCACTCGATGGCGCGCGCGGCGAAGGCTGGATCGTCGTTCATGCTGAACATGATGATGCGGGCATCGGGCGCGCGATCCAGGATGCGGCGCGCGAGCTCGAAGCCGGAGACGGTCGGCAGGTTGATGTCGATCACGCAGATGTCGGGGCGCTCGACGATGAACACGCACTCGCCGCCTTCGGCGTCGGCGGCTTCCAGGATATCGATCTCGCCTTCGTCGGCCAGCACGGCGCGGCAGCCGGAGGCGACGATAGGATGATCGTCAACGATCAGAATGCGCATAGGCGTTCCCCGCGACAGCCATTCGAGCCTTTGCTTTTGCGTCGCATGAGGCCGCGAAGCCGACAACGCTCGTAACGAACGTCCGGCGTCGGACCATGCAACCCGGCCGAGATTGCTGTACGGTCTGGATTAGATATCGGGCGCTTTGGTCATGTCAACGCTTCCGATGAGCGAACCTTCGCGGGCAGCGGGCGAAAGCAATGTGGCAAAAATTATCCTTGCGCGGGCGCATCAATCTCCTGCTGGCGCTCGTGCTGGCGCTGGGGCTTGGCGTCAACATCGCGCGGCAGGTCGCGGAGGCCGGGCCGCGCGTCCAGGCGGAGGACCAGAGCGTGATCCGCCTGGCGCGGGAGTTCATCGAGATGATCGTCGCCGAGCTGAAGGAGGCACCGGATCCCGACGCCAAGCTCAACCAGATCGCACGCGATCTCAACCGGCAGCGCCACATCAGCATCGCCCTGCGCGATGCTAGCGGTAACGCGCTGACGCCGCCGCGCGCGGGCGAAGACGATGATGACGCGCGCGCGCCGCCGGCCTGGTTCGTCAGCCTGGTCCATCCCGAGCAGACCGCGGTCGGCGTTCCCGTCTCGATCCACGGCAATCCGGGCTCGCTGGTGATCACCTCGCATCCCAATGACGAGATCGCCGAGATCTGGGACGGCATCCTGACCCAGCTCGAGATCGGCTCGGCGATCGCGCTGGCGTTGTTCCTCGTGATCATGACGGTGGTCGGCCGCGCGCTAAGACCGCTCGAAGCGCTCTCGCAGGCCATGATCGCGCTCGAAGCCGGGCGCTACGATGCGCGCGTCGCGCCCGGCGGCGCGCCGGAGCTCGCCGCGATCTGCACCCGGCTCAACCACCTCGCGGCAACGCTGGGGGAAGCGGTCGAGGAGAAGCGCCGCCTTGCCGAGCGCGCGGTGTCGCTCCAGGACAGGGAACGCAAGGAGATCGCGCGCGAGTTGCACGACGAGTTCGGGCCCTATCTGTTCTCGCTGCGCGCGCATGCGAGCGCGCTGGCGAAGGTCTCGGAGGCGCGCGAACTGAGCGCCGAGGCCGTGCGCAAGCATGGCGGCGCGATCCTGGAGCAGGTCAACGCGCTCCAGCAGTTCAACCGCCGCGTCCTCGAGCGCCTGCGGCCCGTCGGCCTTGCCGAGCTCGGCCTGCGGCAGGCGCTCGAAGCGCTGTCGCGCCTGTGGCGGGAGTCGCATCCCGACGTGAGGATCGAAACCACGATCTCGCCTGCGCTGGGGGCGACCGGCGAGACCGCAGACCTCACCATCTACCGCATCGTGCAGGAGGCATTGACCAACGTGTTCCGTCACGCTCGCGCGACCTCGGTGAACGTCACGATCGAGCCGGCCGAGCAGCCGGGCGGCGCGCGCGAGGGCCGCGGCTGCGCGCGCGTGCGGGTCTGCGACAACGGCCGCGGCATGGAGGAGGGTCAGAAGCTCGGCTTCGGCCTCGTCGGCATGCGCGAGCGGATTCTCGCGCTGGGCGGAACGCTCAACGTTGCATCCAGCGAGGGCGGCGTGACGGTGGAGGCATTGATTCCGACGGCGGCGAGTTGAGGATCGGGAATAATTCCCGATCTTGTCGGGAAATATGTCTCTGGAAGAGGCCGACCTTTTACGGCTGGTGCTTTTCGGTCGTTGACCTGTATCGTTCCACGTCAAAACCGGCGGGGACAAAAGAGCCGGAGCATTGCGGGTGGAGATGTGTCGACCATGGGCGTGCGTGGGCTGGTTATCCTTTCAATTTCTACGGGAATGGTTATCGGAACCGACCCGGCTTTCGCGCAGGACGAGGAGACCAACGTCCAGAACCTGCCCGCTGTCGAGGTGACGGCACCGCCGCAGACCAGCGCCAGGCGCGCGCCCACTCGGGCGACACCCACGATCCGCGTGGCGACGCGTCCCCGGACCACCAGGGTTTACGTTTACCCGACATCGCCCGGCGCCTCCGGCAGCGTCGAGGTCGACAAGATTCCGGCTGCCATCAATGCGGTCGATGCAAACCAGATCAGGCGCACCCGTTCGCCGGATATCGCCGTTTCTCTGCAGCAATACGTGCCCGGTCTCAGCATCAACGAGGTGACCGGCAATCCATTCCAACCTGATGTGCAGTTTCGCGGCTTCGTTGCTTCACCTCTGGCCGGCACGCCGCAGGGCCTCGCCGTCTATCAGAACGGCGTGCGCATCAACGAGGCCTTTTCCGACATCGTCAACTGGGACCTGATCCCGACGGCTGCGATCCGATCGGCTGTGGTCGTGACCAACAATCCCGCGTTCGGCCTCAATGCGCTTGGCGGCGCCATCGATCTGCAGATGAAGGACGGTTTCAACTATCAAGGCGCCGAGATCGATATCATGGGCGGCTCGTTCGGCCGCATCCAGGGCTCCGCACAATGGGGCAAGCGGGTCGACAACAATTGGGCGGTCTATGGAGCGCTTGAAGGCGTTCACGACAATGGTTTCCGCAATTTCTCGGCATCGGACGTCCGGCGCTTCTATGGCGATGTCGGGTATCGCTTTGAAGGCAACGAGTTCCACCTCAATGGCGGCGTCGCCAACAATTTTCTCGGGGGACCCAGCACTGTTCCGGCGGAGCTGCTCCAGCAATATTGGGGGGCGACCTACACAACGCCGCAAACCATTTCCAACAAGGTCGGCTATCTCAACCTGACCGGCAAGGTGGAGGCGACGCCGACCTGGACCTTTGAGGGCACGGCGCACGTGCGGCGCTTCAGTCAGAACACCGTGGACGGAAACCCGACCGATACGGTGCCCTGCGACGCCGATGCGACGCTGCTTTGCTTTGGCGATGTCAACCCTTTGACTGGCTTTCAATCGCCGGCCAACGGCCTGAATGGCGTTCAGCTCGCCAATACCTTTGCGCCGGATGCCATTCTCAGCGAGATCGATCGCACCAGCACGAAATCGACCACGTTTGGCGTATCCGGGCAGGCGACAAACAGCGATCAGTTGTTCGGTCATGAGAACCGCCTGGTGATCGGCGCGACCTATGATGTCAGCAGCACCCGCTTCACCGGGAGCGCCGAATTGGGAACCGTAGGCACGAACTATGTCGTCACGGGCAGCGGCACATTCCTGGGCCCCTCCGGCGATCCGACATCGGTCGGCCCCGTGTCGCTTCGCACCGTCAACCAATATCAGGGGCTCTATGCGCTCGACACGTTCAACGTGGACGATCGCTTTGCGGTCACGGCAGGCGGCCGGTACAATGCGGCCCACATCTCCCTGATGGACCAGCTCGGCACCGCGCTCAATGGCGATCATCAATTTGATCGATTCAATCCGATCATCGGTGGCACCTACAAGATCACGTCCGAAGTGACCGCCTATGCGGGCTATTCCGAAGCCAACCGGGTGCCGACCCCGCTCGAGCTCGGCTGCGCCGATCCGACGAGGCCGTGCGTCATCGGGCAGTTCCTGATCGCCGACCCGTCACTGCAGCAAGTCGTATCCAAAACCTTCGAAGCGGGCTTTCGCGGCACCAAGGAATTGAATATCGGTTCGCTCGGCTGGAAGATCGGCGCCTTCCGCGCCACCAACTACAACGACATTCTCGCGGTGCCGATTCCGGGTCTAACGGGATTCGGTTTCTTCCAGAATGTCGGCCGGACGCGCCGGCAGGGGATCGAAGCCGAGGTGAGTATCAAATCGAATGCGCTTCAGTTCCAGGCGAGCTATGCATTCCTGGATGCGCGTTTTCTCGACGCACTTTTGCTCGGCTCGAACAGCCCGTTCGCCGACGCCGACGGCAACATCCAGGTCCTGCCGGGCGACCACATTCCGCGCCTGCCGAGCCACCTTATCAAGGCCAGTGTCGAATATGCTGTTACCGACGCTTGGAAGGTCGGGGGCGACGCGCTCTTTGTCTCCAGCCAGTATTTCGTTGGCGACGAGTCCAACCAATTCCCGAAGCTGCCGTCCTACGCCGTGTTCAATCTCCACACCTCCTACCAGGTCACCAAGAACCTCCAGTTTTACGGTCGCGTCGACAACATCTTCGACAATCGCTACTCCACCCTCGGCACCTTCTTCGACACCACCGCCTTGCCCAATTTCGCCAATGGTGGTGCCGCCTTCACCGACCCGCGCTCGCTCAGCCCGGCAAGGCCGCGCGCGTTCTATGCGGGCGCAAGGGTAACGTTCTAGGGCTGCGGGCCCGCATCATCCCCAAATATCCTTCCGCTAGGCTCGCGAGCGCCATCGCCGCTCTGAGTTCATGCACCGTTGCCGTGTCCCGGCCGGCGGCCTGGAACGCCATAGGCGCCGGATTTTGCGGAAACCGTTCTCCGCGAAATGGATGAGTGACCTAACGCACGTTCCACCCCGTAGTTTTGTGACAAAGCTTATCCACGAGCTTCCCTCTGTCAGGAATGAAAACCGGCACGAAACACGATGGTGGGAGGAAGCGCAGTTAATGTTGTTCAGTATGCGTTTCGATCCTGATTCCCCGAGTGAGGGTTGTCGTCACGTCAGCCGTCGACCATAATCTCCTGGCCCCAGCAATGAACGAACGCCCGAAACATGAGTGAGCAAGATGCACAACACGAGGTTTCCGAGGGCGCGCCCAGCGGGCAAGGCCGGCCTCCACGTCAGGAGCCGCCGCCTCGTGGCAAGAAGCCTGGCTCCTCTCGCGGCACACTGATTGGAATTGCTGGCGCGCTCGTGACCGCCGGAATAGCCGCGGTCGTGGTGTTGCCTAGCCTCACTCGCGACAAACCGGCTGCCGTTGGTGAGGAATCCACTCTCGAAGTGCTCGTACCAGCCGACATCAATGCAGCCCTTCCCACCCTCGATCCGGGAACTTCGAAAGCAGCGGTGGATGATGCGAGGAACTGCAAGGTGCCGCTGGCGTGGGTGACGTTGACGCAACGGCCGAGTGGGCATGGTGGCATGGTGCGTGTCCGTTCGGGACAATATCTGTCGCCACCGATCAAGCTCACCACCACACCGCAGCGCATCGCCATTCCCTATCCCGCGCCTTATCCTGCGGGCCGTGGGGTTCTTACATTGGTCGGCGAGGGGGACCAGGTGGGGTTCTACCTGAGGCCCGGGGGTGTTCACGACGTGAACGGCACCTATTCCGTCAACGTGAGATGGCAGGTTCGCAACCCGTGCCAATGAATGCGAAAATTTGGTGAACTCGACACCGTGATCGGGAATTGCCGACAATGAAAAACTTCTTCCGCAACCATCCGATGGTCGGCATGTGCATCGCCATGATGGTGGCCGCGGTGTGCACCCAGTGGATCCTCAATCCGAGATCCGGTCCATTCAGCGCCTTGACATGGGCGAATTCACTCACGATCGGTGCCGTGCTTCTGATCATGGTAGCCGGGTTCGCGCTGACCTACGTGGCGATGCGGCTCGGCACCGACCCCACCGGATTCGGATTGGTCCCTGTCGGGGAGGGCTATACGCCCGGACGTCGGCTGAACGTGGATTCGCCGACGGCAACTGTCCGCAGCGCCGACGAGGTGCTCGACGAACTCGACCAGATGATAGGGCTCAGCTCCGTCAAGGAAGAAGTCAACAAGCTGCTGGCCGGCATCGAAGTCGAACGCAAGCGCCGTGAACAGGGCTTACCCGTGGCAAGGGTGAGCCGGCACATGGTGTTCACCGGGCCGCCCGGCGTCGGCAAGACCGAGGTCGCGCGCGCCCTGGGAGAGATTTATCGTTCGCTCAAAGTGCTGCGCAAAGGACATGTGGTGGAGGTGCAGCGCGCCGATCTGGTCGCAGGTTATATCGGACAGACGGCCATGAAGACGCTGGACAAGTGCAAGGAGGCACTCGACGGCATCCTCTTCGTCGACGAAGCCTACTCGCTCGCGGGCGAAGGCAAGGATTTCGGCCACGAGGCAATCGCAGCGTTGATCAAGTTCATGGAAGACAACCGCGACCGCATCATGGTGATCGCCGCCGGATATCCCAATGAAATGCGTCGTTTCATCGCCACCAATCCGGGCCTGGCGAGCCGCTTCAACAGGACCATCGAATTCCCGGCCTATGAGCCGAAAGAGCTGGCTGCGATCCTGCGATTGATGGCCAAGCGCCAACACGTGGAGTTGCCCGACGTACTCGAGCAGAGCCTGGTCCCGTGGATCGAAACCCAGTGGAGAAGCGAGGGCTGGGGCAACGCGCGCGAGATGCGCAACCTTCTTGACAAGGCGTGTGAAGCCCAGTCCTTGCGCGTGGCTGCCGACCCGACCGCCGACATAAGCAAGATCGAGATGCTCGACTTCGAAAGCGTAGGCGTGCCTTTGGTTCGAATGCACGTCCCGCCGCCGGCACCTCCGCCCGTGCCGACCATACCAACTCCGGCTCCTATCGTCGTTGAACACTCGCTGGTGCCTTCTTCCTCGCCTGACCAATTGGCGCCGCGCTCCGGGCGCAGGCTGAAGGTTGCGGCCACGATCTCCCCTGAACGGACGCTCGATCAGGCGCTGGACCGCCTCGAAGAGATGGTCGGGCTGGAGTCGGTCAAGGAGGAAGTGAACAGGCTCATGTCGGGGCTTGAAGTCGAACGCTTGCGCCGCGAGCAGGGGCTCGTCGTCGCGCCCATCAGCCGGCACATGATCTTTACCGGCCCGCCCGGAGTGGGGAAGACCGAGGTCGCGCGCGCGCTCGGCGAGATCTATCGCTCACTCAACGTGCTGCGAAAAGGTCATCTGGTCGAGACTGATCGTGCGGGTCTCGTCGCGGGCTATATTGGCCAAACCGCTCCCAGGACGCTCGACAAATGCAGGGAAGCGCTTGACGGCATCCTGTTCATCGATGAAGCGTATTCGCTTGCGCGACCGGGTAACGATTTCGGCCAGGAGGCAATCGATACGTTGCTCAAATTCATGGAGGACAACCGCGACCGCATCGTCGTCATCGTCGCGGGTTATCCGAATGAGATGCAGCGCTTCATCAACAGCAATCCGGGCCTCTCCAGCCGCTTTACCAAGACGATCGAGTTTCCGCCCTATGCCGCAAACGGGCTCGCCGCCATTCTAAGGGTAATGGCAAAACGACAAAACTTCGTATTGCCGGATGGTCTCGAGTCCAGCCTTGGTCCGTGGATGAAGGCGGGCATGCGCAACAAATCCTGGGGGCATGCGCGCGAAATGCGAACGCTGCTCGAGCGCGCGCGCGAGGCCCAGGCCACGCGCATTGCGCACGCCCCCTCAGAGGACGTGCGTCAGATCGCCATGGCGGATATTGAGGCGGCCATCCAGATTTCCGGATATCGCGAGACCGTGCCGGAGAAGATCAGCGATACCCTCGTCAAGATTCCCGCGCTCTCTCGCTCGGTCACCCCACTGTCGGAGGGCACATCCGCTCTGCAGGCCGCCGTTGTCACGGTCAAGATTGAAGGTGCTCACGGTAGCGGCTTTTTCATCTCCAGGGACGGATATCTTCTGACCAACCACCATGTGGTAACGGAGAACAAGTTCGTGACGGTCAAGCTTACAACCGGCCGTCAGTTGCCCGGCGAAGTGGTGCGAACGAACAAGACGAGAGACATCGCCTTGGTCAAAGTAAATGAATCGGGAATGACGGCGCTACCACTGCAGCTTGACCTTCCGGAGGTCGCCTCCGAGGTTTATGCGGTGGGGACGCCGCGAGATGAGAAATATTCGACGACCATAACCAAAGGCATCGTCAGCGCTTATCGCACGGAAAACGATCTGACGCTCCTGCAAAGCGACACTGCCATTCATCCCGGCAACAGCGGGGGACCGATGGTGGACCGGTTCAGCAATGTCGTCGCTGTAAGCGTTTCCGGATTCGCCATCTCGGGGGTGAGCACAAGTATCAATTTCTTCATTCCCATCGCTGATGCGCTCAAGTTTCTCGCCGTCGAGCTGGTTAATCAGGACGCGGCACAGCCGTAAACGAAGCAATGGCCCCCGGGATGGAACTGGAACGAACAAACTCGATGACAGCGATTGGCCGGGCAGCGGCCTTGCATATCGCGTTCTGGCAGTACGATATCTGGTACCGTCGCGCGTGGTTCGTCTGGCCGCAAGTGACGGCAATGCTTCTCGCGAGCTGGCTTCTCGCGGGTCTGGTGGGGCCTGAAGCAGCAGTTCCGCTGGGCAACTGGGCCAAGCCTGCCGATTGCACCAACGCGTCGACCCCGGGCTGCGCAGCAACACGGCGCGCCGCGTTTGTCTGGGACGATGAGGTCGCCAGACCCAGTGTCGCCAATCAGATCACGGTCAACGTCGACCGGTCGACTTTTCGAAACTCTGCCGCAGAGGACCAGCCGAAACTCACGGCAGCGCTCGGCGCCTATTATCGCTATGATTGGGCGAAGGCGATCGACATCCTGAGATCGGCGACCGCAAGCGACCCGAACGTTCAGTTCGTCACGGCACTCGCTCTGCTGGTACCAAATTCGACCGACCAAACGCGCGACGCGGAAGCGTTGCTGCGCGAGGCGGCTGCCGGGGGACATCGTCAGGCTGGCAGCGTGCTCGGGCGCATCCTTTTCTCGGGCGTGGGCGGCTTGCCAAAGGATGAGACGGCGGGACGGAAGTTGATCGATGACGCGGTGGCGGCTGGCGAGCCCTACGCGATGCGGCTTGCTGCTGCCGGATACGTCAGTGGCGAATTTGGCGGCACGTACGATACCGTCAAGGCGGTCGATCTCTTGCGCAGAGCGGCGGATAGTGGGGAGCTCATCGCCATGGCGCAATTTGCATTCTGCATCAACACCGGGCGGGGCGGGCTTACCCGCGACGCCGCGAAGACGATCGACTATTTGCGACGTGCGGCGGATGCGGGGTTCGAAGGTGCACAGCTCACGCTCGCGCGGTGGTTCAGAGACCGATATGGCTATCGGGAAAGCGAGGATTTGCCGGAATCGATCAAGTGGTTCGAGCGGTCCTATAAGCAAGGGCACTCGGTCTACGCTCTCGGGGAGCTCGCATACGTCCACAGATACGCGCGGGAGGCGCCGTGGTTCGACACCAAGCTCTCGTTTGAACTGCTCCAGCTTTGCGCGCCTTACAGAAATGCCTATTGCCATTATTGGCTTGCCCGGGCCTACCACGAGGGTGCCGGCACAGCGCGAGACTACACCAAGGCCTACGCTTACTACACGGTTGCGAAAGAGCTCGGGAGGCAAGATGCGGCCATCAACCTTCAGAAGCTGGATGATTTCCTCCAACCTGCCATCAAGACCAGCGCAGCGGAGCTGGCCAAGAGCATTTCGGCGGGCCTCAAGCCGGTACCACGCGTGATCCTGCTGGAAACGGCGGAGACTGAAACAGCAGGTCCATCTCCGTGGCCTGACCCCAGCCAGCGACCGGCATCACCTTAATCTGCCAACGAATGGTCTTCTGGCTCGTAACTATTCAAGCGTGTGCGAAGCATGGGATGGATCTCCAAAGGATTGGTCGGCTCCATCCCCGAAAGCAAACCTTTGGCGTTCACGGAGAGAGGGCAGCCAAGGATCAAACTGCGACGTGGCGGGAAGGGCCGCCTTTGGCGTGCAGAGGACATTGGTCGACGCCCGCGGCAGAGGAAGCACGGCTTCGCCTCACACGCAGGCGTTGATGGAACCGGAGCTCAGCTCGCGTTGTTTGCGGACCGGACCAATTCGTCTCGCAATGTGGGCAACAGAGAAGCCCTCGTATACGTAAGTATAGTCGTCACAAGGCATATTCCTGAACGATCATTGGCCACTGCGAGGCCAGGTTCGATCCGCCATGTATCGTTGGCGATCGCCGGGGCTATCTGCCGCTCCGGGGCTAGGGACAGCCCCGCTACCCGGTGCGGGAAATTTGTCGATTTGATCCATCGCTCTTGAGCAAGAGTCGACTATGCAAGATCCGGTTCAAGTGCCGTCGGTCGCGCTCGATTCGAATCAGCGCAAGCGTTCCGAGGAGGCGCTGCGCGAGAGCGAGGAGCGCTTTCGCACCTTGGTGCAATTCTCCTTCGATGTGTACTGGGAAACCGACGCGCAGCATCGCTTCGTCCGCCAGGAGTTCGCTGAGACGCTTTCCGAGCCGCCGGTCTCCGAGATCGGCAGGACACGCTGGGAAGTACCTTATCTGGAGCCTGATGAAGCGGGCTGGCGCAAGCACCGGGAGATGCTCGATGCCCGCCTTCCGTTTCGCGATTTCGAACTCGCGCGGCCGACGCCCGACGGCGGCAAGCGCTACGTGTCCGTCTCGGGGCTGCCCGTCTATGACGAGACGGGGCGCTTCGTGGGCTACCGCGGCGTCGGACGCCACATCACGGAGCGCAAGCGCTCCGAACAGGCGCTGATCGAGAGCGAGGCCCGTTTCCGGACCTTCGTGGACCACGCGACAGACACGTTCATGCTCCACTGCGAAGACGGTCGCGTTCTCGACGTGAACCGAAATGCTTGCGATAGCCTGGGCTACAGCCGGGGCGAGCTGGTCGGGGTAACTGCATCTTTCTTCGATCTGGAGATGGATGACGCGACCTGGCGGGTCAACCGCGGGCGCCTCAAGGCCGGCGGCATCGCTACGCTCGAGAGTCGCTATCGCCGAAAGGACGGCACCGTGTTTCCCGTCGAAGTCCGCATGCGTGAATTCTGCGAAGGTGGCCGGCGACGGATCATTTGTCTGAGCCGCGACATCACCGAACGCAAGCGAACCGCCGAGACGTTCCGCGAGATGCAGGCGGAACTGACACACGCCAATCGCGCGGCGGCAATGGGCCAGGTCACGGCTTCGGTGACACACGAACTTAGCCAACCGATCACCGCGATGCTCTGCAACGCAGAAGCCGCGCTGAACTGGCTGGGATCTCAATCTCCGAATTTTGAAAGGGCACGGCAGGCCCTCGCATCCATCGTCGCAGACGCCAAGCGAGGCGGCGAGATCATCGGTTGGATCCGTTCCCTGATCAAGAAAACGCCGGCGCCGAAGGAGAGCGTCGACGTCAATGGTGCAGTCCTGGACGTGATCACCATAGCCCGGAGCGAGTTGCTCAAACATGGTGTCTTGATCCAGACAGACCTCGCTCCGGGTTTGCCGCTCGTGGAGGGCTATCGCGTCCAGCTGCAACAGGTCATTCTCAATCTGATCCTCAACGCGATCGAGGCAATGAACTGCATCGACGCGGGGGGGCGGGAGCTGCGGATCAGCACGGCCGCGGATGCCTCGAGTCGCGTTGTTGTCACCGTGCGGGACAGCGGCCCCGGACTTGACGCAGCAATGGTCGACCGCTTGTTCGAGCCCTTCTACACCACCAAGCCGGGCGGGACCGGCATGGGCCTGTCGATCTGCCAATCGATCATCGAGGCCCACGGAGGGCGACTTTGGACCGGTGCGAATGAACCACGGGGCGCCGTGTTTCAGTTCAATCTGCCTTCGCAGCAGGGGTGATCGCGTTACTGCCAGGCAGTGGAACCGACACGCGCCTCTCGTGTCGCGAGAGCGTCGCCTAAAGCGCGATGAGATTAGGATGAATCGTCATCGCGCTTTAGGTTGTTGTTTACGCATGCTCTTTTCGGAAAACCGCTTCGCACTTTTCCGGATCATGCTTTAACCTGCCTTTGCTACGCGACACCGAGAGCCGGTCTTTTGCAACGCCTCTTCCTCACCAGCCGCCGCCGTAGTAGCGCGGAAACAATGTCGGCCGTCCGGTGATGTAGCTGCGGTTGGCGTAGCCGCCGTAATAGCCAGGGTAATCGCCAGCGGCATATGCGCCGTAAGAGCCGGGGTAGTAGCCGGCGGTCGCATCGCCGCCGTAGTAGCGAGGAAACAGCGTCGGCCGTCCAGTGACGTAGCTGCGGTTAGCGTAGCCGCCGTAATAGCCGGGGTAGCCGTTGACGGCGTAGCCATCAGTGCCATAGGCGCCATAATAGCCGCCCCCGCCGTAGGAAGGCTGATTCCAGCCCCATCCGGTTGCGGCAACTGCCGCTGCGCCCGCCGCCACGGCAGCGCCGCGCGCCAGGGGATGACCATAGTAGCCGCGACCGTAATAGCCGCCAGCATAGCGCCCGCTATAGGCACCGGCCCCGCGCACGACATAGCCGCCGCCAACCGTTCGCCGGACATAGGCATCCGCCGTATCGGCGGTGACCACGAGCAGCCCGAGGACGCAGAGGATCGTTTTCATGTAGGCCTCCTTGGTTTGAAGTTCCTGAGTGGCGCACCACTCGAAGTCCTGTTGAGTAACAGTGCCGACCAAGGCGGTCTCAACTCTGGAAAGCCGAGCGCGCGCACAAAAGAAGTCGACGGCGGGGGTCGGCGGGCCAATATTGCAAAACGACGCGTCGCTGGCGCAAAATCGCCCCCGCCGCAAAGTAGTCATGACTACGCAGCCAACTGGAGTTTATGGATTTGGAACGACTTTGCGTCAGTCCTCGTCGTCGTCGGACTGCATCGCCCTGCGCCGTTCCGCGACATCACTCATATCGCGAAGTACAAAGATCGCGATGGCCGCCATGCGCTGCCGCTGTTCGGGATTAAGGGTTTTGTAGAGTGGCTGCCAAGCCTCGGCGAGTTTATCCAGATCGGCTGATCGTTGAGCCAATGCTTCCGAGCGTCGCTGCAGAAAGGCGATAGGGTCACGATTGCGCAAGGCTTCGACTCGGCTTTCGTCGGCTCGTCTACCCACTGTTTCCTGGATTTTTGCGACCCGCGCTTTCCGATCCTCCGCCCTGGCACGGATAGCGCTCTCCACAGGCGGCCAAAGTTTTTCCTGCTCGGGTGTCAGTTGCAACGCCGCCTTTACCAGATCAATCCTCATGTCCGTCAGGTTATTGCGGTCCGCTGCATTTAACCGTTCCGGAGAGGCGGAAGACGAAGGCTGCGAGTTTTGGGCGTTGGCAATAGAGGATGAAATAACGAAGAGTGCGGCCGTTCCGGCCGCTACTATTTTCAACATCGGAGATCTCCTAGGTGATAGGTGGCCCCCTAAGCACCGCGCAAAATGATTGCGCACTTCGAGATCTCGTTGACCTAAATCAAGAGAACCAAGGAATTGCTCTCGCGCGCGCATCGACCTTGTGCCGGCGAACAAACATCGCGGGCCAAACATCCGCCACAAACCACAATGCGATGGCCCGCCAGTGGTACTGCGATCTTCCATCATTGAATTGCAAAGGGTTCCGCTATGGAACAGTGCGCGTGCATCCACCGCGCAACAAACGTTGCGGTTAGTTTAAGCGGCGACCATGAGTCGCTAATGGACCCCCGACGTCACAGCTCAACCATCTTCGGCCACTATTTCCGGCCTGATGTGCATCGGCGGACGTGCGCATCACATCTTCAACTTGGGTAGGGAATTTAATGAAAATTCTGTCTGCGCTGCTCACGGCAGCGCTCTTGCTCGCGGGCATAGGGTCAGGCCATGCGGCGGTTCGGATTGCGGACGACCCGGGTGGGCAGATTGGGGAGTACCTCTCGAAGTACAGCGAACTCCGCGCTTCAGGCCAAACGGTGATGATTGATGGTCTTTGCGCTTCGGCCTGCACCATCCTCCTCTCAACAATCCCTCACGACAAGATTTGTGTCACCTCGAACGCGACACTTGGGTTCCACGCCGCCTATGATTTCGTCGGCAATGGCCGAACTGTCACCAATCCCCAAGCAACCCAGTTGCTCTATTCGGGGTATCCATCCCAAGTGCGGCGATGGATTGCGAGGCGCGGTGGTCTTACCCCCAGAATGATCTTCCTTCACGGCAAACAGCTACAAGCCATGTATCGTCCGTGCTACGTCGATGCCCGTGCTCCCACGGGGATGCCAACGCCCTCTGCTTTGGTCGACCAGGACCAGCGTGGCTTCCTCGCCAGTTTTGGCGCCCGATTGGCACCAGTCCGCAAATAGATGTCTCGGTTCCGTTAGCACCTCCGCTCTCGCTCAATCTCCTGCGACAGCAAACCGAATCCTGCATCTAGAATTCAGTCAAGGAGTCTTGATCGTGTTTCGCTTGAGCGCCGCAATCTGCGGCGCGGTAATGACGCTTGCTATCTCACCTGTTGCCATGGCCCGAAGTGAAGTCGGTGCGGCTCGTTCAGATGCCCTCAATAATGCCGCCTCTGGGCCCGCGGTCGTTGGCGCAGCATCCATGTACAACCCGTTCCGGCCCGGATGGCGGGAGGGTGGCGTGAATACAGCCTCCGGGGAGCGCTATGATCCATCTGCATGGGCGGCCGCCATCAAAACGAATTTGCGTAAGATGTTTGGCGGGGTTCAGTATGGCACGAAGCCGAAATATGCCCTCGTTGAGGGAGCGGGCAAGAAAGCCATCGTCAAAATAAACGATGTAGGACCTCTCACGCCCGGTCGCATCATCGATTTCAATGAGCGGACGATGCGCCATTTCGATCCGAGTCTGCAACGGGGGGTCATTGCCGACGTCAAGGTTACGCCACTTTCAGGCGACGATTGGATACCCGGACCAATTGCCTAGACGTGATTGGAGGCGAGCGTAGTTGCAGCACCACAAACGTCCGCTTTGCGCTGGGAGCTGCACTCCCCGCCGAGTCCCACATTAATCCTAAGCGGACGTCTCGCCCATGCGCGAGACGTCGGATTATCGAGGCCCGCCGTCCTGGAGTTTGTGTGAATCCATGGTGGATTGCCGCCAGCTTGCAGGTGGGACGCCGACGAGGCGGCGGAAGGCGCGGCTAAACGCAGCCTCGGACTCGTAGCCGACGCGCCCTGCTATCTCCCCAAGACCAAGCTTGCTTTCGCGCAGCTGGCGCCGCGCCACATGCATTCGCCATTTCGCCAGGTATTGGATCGGTGTCTCGCCAACCAGTTCAACGAAGCGCCTGGCGAGCGCCGCACGAGATGTGCCGGTTTGCTGTGCCAACATTTCCACCGTCCACGGTCGTGCCGGTTCGGCATGCAGCAGACTAAGGGCTCGGCCAACATGCGCGTCGTTAAGTCCAGCGAGCCAGCCGCCGTGTCCCTCGCTGATATAGGAGAGTTGCCAGCGCACAATCTCCGTGAAGAGCAGTTCCGACAGTCTTGCCAGTATAGCCCGGTTGCCGGGGCCTGGCTTGGCGGTCTCGCTGACTAAATGGTCAATCGCTGCGGTCCACCAGCGCGGGTCATGATCCAGAGTGATCGGATCCGCATATTTACCCACGTCAGTGAAGGCCTCGAGCCTGACCGCACCATCACGCACCCGCACGCATGTGAGAGCAGGCATAGCGTCGTGAAGGGGGCCGAAGCGCTGATCCGAATGCAGGAAGCCGCACACGAAGCGACACTCGTCACCCCCTCCACCGTGGTGCAGGATGGAAATTTGCCCCGGAGAAGGTCGGTAGATGCTGCCGATGGGGACCGGCGTCAAG
This sequence comes from Bradyrhizobium sp. UFLA05-125, assembly GCF_059803515.1. Classification (NCBI taxonomy): domain Bacteria; kingdom Pseudomonadati; phylum Pseudomonadota; class Alphaproteobacteria; order Hyphomicrobiales; family Nitrobacteraceae; genus Bradyrhizobium; species Bradyrhizobium sp. UFLA05-125. Next base: position 11,001 of record NZ_JBANBJ010000031.1, on the reverse strand, counting down.
CCAAGGTCGCTCGCCAATGTATGCTGAGCGCCACGCGCGAACACGACGACATCACCCTCTTCGATGGGAATGGGTTGGACCGCGCCCCAGGATAGCCAGCACCTGCCCGCTGTCGCGATGTGGAAAGGAATGATGGCCTCTGCCCCGGGAAGGAGGCGTTGCGCCAGCATCTCTGGTGGAGACGACAAAATTGACCACGGGCGTGTGAACTCCCCGCAAAAATGGATAGCACCCGAGAGGCGTACGACGCGCAGAACTTCGGACAAGACGTCCATCCGAGTCTCCTCTCACGCTCGCATTTCATAGCCGTAGCGTCCGGGCAATGACTCTGAGCGTCCCGAGCATTGTGTCGAGGCTAGCATGGATAGATGTTGACGCAAGAGAACCCATGAGGGCGCAATGCACGGCAGATTTCAAAAGCGCGTGCAGCGCTACGGCTGGGACAAGGCCGCGAATTACTATGAGAATCTGTGGCGGGAGCAGCTCGAACCCGCGCAGGCCGTATTGCTCGACTTTGCCGATCTTGTTTCAGGCGAGCGCGTTTTGGACGTCGCGTGCGGCACAGGCCTGGTAGCTTTTCGAGCCGCGTCGATCGTCTTGCCTTGCGGAGAGGTCGTCGGCACGGACATCTCCGGACAGATGATTGCCACCGCGCGTGACATCGCAAGAGCAAGGGGTGTTGCCAACACGGTGTTCCACCGCATGGATGCAGAACAGCTGGCACTTGACGGTGCTTCATTTGACGTGGCGCTGTGCGCCCTTGGCCTCATGTATGTACCTCATCCGGAAATCGCCCTTGGCGAAATGCACCGCATCCTGAAGCCCGGTGGCCGGGTCGTCTGCGCGGTTTGGGGCCAGCGCAGCGAGTGCGGTTGGGCGGAAATCTTTCCTATCGTCGACGCTCGCGTGCACTCGGAGGTCTGTCCGATGTTTTTCCGGCTCGGTGCCGGTAATGCGCTGGAACAGGCGTTCGGAGCCGCTGGCTTCGGCCAGATTGAGTGTAGGCGCCTGGAGACGCGGCTTCACTACGCAGGTGCCAACGAGGCATGCGAAGCCGCGTTTGTCGGCGGGCCCGTCGCCCTTGCCTATAGCCGGTTCTCCGAAGAAACCAAGGCGGAGGCGCGCGATGACTATCTACGATCCATTTCACCTCATCGGCAAGGCGAGAGCTACGCGATACCGGGAGAGTTTGTGATTGTTGCTGGAACGAAGTGAGGGAGGAAACAAAAATGTCGAATCTGCAAGCGCGCGGTGCATTGGAACGAGCGCAGAGAATCTTTCTCGAAAAGCCCGCGGCGGCGCGCAAGGCCGGCTCGACCGCAACCGCCGTCTGGCGCAACGGTCTGTCCTGCGAGATTACCGGTCCTGAAGGGGAGAAAGCCACGACGGACATGCCGGAGCCGATGGGAGGCAAGGGCGGCGGTCTCAGTCCCGGATGGCTGCTGCGCGCTGGCATGGCCTCATGTGCTGCTACCTCCATCGCGATGCGCGCTGCCATGCTCGGTATCGAGCTGAGACAACTCGAGGTTTCCGTGAAGAGCGAGTCCGACGCGCGCGGCCTTGTTGGCATTCCCAATGCGCCCACCGCATTTGGCGACATACGCATGTCAATCAGGATCGGCGCTGATGGCGTGGAAGACTCCCGGTTGCGCGAGCTAGCGACGTGGGCCGACGCTCACTCGCCCGTGAGCTGCACCCTACGTGATAGCCCACCGGTGACCCTCGATATATCGCTAGTTTGAGTGGACGGCTGCCGGGATGAATTCTTCGCATTATGACCCAGAGCGGTCGAGCCGCTGCCGCTGCTCAGACCGCTCGAACTTGGACAAGCCGCTTGATCGCGTACGCGTCGCCGGCGAGTGGGCTCGATGCGAGCGACGTCTTCACCCCACTGCCCGAGTGCCTCCCATCCCATTGGCGACATCAAGGGCACTCCTCGTCGAGTTGGCTGACAAAAGACATTTAGGGGAATGTCACCTGTTGGCCCTTAAATGTTACCTATTGGCCCGAAGGTGTTGTCCCCGGAAGGTCTGCTCACGCTCGACTGTTGGGGTATAACCAGACGCCCCGCGCCCGGGTCGGACATGACGCGCATGGCCCAACTGCGACATTGACCGCGATTCTTTCGCCCCCTTCCAACGATTGCGCCGCATCGCTAGGATCAACGATCCTGAAGCCTGAGGTTCGAGCATGAGGCGCCGGGATGTTCTTGTATGGATTGGCAGCGCGGTCGCATGGCCCATCACCGCGCCAGGAGCTTGGAGCGCCGGCCCGCCGGCCAAGATTGGCTGGCTCAAGATACAAGGCCCCCGTCACTCCCCTGATCAACTGAAAGCGTTCCGCGAGGGCATGGATGCGCTCAGCCAGATCGAGGGACGCGACTACCTGCTGGTCGAACGCTACGGCGAAGACAAGGAGTCACGATTGCCGGATCTCGCGGCGGAGCTCATCGACCTCGATGTCCGACTCATCTTGGCGACCAGTCAGCCTTCGGTCGCGGCAGCCGCGCGTGTCACCAAGACAGTGCCGATCATCGGACGTCTTAACGATGATCCGGTCGAGAACGGCATGGCCAGGTCGTTGGCCCGGCCAGGTGGCAACATATCCGGCGTCTACAGTCTCGCCGAGGAATTGACCCCAAAGCGGCTGTCGCTGCTCAAGGAGGTCGTGCCGTCGGCACTCCGCGTCGGGGTGCTGTTGCGCAATGATTGGCCGAATGCGCAGCGCGCCTGGCAGGCCGAGGAAGAGGCGGCGAAACAGCTGGGACTTGAACTCGTCGCCTTGAATGCTCGCTCGGCCGGCGATCTTGCCGCAGCCCTCAGCGAGGCAGGCGCGGAACATCTCGACGGCATCATCGCGTTCCGCAATCCGACGGTAGTGACCAATCTTAAACTGATCGCCGAGCAGTGCCGTAAGCTCCGGCTGCCCGCCGTATTCGACGCCCGCGAATATGTGGATGCGGGTGGCCTCATGTCTTACGGGCCCAACATCGACGCAATTTATCGCCAGCTCGCGCGCTTTGCGGTCAAGCTGCTCAACGGCACATCGGTGGGCGAGCTACCGATTGAGGAGCCGACCAAATTCGAATTGGTTATCAATCGCCGCACCGCCGATGCCATCGGAATTCGGCTGTCGCCGGATCTTCTGACGAGCGCAGATCAGGTCATTGAATAGCTAAGAGAATGTCGCTTTTGGCTCCGGGGAAGGGGTGTTGAACCATGCTGACGCAAATCTATGAGGTAGCGACACCCGCCGAAGCCAAGGCAATATCGGGAATCGGTGTGGATCATGTCGGCGTGCTTGTCGGCGATGGGTCTTTCCCTCGCGAGCTTCCGGTTCACGTGGCCGCCGCAGTCATGAAGGCGATCCAGGCGCCGTCCGTACTTTCAGCGCTGTTCCTCTCGGCGGATGTCGCTCTCATCGAACGGATGGCCAGGGAGCTTGATCCACCGATCGTGCATCTTGGCGCTTCAAACGAATTGCTTACGCCAGATCATGTCGTGGCGCTGCGAAAGTCGCTGCCAAAAATCAAATTCATGCGTAGCGTACCCGTGACGGGACCTGTGGCGGTGCACGTGGCGCGCACATATGATGGAATTGTCGACTGGATCCTGCTTGATAGTCACCGCATGGGCGATATCCAAATCGGTGCGCAGGGCGTAACGCATGACTGGAGCATCAGTCGAACGATTGTCGAGACCGTACGTACCCCGGTCATACTCGCTGGTGGCCTCGGACCAGACAATGTCAAAGAGGCCATCCGGTCTGTCCAACCCGCGGGCGTCGACTCAAAAACAAAGACCGACCGCGAGGGCACCCACGCAAAAGACCTGGCGAAGGTCGAAGCTTTCTATCGCGCTGCGAAGAGCGGTTAACCAGCTCGGAGGCTTCGACCTTCTGTGGACCATAACCCCAATGCCGACCGAAAAGTCGAAGAGGAACGTCGCGGCCTATTGGGGCTCGCGGCGATGGCGCTCGTCATAGGAGCAGCCACCGGATGTGTTGGGGCTATCTTCCGGCTTTTGCTCGCGCATGCCGATCGTCTGCGCGATGCAATGATCGCCTGGGCCCATGGCCACGCGGTCTGGGGATTCCTGATTGTCGTCGGCGCGTGCGCTCTCGCAACCCTGGTTGCCGCGTGGTTGGTGCGGCAATTCTCGCCGCACGCTTCGGGCAGCGGCATTCCGCATGTCGAAGCTGTCCTGCACGAGGAGATTCCACCGGCTCCGTTTGGTCTGGTGCCAGTGAAATTCATCGGGGGGATACTGGCGATAGGCTCCGGGCTGGCGCTGGGTCGCGAGGGGCCGACCGTCCAGATGGGCGCTGGTATCGCGGTTTTCGCTGCGCGCGTCTGCCGGCTCTGCTGGGCGGACTCCCGAGTGCTGCTGGCGGCCGGCGCCGGCGCCGGCCTTGCAACCGCCTTCAATGCGCCGATTGCCGGGCTCGTGTTCGTGCTGGAGGAGTTGGTGCAGAGGATCGAACACCGTGTTGCCATCGCCGCACTTGCAGCGCTGGCAACGGCGATCCCGGTCGCAAGGCTGCTTCTCGGTGACGCGCCCGACTTCCAGGTCGGGCCGCTGAGCTATCCCAGCGCTGAGTCCGCCCCGCTGTTCTTTGCTCTGGGTGGCATCGCGGGCCTGCTGGCCGTCGCGTACAATCGCAGCCTGCTCGCGACCATCGCAGTTCGTGACCGGTTCGGACGGCTACCGATGGAGCTCCGCGCCGGATTGATTGGCGCCAGCGTCGGCATACTGGCCTGGTTCGCGCCCGAACTGGTCGGCGGCGGAGATCAGATCACGCAGCGCGCGCTGATCGGCCAAGAAAGCGCAGTGATCGTAGGGGGCGCATTCCTGGTCCGGTTTGGGCTCGGCGCTCTCTCATACGCCGCGGGCACTCCCGGCGGACTGTTCGCACCCTTGCTCGTGCTGGGAGCCCAGTCTGGGCAGCTGTTCGGAGCGGCTTGCCGCCTTGCATTCCCGACGCTCGCGATCCCGCCGGAAGCATTTGCATTGGTGGGCATGGCCGCTTTCTTCACCGGCGTGGTACGTGCGCCGGTGACCGGCATCGTTCTCGTCGCCGAAATGACTGGTAACGTGACAATGCTGCTGCCGATGCTGGGTGCCTGCTTCATGGCGATGCTGCTACCCACGCTGCTGGGCGACGCACCGATCTACGATTCCCTGCGTGAGCATACGCTGCGCTTGGAGCGGCAAATCAGACGGAGAGGACCGCTGAAGGCCAACCAATCGTCGACAAAGGCATAGCGCACGGCGCTTGCCTCGACCGCCGCCAGTGGCCCCAACTCGGCCGTTGCACGGTCCATCCCGAGCCTCTTTCATTCACCACGTGCTGGGGAGTTGTGAGCAGGAAGTTCACTACTGCGATCTTGCCGCCGCGGTTCCGCATCGCTAAACAGCACCGCAGAACGTGGTGCATTGGATGAGATAACGCCAATGGTTGTGCCAAGGCGTATCCTCATTCTCGGTCCGAGTGGCGCCGGCAAATCGACGCTTGCGCGCCGCCTTGGCGAACGCCTTGGGCTTCCCGTCGTGCATCTTGATGCCCTTTACTGGAATCCGGGGTGGTCGGCTTCGGAGACCGGACTCTTTCGTGCGAGAATGGCTGAGGCTGCCGCACGTGACGCCTGGATTATTGAGGGCAATTACTCAAGCCATCTCGATCTTCGACTGCCGCGGGCCGAAGCCCTCATCTGGCTCGACCTGCCGCGCTACGTTTATTTTCCGCGAGCGGTATGGCGAAGTATCCGAAACTACGGCCGCGAACGCGGTGATACCGGGGCCGGAAACCCCGAACAGTTCGACTGGTCGTTTTTCAGAGACTGGGTTTGGACCTATCCAACACGCAGCCGAGCCCGACATGCAGAGCTTCTGGCTAATCTCCCTCAGGGGATCCGCGGAATCATTCTGAGATCACCGGCCGAGGTGCAGAAGTTCACAAGCAACTTGCCGCGTTCCCTGATCAGCGTCGGTAAAAGCTGACGGTTTGGGGGACGCTTTATGAAGGCTCTATCCGTTGTCAGGCCGAGCGGCAGCAAGATTGCAGCAGGTCTCAAGACGCTGGAGGTCCGGCGCTGGGCACCCGACATCTCCCCGGCGGAAGATTTGCTGATCGTCGAAAACGGCAGGTTTCTCTGCGAAGACGGCGATGAGGACCGCCATGGCCACGCCGTCGCTATCGCCAGGGTCTTGGCTGTGCGGCCTTTTGTCGAAGCTGATATCGAAGCTGCCTGCGCCAGCTACTTTGAAGAAGGATGGCTGGCGTGGGAGCTGACTGACATTCGCCGCGTGGCATCGGAGGTGCAGATTCGGGCTGCTCGTGGCATCTACGAAGTGGATGCCAACCTGCTTCTCGGCAAATGATCGCAAAGTCCACCATCGGCTCGCCTGACGATCCCACCGATGGTTCGGGTTCGAAGCCGTGATTGCGAGCCTGGGAGCTCACTTCGGAAACAGCCTGTCCCGGATGTAACGCGATGTCGGCGTTAGTCTGAGCCCCCGCGGTTTGCACCAGACCGCCTTGTCGATTTCCTTCTTGTCTCCGATCTTCAACTCGCCGGAGGCGTTCTTCGCCAGGAAAATCGCATCGCTCATCTTCCGCCCGGTTCGGCGGTTTTTCTTCTTGACCTCCTTCCAGAGCTTCAAAGGACCGGGCTTCAGGTTCGGCAATTCTTCCCCGATCTCGCGGCGAAGGCACTTCCTATCACTCTCACCTGCACGCCTGCGGCCGCCCGGGAACATCCAGCGCTTATCGCGCCGTCGTCTGACCAGGAGCACGCGCCCCTTCTTTGCCGCAACCAGCTTGGAGGATTTTGCCATATCGCTGCGAATCGCCTTCACTAATGAGTATCAGTCTAGACCGGTCGGCTCGGCCTTCAACAACGGGCGCTGCGTTTGAGACCCTGTATTATCCCGGTATTGGGCGAGGCCGGAGCGTGACCAAGTTTGCCCTGAGCGCTCTCGATACACCAGCAGCGCATCACGATCTTCCCCGAACTTCACCTCTCAAATCGGCCGGGGCCCTCCATTGCGCCAGTCCGAAGCGAATGGAAGGAGAACAGAACCCATGCCGGACGAGGTCTCGCGTCGCCAGTTTGCGAAGATCGCGGGGCTGTCCGCAGTGGGGATCGCGGCCCGGAGGATGCGTCGAGGGGACCGGCAGCGGCGCCGCGCCCGGCGGGAGGCTTTCCGCCGGGCTTCCTCTGGGGCACTGCGACCTCGTCCTACCAGGTCGAGGGTGCGGTCAACCGCATTCCCCGTTGCGCAGCTACCACCTGAACGAGGCCGACAGCTCGTAGCTGCGTGGGGCGCCCAGGATAATCTGGTCGGTGTAGCCCGGATCGCCCCATGCTGCATAAAGCTTGTTCGTCAGGTTCCTCACGCGGAATGAAATCCGCGTTTGGTCGACGCCGCGAAAATACGATTTCGGCACGTCCACGAAGGCGAATGCATCGAAGATCGTGTAGGCGTTCATCGTCACCAGATTGTCCTGGAAATTGAAGCGGTCGCCGACGTGACGGACGGAGGCTCCAATCTCGACCGGCCAGGCCGTCTGGAAGCGATAGGAGGCGCCGGCATTGGCAACGAAGTTCGGAACGTTCGGCGGCGTCATGCCCGAATAGGACTGGAACACGCCATTGTCATCGACGTAGCTGAAGTCGACGAAGCGCGACTGCACGAAAGCGACATTGCCCCACAGCTTCAGTCCTCCGAACGGATTGGTCGCGGCCGCGAGCTCAATGCCTTTGGAGGCGATTTTGCCGGCGACGTTGAAGACGATGCCGCTTTCGGGAACGTAGACGTTCTTGCGCTCGATATCGAACACGGACGCGGTGAACTCGGTTCGCTTGTCGGCCGATTGCACCTTCACGCCGGTCTCGTATGTCCGCGACGTCGTTAGCAGCAACGGCACCGAAGGCGCGAGGATGAAGATGTTGGCGACCGTCGGATCGGCTGCGGTTGCATACTGGCTGTACAGCATCACGCCGGGCGCGATGTCCCAGGTGTAGCCGATGCGGCCGGTGATGGGATTGAAGGTGGTCGAGAACGGATAGCCCTTGGCAGATTCCAGCACGCCATCAGGGTCGAAGCGCGTGCGGTCCAGCTTGATGTCCTCGAAGCGGATGCCGCCGATCAGCGCGAAGGTCGAGGTCAGCTTGATCCGGTCCTCGAACGACAGCGACGCAGTGTTGACGCGGGTGTAGATCTTCTCGTCGCTGCGGGGCCCATAGAGCCCGCGATCCGGATTGAGCAGGTCGACATAGTCGTTGAAGAACAGCGTGTCCTGCGAGACGTTGAACTGGTTGTTGCTCGCCATGACGGTGGCGACGAAGCGGTTGTCCAGGCCGCCGATGTTGGAGTTGACGGTGAGGTCGGTGATGTTGCCGTAGAGCTGCTGCGCGTGATCGAGCGCCAGACGCTCACGATAGATGCTCTGCGCACCGGCAAAACCGCCGACGGTCTGGTCAAACGACGAGATTTCGTTGTTGAACCAGTGCCTGTGGGCGTCATAGCCGTAAACCTGGCTCTTCAGCGAGACGTTGTTGGTGATGTCCCACTGGAAGCCACTGCGCAGCCACAGCTCGCTGGCGCCGCTGTGATTGTCGAGCACGTTGTAGTTCGTGGTCAGCGTGCGCGCGTCGATGGTGACCGGGACCGGCGTGCCGCCGCCAAGGTAATAGTTGCTCCAGACCCCGGAGACGATGCCCGTTGTCGGCACGATGCCCGGTGCATTCGCCGGCACCAGCGGTGTTCCCCAGTAGAAGCGGTCATTATCCTGCCTGTATTCGGCCGCGCCCCAGATCTTCAGGCTGTCGTTGACACGATAGTTCAACTGGCCGGAGACATTGCTCAGCTTGGAATAGGTGTCGTCGATGAAACCCTTGTCGTTGAAATGGCTGATGTCGAAGCGATAGTCGAGGCCGTCGATCAGCGTGCTGCCGCCCGACCCGTATCCGGCGCGGTAGCCGTTGAAGGAATCGTAGGAGGTGAAGGCATCGTTGACGATCGGACCTGTGTGCGGCGCCTTGTTGACGTAATTGATGGCGCCGCCGGTCGCGCCGAGGCCCGCCACCAGCGAGTCCGGTCCCTTGATGATCTCGACCTGCTGCAAGCCGGCCACGTCCATCGGACGACCGGTCATGGTCGACGGCCCGATCGGGATGCCGTTATAGAGGGTGCTGATCTGGTCGCCGGCAAAGCCGCGCATCGAGAAGATGGCGGGCGCGCCCGGCGCATCGCCGCCGATCACGCCCACCGCCGCCTTGGCAACTTCGGTCGTCGTCCTTATGCCCTGATCCTGCATCGTCTGCTGGCTGATCACCTCGACGGTCGCCGGCATTTCCCGCGCCGTGATGCCGAGGCGCGATCCGGCCTCGGTGACGACATTGGTATTCAGCGGCGTCGGGGCGGCACCATTCTGAGGCTGGGTCGTCGGAGTGGCTGTAGCTACGGGTGCCGGCTTGCGTGCAGCAGCACGGCGCACAGCACGCGCGTCCTGATTGTCGGCGCTGACCGCGCGCGGCCGCTTCGGAGGCGGAGAGACCACCACCGGCTCGAGCTCGGATTTATCCCGGGCCGCAGTCTGCGCAACGGCAGCCGTCGATGGCAGCAGCGATGAAAGAATTGCGATCAGGACCGGAGAAACCGCGGTCGAAGAAAGATAGCGGCGCGAGGTGCGCTGATGATCTGGTGCGGCACCATGGTAGTAGCTGAAATTTTTCACGTAAGCGCTCTGCGGCGAAGCAACGAACCGTCACCGCGGTCGCCTTGGCAATCTACCTTCGCCCCTTGCGGTAGATGCACCGGCTACTCTTTACGACACCGAGGCACCCCGCCCGACGCGTTCGCGCATGACCATGACCGGTAGCAGGTTTCCTGGCTCGCGGGTCGTCGCCTCCGACCACCTTCCCAGAGCCCCGATGGCGCTCCAGTGGTTTGTTGGTCGTCGGCTATCCGCTCACAGTTGCGGGGGCAGCCGCGGATTTGTCCGCCAAAACGGACGCACCGCATTCCCTTGAAGAGCCCTTGCGGACACCACCGCTGAAAAAACTGGCATCCGCGGACTGGGCGCGTCAACGCGTGGTCACCATCACGTCCGTGCCAAAATGTCGCAGTTAGAGAAGATGGCTACTCGAGCGTGGCGCGCCGGCAACTATCTGTCCAGTATTCCCTACTCTCGGCCCGGCCCGATGAGGAACGGATTGCGCATGCTGGCCGAATCGCGAGATGCGGAACGAAGGGCGGCAAAATTCCCGCATTCCACAAGCAAATCGGCGAGCGCGACTTGATCACTCATTGACACTTCGCTCCGAATATCTCCATATATGGGTGTCACGGTCCTACTGCGTCGCAAGATGTAGTGGTTAAGAGGGAAGCCGGTGAACTGCGCCTTTGGTGCGGAATTCCGGCGCTGCCCCCGCAACTGTCAGCAGCGAGCTGCTTCCGGACAACGTCACTGGTGCGCCTGCGCCGGGAAGACAGGAAGCAAGCAACGACCTGCGAGCCAGGAGACCTGCCGTGACGATCTGAACGTCCACGGGCGGGGTGTCCCGGCGGTCGCTTGCACGCACCGTCCGGCAACGCATCTGCCGGCGTTCCGGCAGCGTCCTTCCTTATCGCCCCGTCCAAACACAACGCGCGCATCACGGGGCCCTTTGATGTCACTGAACCTGCACGACGCGGACACCGCTTCCGCACCCATCATCCAGTTGCGTCCACAGTCACTTGCGGCTGCTTCCAGCGAGCCGGCCATGCAGATCATTCGCCGCAACGGGAAGGTCTCGCCGTTCGATTCCGCCAAGATTGCGGTCGCAATGACCAAGGCTTTCCTTGCGGTAGAGGGCAGCACTGCGGTTGCTTCGCGCCGCGTTCACGAGAGCGTCGAGCAGTTGACGGCCGAAGTCGTGGCAGCCCTGATGCGCCGCGCAGGTGAGGGGCGCACCTTTCATATCGAGGACGTGCAGGATCAGGTCGAACTCGCCTT